>JADHLM010000018.1 GCA_016780665.1 Hyphomicrobiales bacterium | reverse complement strand
TCATCTGTCAAAAAAAATTACCCTGATACTCCCATAATAGGTTTTCCTAAAGGTGCAACAAACTTTTATGTTGATTTTGTGAATAAAACCAATGTTGATATAATTGCATTAGATCATACATTTAGTAGATTAACCGCTTTAAAAACCTTACAAGAAAATGTTGTCTTACAGGGAAATATTTCGCCTGAAATATTGCTTAAGGGAGGTAAAATTCTTGAAGACGATATAATAGAAAATATTGAAACTTTTAGAAATCACCCCTTTATAATTGGACTTGGTCATGGTATTTTGAAAGAGACACCGCCTGAAAATGTTAAAAAACTCGTAGAAATTGTAAGGAACCATAAATGATTGATGAAGGGGCTTCATATTTAATAGTAAAATCACTACACATTATTGCTGTGATTGCTTGGTCTGCTGCTTTATTATATTTACCACGATTATTTGTTTATCACTCAAATTTAAAAGCTGGTTCTGAAGCATCTGAGTTATTGAAAATCATGGAATATAGACTCGCAAAATATATAATGACACCTGCTATGATAGTCACGTGGATTTTAGCTCTATTGTTAATTTTTTATTATGATGTAATTGATTTTAAAACTGATTTTTGGTTCCACTGGAAATTATTATTGGTTATAATTTTATCGGGATATCATGGTTTTTTAATTGGAAGTGTGAAAAAATTTCAAAATGATAAAAATGTAAAATCACATAAATATTTCAGAGTTATAAATGAAATACCAACAATACTGATAATAGTGATTGTATTTTTAGTGATACTAAGACCCTAATTTTTTCTTTTGATAATTATCAAAATTTGTGTTAAACATAAAAAATCTTACCTTGTAATTCCCTAAAATAAATCATTAAAATGACTGAAAATATAATTGAAATAAATGCAAATCAGGTACGTCTTAAGGACCTGAAAGAAAAAAAGCCGGCTCAACTTCTTGCAATCGCAGATGAATACGAAATTGAAAACGCAAGTACTTTGCGAAAACAAGAATTACTATTTGCCATTCTCAAAAGACTTGCTGAGAATGACATAACCATTATTGGTGATGGAGTAGTAGAAGTTTTACAAGACGGTTTTGGATTTATAAGATCGCCTGATGCAAATTACCTACCTGGTCCGGATGATATTTATGTAAGCCCAAGCCAAATTAGAAGATTTACACTTCGCACTGGCGATAGTATTGAGGGTGAAATTAGAAGTCCTAAAGTAGGTGAGAGGTATTTTGCTCTTTTAAAGGTCAATACAATAAATTTTGAAGACCCAGAAAAAAGTCGGCATAAAATAAATTTTGATAATTTGACACCTTTATATCCTGATGAGTCACTTCTTATGGAAGTTATAGATCCTTCCTTGAAAGATAAAAGTGGTAGAATAATTGATATTGTTGCACCTCTTGGAAAAGGTCAAAGGGGTCTAATTGTTGCACCTCCAAGAACTGGTAAAACTGTATTGTTACAGAATATTGCTCATTCCATTACCTCAAACCACCCTGAATGTTACCTTATTGTCCTTTTAATAGATGAAAGACCCGAAGAAGTCACAGATATGCAAAGATCAGTAAAGGGTGAGGTTGTGTCATCAACCTTCGATGAACCAGCATCAAGACATGTTCAAGTTGCTGAAATGGTAATTGAAAAGGCAAAGAGGCTCGTTGAGCATGGAAGGGATGTTGTGATATTACTAGATTCTATCACGCGATTGGGCAGGGCTTATAACACCGTTGTACCTTCATCTGGTAAGGTCCTAACGGGTGGTGTTGATGCTAACGCTCTACAACGGCCTAAAAGATTTTTTGGGGCTGCAAGAAATATTGAGGAAGGTGGCTCTCTAACAATTATTTCAACAGCCTTAATTGATACAGGAAGTAGAATGGATGAGGTTATTTTTGAAGAATTTAAAGGCACTGGTAACTCTGAAATAATCCTAGATAGAAAAGTATCCGACAAGAGGGTATTCCCATCTATGGATATTTTGCGATCTGGTACAAGAAAAGAAGAGCTATTAATTGGCGATGCAACTCTTAAAAAGATGTTCGTGTTAAGAAGAATCTTAAATCCAATGGGAACTGTAGACGCAATGGAATTCTTGTTGGATAAAATCTCTCAAACTAAAGATAATAAAGAATTTTTTGAGTCCATGAATACCTGAGTATTATCATGGTATTATAATTGTCGTTCCTATAGTTTTTCGTTCAGAAACAGATGCGTGAGCTTTTCCAATATCAGCAAGATCAAATTTTTGCTGTACATCAACTTTTACTTTTCCGCTTTTTAAAATATCAAAAAATTTATTGGAGGCATTTTCTAATTGTTCTCTAGTTTTAACATAATCAAACAAAGTAGGTCTTGTGAGATACAGTGACCCTTTTCTCATTAAATCGAGAATATTAATTGGGTCAGGAACACCAGATGCATTTCCAAAACTACACAATAAACCCCTTCTCTTTAGTGAGTCCATAGAATCAACAATAGTTTCTTTTCCAATAGATTCATAAACAACAGAAACACCTTCATTATTAGTAATTTTCATTACCTCATCTTTGAAATTGTGAGTTCTATAATTTATTACATAATCACAACCATTTGCAATTGCATACTTTTCTTTCTCGCTTGACCCAACCGTACCGATTACTTTTGCTCCAAGTGCTTTTGCCCAGGCAGTTGCTATAGATCCAACTCCACCAGCGGCCGCATGAAATAATATAGTATCTTTACTTCCAACTTGATAAATATCGTGTAATAAAAAATACGCTGTCACACCTTTAAGCAGACCACTTGCTATCGTTTCGAATTCTATTTCATCTGGTAAATGAACAAGTAAGTTTTCAGGGACTAAGTTATGGGTCCCATAAGCTCCAAGTGGACCGTTACAATAACAAACCCTATCTCCAACATTAAAACTTTTTACATCACCACCAATCGCCTCAACAACACCTGATGCCTCGAGGCCCAACGAAGATGGCAAATTCAGGGGGTACAATCCAGTTCTTTGATATATATCAATGAAGTTTATTCCAATTGCTTTGTGTTGAACCAAAACCTCATTATCTTTCGGTGATGGTGTATCAACTTCGTTGAGGATCATTTTTGATTCATTACCAAATTCATTTATCATAATTTTTTTCATTAGAATGGATCTCCCAGTATTTTATTTATATCGAATAAATTAGAATATATTTTGTTTTTATTGTAATAATATTTTTAAAATTTTTAAAAGTTAAGTAGTTTTTTATGTATAACAACAACACTAATACAATATACGCCTTATCATCTGCACCCGGAAAAGCTGGTGTGTCTGTGGTAAGAATTTCTGGTACAAATGCTAAAGATATATTTTCAATCTTTGGTATTCCAATGCCTATGCCCAATCAGTTTAAATTAGCACGATTACTCCATCCAAAAACAAATGAAACAATTGATAATACCTTGGTAACCTACTTCAAGGCTCCACGAAGTTTTACTGGTGAAGATGTAGTCGAACTTCATATTCATGGTAGTAACGCAATCAAGGATTTAATTTTTCAAATTCTCTCACAACAAAATCATTTTGTTTATGCTGAAGCAGGTGAATTTACTAAGAGAGCTTTTTTGAATGGTAAATTAGATCTTCTAGAGATTGAAGGTATGGCTGATTTAATTAATGCTGAAACCGAGTTTCAAAGAAAACAAGCATTTGATCAGATGGATGGAAAACTATCTAACCTATACAATAAATGGAAGAAGCAAATTGTCAAAAATTTATCATATTTAGAAGCTACAATAGATTTTGTTGAAGAAGAATTACCCGATCATCTGCTTAACGAACAACTTAGTGAAATAAAAACATTAATTAATGAATTAGATATTCATTTAAATGATTCAAATAAAGGCGAGAGACTTAGGGATGGATTTCACATAATAATTGCAGGACCACCAAATACAGGAAAATCGAGTTTACTGAATCATTTATCAAATAGAGATATTGCTATTGTTTCATCTCAAGCAGGAACAACAAGGGATAGCATTGATGCATATCTAAATATAGCAGGTTTTCCTGTTGTCATTACAGATACAGCAGGAATAAGGAAAGGAAGATCTTCAATAGAGGATATAGGTATAGAAAGAGCAAGGACCAAAATATCAGAAGCCGATTTGGTTTTATGGCTTATGGACTCAAGTAAAAAAAATAACCAGCCAGCACCTGAAAGTATTAAAGATAAAGTAATAGAGGTTTGGGCTAAAAATGATATATCAATACACAAAAATAAAGAGGTATCAATTTCAACTAAATATGATGTAGGAATTACACAACTTATTGATATTATTGAAAAAAATGTAGAAAAAGGTTGTAGAACTGAAGGTAATTTTATCACAAAATCTCGTCATAGAGATGCCATAGAAAAGGTTAGACATTATTTGATCTCCTCACTTGAACACAAAAAAAACGATATCGAATTAGTTTCAGAAGATTTACGAAGTGCTATTAACTCCTTAGGCATCATTACGGGGAACGTTGACGTTGAAGACTTACTTGATGTAATATTTACTGATTTTTGTATTGGTAAATAAGATAATATGAAATATATATCCATTAGGAAAAAATTATGAAATATGAATTTGATGTAATTATTGTAGGTGGTGGGCATGCCGGTTGTGAAGCAGCGGCTGCGGCAGCAAGGTGTGGAGCAAAATCGTTACTTGTTACGCACAAAATTTCTACTATTGGTGAGATGTCCTGTAATCCTGCTTTTGGAGGATTAGGAAAAAGTCATCTTGTCAGAGAAGTTGATGCTTTAGATGGAGTGATTGGTGTAGCTTCAGATAGAGCCGCTATTCAATATAGAGTCCTCAACCAAAGCAAAGGACCAGCTGTTCGAGCTCCGCGAGTTCAGGCTGATAGAGACTTGTATAAAGAAGCAATGCAAGACATGCTTGGTTCATACGAAAACCTAGAAATTATTGAGAATGAATGCATAGGTTTAATTATCAATGATGATAGATGTGAAGGCATCAGAGTGTTGGATGAAATAGAAATTTTTGCACATTCTGTTATCATCACAACGGGTACTTTTTTAAATGGTATCATCCATATTGGCAAAAGAACTTATCCAGCTGGGCGTGTTGGAGATAAACCATCAATACATCTATCAAATACGTTTAAGGATTATAAATTTCAACTCGGCAGATTAAAAACGGGAACCCCACCAAGATTAGACGGCAGAACAATACACTGGGATAAATTAGAAGAACAGAAACCAGATGATAATCCTATATTCATGTCATATCTAACAAGCAAGATCCAACAAGAACAAGTCCCTTGCTATATAACCAGAACCAATGAAAAGACGCACAAAATAATTTTAGACAATATACATGACGCCCCACTCTATTCTGGTCAAATCGAATCTACAGGTCCTCGCTACTGTCCATCAATAGAGGACAAAGTAGTTCGCTTCGGAGAGAGAAACGGACACCAGATATTCCTAGAACCCGAAGGATTGAACACGCATATCGTTTACCCAAATGGAATTTCAACCTCAATAGATGAAAAGATACAAGACCATATTGTTCACTCAATCTATGGGTTAGAGGATGTGATAATAGAGAGACCTGGTTATGCAATTGAGTATGATTATATTGACCCAAGAGAACTAAAGCCAACACTTGAAACAAAGAAAGTAAAAAATTTATTTTTAGCGGGTCAAATCAATGGAACCACAGGTTACGAAGAGGCATCTGCACAGGGTTTAATTTCAGGGATTAATGCTGCATTAAAAGCGAGTTCAACAGAAGAGTTTATTCTAGATAGGTCTGACGCATACATTGGTGTAATGATAGATGATTTAATTACAAAAGGTGTAACAGAGCCATATAGGATGTTTACTTCAAGAGCTGAATACAGGTTATCTCTGCGTATTGATAATGCCGATCAGAGATTAACACAAAAGGGTATAGATCTTGGTTTTGTTCACAAAGAGCGTACTAATCATTATAAAAGTAAGATGAATGCAATAAATTATGCATTGGACCTAGCTAACAAGTTAAACATTACCCCCACAAAAGCAAAAGAACATGGGCTAAATATAAATCAGGATGGAAAGAAAAGAACGGTTTTGGATCTCATTTCATATCCAAATATCAATATAAAAGACCTTTATAAAATCTGGCCAGAACTAAACAACATTGACTCAAATGTAATAACTCAGTTAGAATCAGATGCAATTTATTCAAAGTACCTAGAGAGGCAAACTCAGGAAATTAGCTCATTCAAAAAAGAAGAAGGAGTCAATATACCCGATAATATGAATTATATGGATATAAAAGGCTTATCTAACGAGGCGCGTGACAGAATAGCAAGAATTAAACCAACAACAATAGGTCAGCTTAATAGAATGGAAGGTATTGACCCATCTACAGTCTTAAAGGTTATTTCATACTTAAAGGCGACAAAAGAAACTTCTAAACAAACAGCATAAACAATTATGAACAAAGATCTGGTTATTGAACAGATTATTAATAACTACAATGTTTCACGTGAAACAATTGATAAAATTGAGTTATATGTAGAGTGTTTGCTTGATTGGCAAAATAAATTCAATCTTATTGGTAAGTCAACAATAGAGAATGTTTGGGAAAGGCATATCCTTGACTCTATACAGCTCTTAAAGTTATTGCCGAAGAATTATAGCCATTTAATGGATATAGGCACGGGCGCTGGACTGCCTGGTTTTATTATTGCCATTTGTGAGGGGGAAGAAAAAGATATATATCTAGTGGACTCAAACAAAAAGAAATGCAGTTTCTTGAAACATGTTGCACATGAATGTAATATAAGAGTTAAGATATATGCAGATCGAATTGAAAATATGGACATTGGAACAACAAAAATTGATGTTATTACAGCGCGTGCTTTTTCAAGCATTGATAACATTATCAGGCTAACAAAACCATATATTCATAGTAAGACTAAATACTTGTTGCAAAAAGGTATTAATGCAAAAACGGAGTTGACCAACTCAAAAATATCGTCACAATTGAATGTGAAATATGTATCAAGTATAACTAACAAGGATGCATATATTTTGGATATTGAGATTTAGACATGTTTGGTTTTGGTAACAAAAAAAACAAAGAGACTCAGATTTTTGCACTTGCAAACCAGAAAGGTGGAGTTGGTAAAACGACAACAACGCTTAACCTTGGTTGTGCAATAGCCGGTGCTGGAGAGAGTGTTTTGATAATCGATCTTGATCCTCAAGGTAATGCATCTACTGGTCTTGGAATAAATAAAGATGATCGTAAGTTCTCAAGTTATGATCTTCTTGCAGGTGAGAAAGAAATTAATGATATTAAGATGGATACTATTGTTGATAATCTTCATATAGTACCCTCTACATTAGATTTACTAGGCTTAGAGTCAGTGTTAGCTAATGATAATGAAAAATCATTTAAGCTCAAAAGAGCAATTGAAAAACTTAATAAAGACTCAGTAAAGTATAGCTATATACTTATTGATTGTCCGCCATCACTAAACCTTATAACAATTAATGCATTAGCAGCTTCTAGTGGAATTATTGTACCCCTTCAATGCGAATTTTATGCATTAGAGGGTTTAGGACAATTACTTGAAACAGTGGAACTTGTTAGAAATACCTTAAATAAGGATTTACTTATCCATGGTGTTCTTCTTACAATGTTTGATGAGAGGAATAATCTATCGGGTCAGGTTGCAAAAGATGTAAGGGATTTTATGGGTGATAAGGTATATAAAACGGTAATACCAAGAAATGTAAGGGTCTCCGAAGCTCCTTCATATGGCAAGCCTGTTATGCTTTATGATCATAAATGTGTTGGCTCACAGGCGTATATGAGTCTTGCAGCAGAAGTATTAAAAAAAGATAATAGAACATCAAACAATAATTTAAATATGAGGTAATAATCGTGGCTGAACAATCAAATTCAACAACAAGATTAGGAAGAGGATTGGCATCTCTAATAGGAGATGTCCCAAAAGAAGTGATATCCGATAACAGTCATGATGAAATCAATGTATCATTGATACCCATAGAAAACATTCAAGCAAATAAACAAAATCCAAGAAGCGTTTTTTTAGAAGATGAATTGATTGATTTATCTAATTCAATTAAGGAGAGGGGTATTGTTCAGCCAATAATTGTGCGTCAGAGAGAGAATGAAAGTTCATATGAAGTTATTGCTGGAGAGCGAAGATGGAGAGCTGCGCAAATAGCGCAACTGGATAAAATTCCTGCAATTATCAAAACATTATCAGATGATGATGCACTTGAAATTGCAATTATTGAAAATGTACAAAGAAGTAATTTAAATCCTATTGATGAGGCATCAGGCTACAAGAGGCTGATTGATATATATAACTACACACAAGAAGACCTGTCAAATGTCATCGGAAAGAGTCGAAGTTATATTGCTAACATATTAAGACTAACAAACCTACCACTAAAGGTTCAGGAATATTTGGCATCAGGTCAAATAACAATTGGACATGCAAGGGCACTTATTGGATCTGATGATGCGGAGAAAATTGCGAATCTCATAATCGAAAAGGGATTAAGTGTTAGACAAACAGAAGATTTTTTAAAACAGAAAAAGACAAACACAATTTCATCTCATAAAACAAAAACTAAAGATCAAAATATTTCAAATTTAGAAAAAACTATAAGTGATGCTATTGGTTTCAAAGTTGAAATTCAAACAAAAAATAATAAATCAGGTAAACTAATCATTAGCTATTCTGATAATTTACAGCTCGATAAGATTAAATCAAAACTAATCAATTAATTTTTCATATTAGATATTTTCAATAAAACACGCTCTGTTATTTCATCTGCGAGTTCTGCATGGTTTCTGGTAGTTATTATTGCCTCTGATATAAATCCCAGAGATGTATTCACTTGTTCTATACTCCAAATACTTAGTTGCCTCATAAAGGATGAATGTCTTTTAAAAAAAATAGGGGGCTTTGATTTTGATATAATATCATTAATTGATAAAACACTTTTTTCTTTTTCTATAAGCAACTCCAACAATCTCATTATATGGTTATTTATTACAATTAGTATTTGGGGTGAGCTAATTGTTTGTAGAACTGAATGATGATAGATACTCACTTGATGAGTCTTCTTCTCAAAGATACAATCCACCAAATCATTTATTAATATACTTTCTGATGAAACCAATGATTGTTCAACGTGCTCTCTCGAGATATGATCACCGTCAGTAAATGGGTCTATTATTTTATTAATTTCAGTTAATGACTCTAAATAATTTCTTCCCAGTGAGCTAATAATTAATTGTTTTGTATTGCTGTCCATCGATAGCTTTCTCTCAGACAGAGCGTTATTTAAGAGAGATGATAAGTCATTGGAGGTGATTTGATAACAAGGGATTGATATAAAATTTTGATCTTTATCACATAATATTTTTATTTTTGAAGACGATTTTAATTCACCGGCTTTTATTATGATTAATGTATCCCCATTATTACTTTTTATTGTATCAACTTGTTCAGAATTTAAATCAGATGAGAGGTCTATAAAAACAACCTTTCTATCTCCCATTAAACCATATGTATTGATTTCGTTTCCTAATAAGTCGGCATCCTCACTTAGCATTTTGCTATTTAGTCTAGTCAGCGAGAAGGGATCATTTTTGTTTTCTACATAGAAGTTGATTAATGAATGTGTTCTCTCTGAAATTAATCCCTCGTCTTGTCCGTGTACAAGAATACAGAATGGATTATTGCTAGGGTTCTTGACAAAATTCTCTGCCTGCTTATTTCTTAATATTACCATGTCGTTCTCCTGGGGAGTATTATTCTACAAGATTAAGGTAATTTAGAGATATTTGTCTGTTTATATTTGATGCTATCTCTTTTGATATTAGATTAAATGTCGATATATCAGCTTGAGCATTATTATATTCTGATTTTGATAACGTATAGGTATTAATAACACGAACTTTGTCACTATATATTAATTCTCTAAATTCAGTAATCCTGAATATTCCGTATGTAACTTCTACATCAATTTGCATTCTTTGCGCTTCACCTGTACTTGTAAAAATTAACCCGCTTCTTGAAACATCTACATTAAAATCTAGTTCCAATGTTTTTTTAGTACTTGATGTATTGCCATCAATATATTTTAAGAGTTCATTTCTGATTATTTGATGTTCTCTGTTTCTAACTTGAACAATATCAATATTTTTCATTACGGCAGATGAACCACTGTTTTCCCCATACATCGGACTCATTGAGCATCCAGACATAGTAATTGAAACTAATAATATTAACGCAATATTTTTTAGGTTATAGAACAATATTCAAAATCCTCTTTGGAACATATATAATCTTACGTATATCACTATTTATTGCTTTTTGCACATTTTCTATTTGCATAGCAATAGACTCAACTTCTGACTGTGTTGCATTTCTTGGTATGAGAGTCTCCCCCCTTTTCTTGCCATTAACTTGAATAATGATTAGATCATTATCTTCTTCAATGTATTCATTGATGAATATGGGCCAGCTAGTTGCTGAAAGTAAATTATCATGACCAAGCAACATCCAGCATTCCTCAGCTATGTGTGGCGCCATGGGAGCAAACAATTTACAATATGTTTCCAATAGTTCTCTATTTACATATAACTCATTGTTATCAAACGATTTTTTATTATATAAAACACTCTGTATTTGGTTTGATAGTTCATAAATATGGGCAATAGCTCTATTGAATCTTAGGTTTTCTAAAGCATCCGTTACATCTTTTATTGCTTTGTGAGTAATTTTCAGTGTTTTTATTGCTTGCTCATGAAAACTTTCTGGAGCTGGAGTATTTTTTTCTGATATATGTGCTATTCCATCATTAATAATCTTCCAAACTCTTTGTATGAATCGTGATGATGCTTCTACGCCTTTATCTGTCCATTGAATATCCCGTTCAGGCGGTGTATCCGATAAAATGAACCATCGGGCTGTGTCAGCTCCAAAAGTATTAACGATTGACTGAGGATCAATAATATTCTTCTTTGATTTGGACATGGATTCAATTGGTCCAATTGTAATAGGTTTTTTGGTTTTTATGTGAAGGGCTTTGTTATCCTCAAAAATTACTTCTTCAGGAAATATCCAATTCCCATCACTATCTTTATACGTTTCGTGTGTTACCATTCCTTGGGTGAATAAACCCGAGAAGGGTTCTTCTAATGTCACGTGATTGGTATCTTTCATCGCACGCGTAAAAAATCTTGAATACAGCAAATGAAGAATAGCGTGTTCTACTCCTCCTATATATTGATCAACTGGTAGCCAATAATTTATTGCTTCTTCTTCTACTGGTTGATTGGCATGAGGACTACAAAATCTGGCAAAATACCACGAGGAATCTACAAATGTATCAAATGTATCTGTTTCCCTTCGTGCGTCCTTATTACATGAAGGACATTGGACATTTTTCCATGTTTTGTGGCGTTCAAGTGGATTACCAGGCTTATCAAAATCAACATCATCAGGTAATTTTACTGGAAGGTCTTTTTCGGGAACTTCAACCACACCACAATCATCACAGTGAATAATTGGTATTGGGCAACCCCAGTAACGTTGACGAGAAACACCCCAGTCTCTTAATCTGTAAGTAATTTTTTTCTCACCTTGTTGTAAACCGTTAACTTTCATTGATGACATTTTATTGGCAACAATTTCCTTTGCTTCTTCGATGGTTTTGCCATTTAAGAAATCAGAGTTAAATATTTTTCCTTCACCGGTGTATGCTTCATCAAGAATTTCAAATTCTGCTTCGGAAGATTCATTGGGCAGTACAACAGGTGTGACATCTAGATTATACTTTCTAGCAAAGTCTAAGTCTCTCTGATCATGTGCAGGACAACCAAATATTGCGCCTGTTCCGTATTCCATTAATACAAAGTTTGCAATAAATACATCCAATTCTTTGTTTTTGATAAACGGATGCTTCACTTTTATACCTGTGTTATATCCAATTTTCTCAGCTTTCTCTATTTCTGCTAAAGTTGTACCTTTTGATCTGCATTCTTTTATAAAGTCAGTAACTTCCTTATTTGTTTTTTCTAATTCTTTCGCAATTGGGTGATCTGCGGCAACAGCAACAAAACTCGCACCAAATAATGTATCAGGACGCGTTGTAAAAACCTCAACTGATTGAAAAACATCTGACTCAAAGGGGGTTTTTGTAACCTCAAATTGAAATTGTAACCCCGTAGATTTTCCAATCCAATGATTTTGCATGGTTTTTACTTTATCGGGCCAGTTATCAAGCGTATTGAGTTTTTCAATTAGATCTTCAGCATATTCGGTGATATTGAGAAACCACTGAGTTAATTCTCTTATCTCAACTTCTGCACCTGAGCGCCATCCTTTTCCATCTATGACTTGTTCATTTGCTAATACAGTATTATCAACGGGATCCCAATTTACTTTTGAGTTTTTTCTACTAACGAGACCGTTTCTGTAAAAATCTAGAAATAATTTTTGCTCATGCGCATAATATTTAGGATCACAGGTTGCAATTTCACGTGACCAATCAATCGAGAGTCCAAGAAGCTTTAATTGAGCTCTCATATTGTCAATATTCTGATAAGTCCATGTTGCTGGGTGAATATTATTTTGCATAGCAGCGTTCTCAGCAGGCATTCCAAAAGCGTCCCAGCCCATTGGGTGAAGTACATTAAAGCCCTTAGCCCTCTTATATCTTGCTACAACATCTCCCATTGTGTAATTACGTACGTGACCCATATGTATTTTACCGGATGGGTAGGGAAACATTTCTAGGACATAATATTTTTCTTGTGCCGAATTCTCTGATGCTTCAAAAATCTTTTCAGAGTCCCACTTACTCTGCCATTTTTTTTCTACTTCGCGATGGTTATATCGATCCATGAACCCTCTAGTCTTGCTTTAGTTGCCTTGCTTTAGTGAGGATACTATTTTCAAGAGCGATTCTTGTTTCATCGCTTGCAATTACGTTTGTCCATTCACCATTAATCAATTGTTGCATAAAAAATGAAACTCTGATTGCATCTGCACGGAGCTTGCTATCTAGAATGTAAATAGTAATTTTATAGCGCTCATTTGGTTTTTCTGGGTTGGTGTACCATTCGGTCATGATAATACCACCGTAAGGATCAGCTTGCTCTAACGGCATAAATGAGACTGTATCCAAAGATGCTCTCCATAATAATGCGTTCACACCTATTGTTGCCCCTGTATCCTTTGTGTCACTCCCAAATAATGTGAAATTATCTTGAATTTTTCCTTTAGGGCCGCCGTCTCTTTTTGCCTGTCGTTCAGCATTCCTCTCTCTTGAAGTTTCTGCATCCAACCAATCAGGCATATTGAACGAAGAAGCACAGCCACTCAATATACTTATTATTAGTATGGAAAAGAGAATATTCTTAATGGATTTATTTCTGTGGTTCATGTTTATCAATATAATGTATCAATAGTTTTAAGGCAGTAAAAAATAAAGCAAGAACTATGTCAACAAAATAAAAATTAACAAAATATTAAAGAGTGTATCTTATATACAACATCATAAATATTTATGTATTTTAGTCATGCGTACTTTATTGACTGTTTTACTAATTATATTAGACTACACCTTACATAACAAATGATTAATGCATTAAAACTATGAAAAAAATATCCGCACTATCATATCTGCTATTGTTCGCGTTTTCTGGGACAGTTTTTGCTGGCGATGCTCCTAATGGCAATGGCAATGGTACAATTGATACTTTTGGCAATCTAACTGTCAATGGGTCCTTTGTATCTGGGACATGTTTTGCAACAGCTAATGCAGCAGATGTTTTTGGAAATGAATTAACTAGAGATAATAATGGAAATGCTCAATCTGCAGATCTTCAAACAATTGGTTTAGGATCAGGACCACTAAATAATCAAGCAACAATGACTTTTGACCAAGATCCATGCAAGGGAGAAGATGAACAAAATTTTCAACTTGAGATGGAAGAAGTTACTTTTGGCTGGTCTAGTGAGCTATCCGATGATTTGTTGCTCAAAATTTCAAATACCTTTGATCTAGATGAACAAACCTTATCCCCTGAGTTATCTCTTGAGGGTAATTATGGAAAGCTAGTTTTAAAAGAATCATCTTCAGCCGTTGAGGGGATGCTAAAAGGAACAGACGGCTCTGGAGCAAAGACAGCTATCAATGTTGTCAAAGATGGTCATGTAAAAAACACTTCAGGATCTCAGGATAATTATAGCATAACATACTATACACCATCTTTTTCAGGCATTGAACTTGGTATTGGCACATCCTTAAGCAGTAGAAATATCGGATCAAATGACTCTGATTTTACAACAATTTCATTAGGTATAGGCTATGAGACATATATTGGTGATACAGTAATTTCTTTAGGTGGCGGCATAGAAAAAGCAAATAATAAAGTCAATGAACTATCAAGTTGTTTGGATGCCGATCTTATAAAAGCAGAAGCAGCAACCAGTGCTGATGCTTTTTTTGATGGCCTTTATGGTGGAAATGCATGTGGTGATGAATTACTCTCAGCATTAGGAATGGAGTTATCCTTTGATAACTACACACTTTCTTCAGCTTTCTCACATCTTAACACAGATAATGCCGATTCAAATGTCTGGTCTCTTGGTTTTGGAAGTTCTGTTAACGATGTTGATTATACCTTGGGCTATGCACAAGAATCTCTGGATTATGCTCGAAATAAAACAAACGGAGATAATGTTGAAGATAAATCGTCCATCTTATCTTTAGATGCCACAAAACCACTTAATGAAAATCTTGATTTGGGACTCAGCCTATCGAGTTCATCAACGGATAAAATGTCTCAAGAGCAAGGTGCAGGATCGACAAGCGCTTGGCGTGCTGGTGTATCCTTATCGTTTGGCTTCTAATTTTCCAACTACACAATTTTATATTGCTTTATTATAGAGTTAGCCTGGCTTTCTCGGCCTTTATTTTGCTAATGAAACACAACAAATTATTAATAATACATTAATCGCTGTTGCATTTATGTCACACTTAAAAATAAAGTAAAATAAATATAAATTTCTTACTTGTCACTATATGATTATTTGATAAATTACTAGCATATGCACGGTGTTCGTGCATCGTGCGTTATTTTATATAAAATAACTTTTTTATTAACTTTTTTTATTATGAAAGGAAATATCATGGATAAAAAAATACTATTAGGTGGTGCTGCTGCTCTACTGCTAGTGGGTAACATGTATGCTACTCCAGCTAATGCAAGCGCAATATCACTATCTATCGGCGGTGAAGTAACTTTCGACGCCAGCATGAACGATAGATGTCGTACAGCTGCTACAGCTTCTGCTGATATCTTCACAC
>JADHLM010000017.1 GCA_016780665.1 Hyphomicrobiales bacterium | reverse complement strand
CTTTTGATTTAGACATTTTTTGCCCTTGTTCGTCTCTCACTAATGCGTGAATATAAATGGTATGGAATGGGACTTCTTTAGTAAAATAGAGCCCCATCATCATCATGCGAGCAACCCAAAAAAATATGATATCAAATCCTGTAACCAAAACATCAGTATTATAATATTTTTTAAATTCGTTAGTATGTTTAGGCCATCCTAATGTACTAAAAGGCCATAGTGCAGATGAGAACCACGTATCTAAAACATCTTCATCTCTTTTTAAAGAGACCGATTTACCGTAATGTTCTTTTGCTTTTTGTAGTGCTTCGTTTTCATTAACAGCAACAAAATAGGTTTCATCAGGACCATACCATACAGGAATTTGGTGTCCCCACCACAGCTGTCGTGATATACACCATGGCTGAATATTATCCATCCACTCAAAATAAGTTTTTTCCCAATTTGATGGCACAAACTTTGTTTGTTTGTTTTTTACAGCTTTTATTGCATCTACTGCTAGTTTTTTTGCATCAACATACCACTGATCTGTAAGATATGGCTCTATAATGACGCCCGATCTATCACCATGTGGTACACTATGAGTATGTTCTTCTACTTTTACAAGACAACCTTCACCCTCCAGATCCTTCAGGATCTGTTTTCTTGCATCAAATCGGTAAAGACCTCTATACTTTTCAGGTATAAAATCTTCTTCGACGAGAGCACCCTTACGATCCATAATATTAATCATTTCAAGACCATTTCTTTTTCCCACCTCGAAATCATTAAAGTCATGTGCAGGAGTTATTTTTACAGCACCGGTACCTTCTTCCAATTTGGCGTAATCATCTCCAATAATTGGTATAACTCTTCCTGAGAGAGGAATAATTGCTTTTTTGCCTATCAATTTTTTATGTTTGGGATCTTCAGGATTAACAGCTATTGCAGTATCACCAAGTAATGTCTCTGGTCTTGTTGTGGCTATTGTTATAAATGTATTTTTATCCCCCTCAAGCTCATACTTAATATACCATAAGTTACCTTCAACTTCTTTTTGTTGGACCTCAAGATCAGATATGGCTGTTTGGAATTTAGTATCCCAGTTGACAAGCCTTTTATCTCTATAAATCAGACCATCTTCATATAATTTATTAAAAACATGAATAACTGCTTTGCTCAAACCTTCATCTAAGGTGAACCTTTCTCGACTCCAATCGCATGAAGATCCAAGTCTTTTAAGTTGGTTGATTATTTGACCGCCAGACTCTTCTTTCCACTTCCATATTTCATCAACAAATTTATCTCTTCCAAGATCTTCTTTCTTTAATTTTTTATCATTATCTAGCTTTCTTTCAACGACCATTTGCGTCGCTATGCCTGCATGATCTGTGCCAGCTTGCCATAATACATCTTTACCAAGCATCCTGTTGTATCTAATTAATATATCCTGAAGTGTATTATTTAGGGCATGTCCCATGTGCAGATTTCCTGTCACATTTGGTGGTGGAATAACTATGCAATAGTTTTCATTTTGTGAATCTAGGTTCGTAGGTGCTTTGAAAGAATCATTTAATTCCCATTTTGAATGTATTCTTTTTTCAATATCTTGATGTGAATATTTTTTATCCAAGAAGAGATCCTTTAAACATTTATTGATTAACTTTTAATTCGCCAAGTTGATTAAGTAGAGAAAAATAAGATTTATAAATGTTATTATCTAATTCAATTAATGTTAACGATTGATTGTTTAATTCAATTTCACTTTCATAGACATCTAAGGTTGAAGATATACCAAGGTTATAACTCTCCCTTTCAATTAAAACATCATTCTCAAGCACTTCCTTTTGTTTTTCCTCTATCTCAAACTCTAACTCTAATAACTTGATATTATTTATTGTATTATCGATTTCTCTTTTTAAATTATACTTAAGATCATACAAAACTCTTTCGTGGCGGTTAATTTCAAGAGTTATATTCTTTTGTTTAAGTCGAACTTGTTCAGTCTCATTTAGAGGCACACTTACTCTTCCCATGATAGATAACTCATCGGCCTGACCGGCTGATGCAGTGTAATTCCAACTTCTGGTAACACCTGCTTCTAGATCCACTCTTGGTTTATTTGCAGATTCCTCAATGACTAAACCATAACTTAAAATTGCAAGACGTAATTCATTTGCCAATATATTAGGATTATTCTCCATTGCAAGGTTATGAAAATAATCAAAATTTCTATTTAAATTAAATTTACTAAAATCTGAAATATTTATGTCATCAGGAATAGTATTTATGTAATTAAAGAGTAAGTTTTCTTGATTCCTAATTTGCTCTTCAATTTTATTTAAATTAAATTTATTTTTTTCAAAAGTAACAGTTGCTTGGTTTAATTCATTTTCTATTGCATTTCCAAGTTCAAGGTCATTTTTGGTAAAATTCAGATAGTTTTCAGATAATGATACATTCTCTTTAGTGATTTCTAATATTTGCCTCAATTTGACCAAGTCAAGATAAGCATTAACTGATTGTAAAAAAATACCTTGCTTCAAATTTTCAAAATTATATTGAGATTGAGACAGAAGATCTTTGGCTTGTAAAATTGTATATTCACTTCTGTTCCCATCATATAAATTTTGTGTGAGGGTTAATGATAGGCTTCTTGGATTAAAATCATTTCTACCACTTGAGTTTTCTTGAATTTTAGCTCCAATATTTCCCGATAATGTTATTGATGGATCATTACTAATCTCAGCCAAATATATATCGTTTCTAAATTTATCCAGATATTCCCTTTCAGCTATAATTATGTCACTATTTTCTTCGATTAACTGAAATAGTTCATTTATAGTTAAAGAGTATGACTTTTCACTAAAATATAAAATTGATACAGATATGATAAATATGAATATTGGAAATTTTAATATTTTTTTTAACATAAAAAATTATTTACCATAATTTGAACTTATCAATTTACTTTATTAAAAAGTAAAAGTATTTTTTCGCAGAAAGTCACTTGATATATATGGGACATTGATTTCAAAATAATTAATTTTATTTAATAAATTCCCATATTTTTTATAGACCACAACATTACCAAGGTCATTTTCATTTTCAATTGTAATTATTGCACCATCCTTATGAACTTGATCAATAATCTCGTCAGGCAGATACTGTATAGATCCATTAATAAATATTAAATCATAGGGCGCTGCTTTCAAATACCCTTGTTTAAGAGTTGAAAGAATAAATTTAACATTATTCAAATTAATCTTCTTTGTGTTTTCTTTTGAAATTTCTAACAAAACCTCTTCACAATCGATACCATAAACCTTCGAAGATAATTTAGATAAGATTGCCGTCGAATATCCTGTCAAACATCCAACATCTAAAACCTTATCTGATGGTTTTATTTCAGATATTTGTAATATTTTGGCAAATACTGCAGGTGATAAATAAAATCGATTCTCAAACTTTCTTTTTTTATTTAAAAATACAAGATTGTCTGAATAAACATTTGATTCATTCATATACTGGGAAAAGAGTTCTCTTGGTATATCCAGAAATGCACTAAGTATAGACGGCTCTGTTACGGCGAAAGGTTTAAGCTGGTTATTAACCATATTTACGCGCATATTTAAATAATCACTCATATTTCAAACCAATTATATTTGTATATAAAATATATATATTTTTTTTATATTTTAAACAATGATTAATCCATAATTATCAATTTCTAAATGTATCAAGAATGTTACTATTCAGCATCTTTTTTAATTGTATATGGTATGAATTTATATTAGGTTCATTTTAGCGTGAGGGCCACGTGGCCGAATGGTTAGGCGCGGGTCTGCAAAACCCTTTACTCCGGTTCGATTCCGGACGTGGCCTCCATTTTATAATTGCTTTTTTGCTATTATAAATTTATAAGTAATTTATTCCCCGGTAGCTCAGTCGGTAGAGCAAATGACTGTTAATCATTGGGTCGGCGGTTCGAGCCCGTCCCGGGGAGCCATTTTTTTTGAATTTTCAATATTATTATGTTTTTCCAAAACATCGAGAAAATACTCATATAGTCCATTTCCTCTTCTTTCGAGCACATCCTTAATACAATCTAATATAGTAAGCTGACCATTCTTTATCGTAAATGAACGGATTTGATTTGCATCAAAACCATGTTTTATTAATTTAGTATCAATATAATCGATAATTTGATCTAATTTAGTTGTGTTACTTTTATCCCAGATTTCACCAAGATCCTTATACCCATCTGGAAATATATAATGTTTGTCTTTAATTTGCTTGAGATGTAATACTCTCTCTGCAATTTCTTGAAGTACTGGGACTCCCCCTATAGCTTTTATAGCATCTCTGATGTCTAAGATATAGGAATGTCCATCCTTGGATCTTTTTTTCATGCTTTTTGGAACTGGATTTAACGTATAAAATGGTAATTCTGGTGACTTTTGGGATATGTTTTCACCCATGTAACATCTTATCACATGCTCTTTGTCGTCCAATAGCAAGTATGATAACTTCTGACGAATTGTCGGGTTCTTGATACCTTTTTTAATTAATTCAGAATTTGCTTTGTCCAATGTATTTTCTCTATCTAATGAGCTAATATATTTGACTGGTTTATCCATGCATTTAAGATCAAGTGCTTTTTTCAATATCTTTTTATTTATACTATTCGGTACTTTTCCATGTAACCCAACCAGATAATTTACTATACCCGGATACAAGGTATCGTATAATTCCTTGTCATTTAGCTTGTTCCAAAGAGATATTGCTGCTTGACCGGTTGTATTAGCTGCATATGGAGTAACTTGAGTAGGATTTCCTATATCACTCAATATTAAATTTTGAATATTATAAATATGCTTTTGTATGCTATCCCACTTATTTGGTTCATTTTGAATATCAAGTTTTCTCTCAAGATTACCAATTAGACCTGGTATTGATTTTAAGGTTGAAGAAGCACCACCAGGCACTCTAGATTTGTACATGATATCCAGTAGTTCTTTGTCATACTTTATTTCATAATCACGATATTTAAATCGCAATGTTAACAAAGGATCTAGACTCATTTTTATGGCATCATAATTTAGGTTAGGCATATAAGAATTAACTCTTTTATCGGGATAATTTTTTATCAATTGTGCCATCTTCGTCATACTTGGTTGAGCCGTTGACCCAGATAATGCTGGATGTTGGACATCTATTGTAATTGACTTGTTATTGTGAACTGCAGCAAGAATCGCCGACATATAGCAAGCAGGTGCTTCCCCGTAGGTTGAATGAGCATGAACTGTTATGTCTTGTTCTGGAAATTGGTTGAATAATTGTGATGTCAAACTATAAACAAAATCTGGACTTAATCTTCCACTGGCAGATTTAAGATAAAAACCTTCATGACCCATTTCAATTAATTTTTTTGCAAATTTTAGGCATTCCGTAGTTGTAATATTGGGATTATCCTCAATGCATATTGTTCCATTGGCTATAACGTTATAACCTCTTCTTTGTGCTTTTTTTACAGCCTCAACAACCCCAATTAATGGGTGATAATCATTCATTCCATGAAAATTATGGAATACATTAATTCCCATTTTAACAAATTCAAGAACGGTAGCTTCAACAACATCATATGAATAGGGTTCATAGCCAAATAAAAAGTCCCCTCTAATTAGCGCTGTTTGCTTTACTTTTAGTTTCTTAAAATAAGTAATTATTTTTTCAACTTCAAACCACTCATCCCTACCTTTTTTAGCAAATAAGTCGAAAAATGTGCCCCCGGCTGTCTGCACTTGGGAACAACCTGTAAGATGACATGTAGGGTAAGCACTAATTATTTCATCAGCTGATGGATTTGTGCCCATCAAGGACTGGATTCCATCCCTAAGTACATCATGAAAATTTACAATTGACATTGTCTAATATCCCACATACTGAAACAGTTAAGATAATTTTTATAGTCTGTAAATAGATAAAAAAGCTAGTTATTAAAATTAAGATTTAAGATTGGGAAATACTTTATAATCTTTATTGTTGATTTGATCTTCAGAAAAACCATCCGTAACTTTTTCTAGAGCATTTATTTCTATTACATTTCGATCTAAATCATGAAAATAAAATTGTTTACCATGGAAAATACCCTCATATCTATGCTCTTCATGGATAATTTCAATCCCTCTATCAATTATTGACTTCTTTGCTTCTTCATATTTATCAACTTCTATTTTAAAAGCATGATGAACGAGAAAGTCATTACCATTATTTGGATTAATTGAAGTCTTACTTTTGGTTAAATTTACAAAATCATCTCCACACTTCATAAATACCATATCAATCTGGGGTACGTGTTGTATAAGTTCAAAACCAAGTACTTCTATGTAAAAATTTAAACTTTTAACTGTATCCGAAACAGGTATTGTAAAATGTAATACACCCGTTGTTTTTATCATATCCACTCCAAATAAATTGAAAATTAAATTAATTTTTGATTAAATATTTATTGCATCCAATATTCAAAATCCTCAGCAGTAAAAGCTTGATAACCATATTCTTCCACTTTAGGGAGTTTCCTATCTTCATTCCAAATATAAAAGCCTGTAGACACCATAATAGCCACTATAACTATCATAATGATATTTTGAGTTGAGTTTTTCAATTTTGTAAACCTCTGATGAGTAGTTCTAACATCTATATAATAACATATTTTACCAATAGATTAATATAAATAGTTTGTTTTTATTGTCTTGTAACATTATAAAAGTATTATGAATAATATTATATCACAGATTGGTAACACCCCACTAATTTACTTGAGAGAAGTTTCAGAACTTACATCCTGCAATATCTATGGAAAGGCAGAATTTTTAAATCCAGGCCTGTCAGTTAAAGATCGTGCCGCTCTTAGCATAATTGAAAACGCTGAAAAAAGAGGTGAATTAAAGAAAGGTGGCACTATAGTTGAAGGTACCGCTGGCAATACAGGAATTGGAATAGCTCTCGTTGCAAATGCCAAAGGTTATAATGTAAAAATTATTATTCCAGAAACACAAAGCCAAGAAAAATTTGATACATTATTAGCGCTAGGGGTTGATCTCATAAAAGTACCTGCTGTACCTTTTTCAAACCCAGAGAATTATCAACATGTAGCAAGAAGAATTGCAGAAGAAGAAATTAAAACAAACCCGAATGGAGCAATTTTTGCTGACCAATGGAACAACCTCGATAATATGCTTGCTCATTACAACACAACTGGTCCTGAAATACTTGAACAAACAAATAACGAAATAGATGGTTTTATTTGTGCAGTCGGAACTGGTGGAACGTTATCTGGTGTATCCAAATATCTAAGAGAAAAAAAACCTCAAATAAAAATTGGATTAGCTGACCCCAAGGGTGCTGCTATGTATAACTATTTTGCTAATAATAAGGTTGAAGCATCAGAAGGTAATTCTATTTCTGAGGGTATAGGATTGGGACGCGTAACACCCATTATTGAAGAGATTGAAAAAATTGATTTTTGTTATTCTATTGAAGACAATGAAGCACTTCCATACGTCTACAATCTAGTTAAGAATGAAGGGATTATCCTAGGTGGTTCAAGTGCAATAAATATTGCAGGCGCAATTAATCTTGCAAAAGAATTAGGGAAAGGCTCTACTGTTGTCACTATACTATGTGATCATGGCAGTAGATATCAAAGTAAACTATATAATAAAGATTTTCTTAAAAAGAAGAATATTCCTATACCTTTATGGCTAGAGGGTTAGCACTCCTCCAATTCACCATTTTGAATTGAAATCACTCTATCTGATTTTTCTGATAATTTAAAATTATGTGTAGCAAGCAAAACCGACATGTTTTCTTGCCGAACAAGTGATATAAATTGGTCAAAGACTATATCGGCTGTTTTAGAGTCAAGGTTACCAGTAGGTTCGTCTGCCAATAAAAGATCTGGTTTATTTGCAATTGCTCTGGCAATTGATACTCTTTGTTGTTCTCCACCAGATAATTGGGAGGGCAAATGATCTTTTCTATCTTCAAGACCTAATTTTGATAAAAGAATCGTTGCGCGTTCTTGTGAGTAACTTTTGTCTTGTCCAGCTATCATCATGGGAATAATGATATTATCAATTGCTGAGAAATCAGATAATAAATGATGAAATTGATAAATGAATCCGATTGAATGCCTTCGACTAATTGTTCTCTCTTGATCGTTCATTTTTGAGAACTTCACACCATTGATTGTTATATCTCCAGAATCTGGTTGCTCCAATAATCCAGCTATATGCAATAAGGATGATTTTCCAGAGCCTGAACTGCCAATTAAAGAAATAATCTCACCTCTATTAATATTAAGATCTACATTTCTTAAAACATTTATTTTATTATCACCCTGCGTGTATATTCTGAAAATACCACTTAAAGATAATACGCTATCCCCTTGATTCTTATTAGTATTATTCATTTCTTAATACCTTAACTGGATCAATTTTTGACGCTTTCCATGATGGATAAATTGAAGCAATAATTGAAAATGACAAAGCCATTAATATAACAGATACTAATTCAGCATTATCAATCTCTGCCGGAAGCTTTGCTAAATAATACATTTCTGGTGAGAACAGGTCAGTGCCTGTTATTTTTGATATCAATAATCGTATAGCATCAATATTTCTACAAAAAATTATTCCTATAACAACGCCTAGTGTTGTTCCAATTACACCAATTGCTGATCCTGTTATAAAAAATATCCTTATGATGGAATTTTTCGAAGCACCTACTGTTCGGAGAATAGCTATATCAGAATTCTTATCTTTTACTAACATGATGAGACTTGAAACAATATTTAAGCCAGCCACCAATACAATCAATGATACTATTATAAACATTAGATCTCGCTCAACTTCAAGTGCAGTAAAAAATGTTTTATTTTGCTCTTTCCATGATGAGAGATAATAAGCATTACCAATAAGGCTTCTCATGCTTGTAATCACTGGTAAAATTTCTTCGGGGTTATCCAAGAAAACTTCAATAGTATTAACAGATCCCTTTTTACTAAAATATTTCTGCGCCTCTTCTAAAGGCATATATACAAAATTTGAATCGTATTCAGACATACCAATATTAAAAATTCCTGATATTTCATAGGATTTAATTCTTGGTGTCGTACCAAACGGAGTTTGTGAGCCTTTTGGTGAAATTAAGGTTAATTGCTCTCCCATACCTAGCAATAGGTTCCTTGACATACCTGTACCAATTAACAATCCATCTTTAGACCTATACTCGTCAAGTATCAGATTTGTATCAATTTTTGGTACATTTTGAATGTCGTCGTAGGAAATCGCCTTAATAATAGCACCAGAAGTTTGATCTCCAGACGACACCATTACTTGTGAGTATATTGTTGGAATAACTGAATAAACATTATCAATTTTTTCCAGTTCTTTCCTTAGCTCAGCATAATCATCTATACCTTGATCATATGATTGAATTGTGATGTGACCATTAATACCCAGTATCTTATCCAGCAACTCTGATCTAAAACCATTCATAACAGCTAATACTATAATTAAAGTTGCCACTCCGAGCATAATTCCAACAAGTGAGAAGAAGCTAATTATAGATATAAAGCCTTCTTTTTTTTTTGACCTAAAATACCTAAAAGCAATCTTCCATTCAAATGAAGAAAATGCTCTAGTTTGCTTTAATGAATTATTATTATTGGAATTAGTCATTTTCAAAGATCTCAAGAAATGCATCTATGCTTTGAACATCAACATTTCCAGTTTTTCTATCCTTTATCTCTAAACTTTTACTTTCAATAGATTTATTCCCTAAAATTATTTGTTTTGGTATACCAATAAGATCCATCTTATTGAGTTTTTTACCTATGGAACTACTTGTGTCATCATACAAAATAGCACATTTACTTTTCATTTTCTTGTAAATTATATCGCATAATTCTACAAGTTCTTTATTTTTTGAGTTGAGACATATCAATGCATAGTCGAATGGTGAAACACTTTTTGGCCAAATTATACCCTTGTCGTCATGACTCGCTTCAATAATTGCGGCTACTAATCTTGAGACACCAATTCCGTAAGATCCTGATTGAATTGGTTTTGTGACGCCATCCTTATCTTGGACATTTGCATTTAAAGGCTTTGTGTATTTATCACCAAAATAAAAAACATGTCCAACCTCTATCCCCCTCATTTCTAACCTATTTTTTTCTTCAACTTTTGACTCATAAGTATCTTGCTCGTACATGTCGTCAGTGACTGTATAAAATTCAGTCCACTTAGAAACAATATTTTTTGAGTCTTTTTGATAATCAATTTCATCTGGTATATTCATATCGAGTATTCTTTTATCGATGTATACCTTACTTTCACCAGTATTAGCGAGTACTATAAACTCATGACTTAAATTCCCACCTATGGGACCTGACTCTGCTGACATTGGTATAGCTTTCAATCCAAGTCTCTGAAATGTTTTAAGATATGATAAAAACATTTTATTATAAGATAATTTTCCATCTTCTTCAGTGACATCAAATGAATATGAGTCTTTCATCAAGAACTCCTTACACCTCATCACTCCAAAACGTGGTCTAACCTCGTCTCTAAACTTCCATTGAATATGAAAAAGTATCTTGGGGAGTGACTTATAAGATTTGAAATAATGACTTGATATATCAGTAATTTGCTCCTCATTTGTTGGTCCATAGAGGATTTCTCTATCGTGTCTATCTTTCATACGCAACATTTCGGCGCCATAGTCATCATAACGTCCACTTTTCTTCCATAATTCGGCAGATTGAATTGTTGGCATTAATAATTCTATTGCACCAGCATTTACTTGTTCTTCACGAACAATTTGTTCAATTTTTTTCAAAACTGCATGACCAAATGGAAGCCAAATATAGATCCCGGAACTAGACTGCCTTATCATTCCTGTTCTCAGCATTAATTGATGAGAAACAATCTCAGCATCTTTTGGAACTTCTTTTAGAGTTGGAAGAAAGTATTCAGTTAGTCTCATAGTTAAATCACGCTATACCTAAAATTGAGTCAATACTCATTATATCAAAATAAAACATGGCTATGAGTATCAATAATAAAACAAGAGTTAGTACAGTTGTTATTAATATTTTATATAATAGATTTGGATTAATTGGAACACTACCATGTATGCCTTTCACATCAACGCCTTGATCTGCATGTGTAACAATCTTTAGTGGCAAAATAATAAAGAAAACAACCCACCACATAATAAAATAAGTACCAAATAGCGTAAAATAATTCATTAATTTATCCTAAACATACGTTAACCTAACTTTTATTATAGGCTTTTTCCCCCATTTTGAATACAGGTCATTCCTTATTGACTTTTCTATGTAGCATGACATGAAATCAATATCTCTTTTTTTTGCTTTTGGAAGTGAATCCACCGCATTATCAATCAATAACTCAATAAAGTTTTTTGTATTTTCAACCCCATTTAGTTTACTAGGGATACCAAGAATTTCTATGATTGGATCCACATACAACACATTATTTTTATCTAATACCAAAGTTGTAAAAATTACACCTGATTCCTGCAATCTTCTTCTGTCCTTAAGAAGATAATCATCATTTTTGATCAGTACATCCCCGTCTCTTAAATAAAAGCTTGGTTCGTTTTGTTCTATAATATTCGGTTTATTTGGATAGAGTTGAACTAGATCACCGTTTTTTACAAACAATGGATTACTGATTTTATTTTTTTTAGCAAAACTAACATGCTCTTTGAGATGGAAAAGTTCTCCGTGCATTGGAATTAGGGTCTGTGGTTTTAAAAAAGTATATAGTTTCTCTACCTCAGGACGTGAAGGATGCCCAGTTGTATGGATATCATGAGTAGTTTCATCTATAATATCAGCCCCAAATTCAATTATTTTATTTTTTAAATAACCTACCGAATTCTCATTTCCTGGAATTGTTTTTGATGAAAAGACAACAACATCACCTAAATTTAGCGATATTAATGGATTTCTTCCATTAGCTATTTTAGCCAAAGATGCATTTCCTTCACCTTGGCTACCTGTACATATTATCAAAACATTTTTCTTGGAGAGTTTAGGAAGATCCCTCTCATCATTAAAGAAAATGTCTTTCTCTATATAACCACATATTTGAGCAACCTTTACAAACCTCTTAATTGACCTTCCTGACAAAACTATATTTCTTTTGTTCATTCTTGCAGCGTTTATAATTGATATTAACCTAGAAACATTTGATGAGAATGTAGTTACAATCGCAAGCCCCTTTATATTTTTTATAACTTTTATTAAATTTTCACCAACCTTACTTTCAGTTAATGATGTTTCTTTCTTAAATATATTTGTAGAATCACAAACTAATACATCACATTGATCGGTTCCAATTTTTTTAAATTTATCTAAATCAGTCTTTCTATTAATTACTGGCTTTTCATCTATCTTCCAATCACCTGAATGGATTATGTTAAATCCATCTATCGATATTTTAAGAGCATTTGGTTCAGGAATAGAATGAGCAACATTAATTAACTCGATATTAAATTCACCTATCTTAAATTTTGCATTATCTTTTAATAATTTTATATCCAACATAAGCTCTGAATAATCTTCAGAAATTTTTTCTTTTATAAGCTCGGAAGTAAATTTTGTGCAATAAACCGGAACATCTATTTTATCATTAATAAGTGTATTTATTGCACCATAATGGTCTTCGTGAGAATGGGTTAATATAATACCAATTAATTTATTATTCCTCTTGTTCAGAAAATCGATATTTGGAATTAGAATATCAATCCCTGGATAATGTTCATCTGCAAAACCTATCCCACAATCAACCATTATCCAATGTATATCTCCATTAGATATTCGATAGCCATATAAATATAAATTCATTCCAATTTGACCAGCCCCACCGATGGGACTGTACAACACTTCTATATTTTTTTTTGTCATATACTCTCTTCTATTAAAATATTACTGGTATTAATTAATTCAATTTTGTTATCTATCAAGAGTAACAGATTACCATTATCATCAATACTCTCAAATAATCCTTCTTTTGATGTATTGCTTGTTTTTACTATTATCTTTTTACCAATATGATTACATCTAGATAGCCAAAATTCTTTGACTTCATTGAAATTCACACCATAACCCCAATTATTTATCATTTCCTTAAGATTTTTAAGTAAAGTTTCAAAACATAAATCTAATTGAATACCCCTATTAAAATCCTCAATATATGAATACTCATTATTTGCAGAATACGGCTTAAAAACATTTATACCAATACCAACAATTACGAATAGTCTTTGTTTATGAATAATACTTTGAATCAGTATACCAGCAACTTTCTTGTCATCTACAAAAACATCATTTGGCCACTTAAGACTTACTTTTTTATCTGATAAAAAACTCTCAACAGACTTAGCAACGGCAACTGATGATAAGATGCTGAACTGACCAAGATTAGAATAATTTATTTTATCAGATTTTAATATCCTAGTTACATACAGACCCCCGTGAGGAGATGACCATGTTTTATTAACCCTTCCCTTACCATGAGTCTGAACCTTAGATATTACCCAATCAATATCCTTTTCGGATTTAATAACATCTATTGCTCGCAAATTAGTCGAGTCAATCAAATCATGGCGTTCAATATTTGACTCAAATTTAAAAGAATTCATCAAGAAAAAAGTGCTAATGAGGCTGCATGAGCAAAAGAAATAAATATAGATGGTTTAACAAAAAATAATAAAACGAAAGCCGTCAGTACATAAATTATTGAATTTAATCTTTTAGATACCGGATCATATATAATAACAGATTCTTCAAAATACATAATTTTTATAATTCGGAGGTAGTAGAAAGCACTGACAACACTTGATAGGACACCAAAAATTGCAAGATAATACAACTCGACGCTAATTGCAGCATAGAGAACATAGAATTTAGCAAAAAATCCTGCAAGTGGAGGAATGCCTGCTAGTGAAAAAAGAAGTGTTGAAATGATTATGGCATTTATTGGTTTCGTTTTTGATAGTCCAGATAATTCATTTATATTTTCAATATGCTCATCTCCATTTTTCAATGCGATTATTGATATAAATATAGCTAATGACATAGCTAAATAAATCAATAAATACAGACATAAACTCGTAACACCCTCAATAGATCCATTAATAACTCCCATCAAAGCAAAGCCCATATGACTTATTGATGAATATGCTAAGAGTCTTTTTATGTTGCTTTGACCAATTGCAGAGAATGCTCCTAACAACATCGACAGTATTGAGAGTAGAATTAAAATTGATTGCCAGTCATCAACTAAACCCGGAAGAGCGGTAAATAGCATTCTAGTAATTAGTCCAAGTGCTGCAATCTTTGGTGCGACGGCAAAAAACGCTGTAATTGTTGTTGGTGAACCCTCATAAACATCTGGAGTCCACATGTGAAAAGGTACTGCTGAAATTTTAAAGGCAAAACCTGCTAGTGTAAATGCCAAACCAATCAATATACCAACTTCATAATCTACAAGTGTAGATGCAATATCAGTATAGTAAATTGAACCTGAGTAACCATAAACAAGTGAAAGTCCATACAATAATATACAAGATGACAATGCACCAAGAACAAAATATTTAAGGCCAGATTCTGTCGATTTTGATGATTTATTTCTAATTGATGCAAGCACATACAACGGTAAGCTTTGTAGCTCAATAGATAGATATAAGGTAACCAGATCATTTGATGAAACCATCAGCATCATACCAATTACCGATATAAGAATTAAAATAACATATTCAAATTTAAGTAACTTAATATTTTTAAGATAGATATTTGATACTATTAAAATTATTATGGTTGAAACCAAAATTAGTATTTTTAGATATTGCGAAAAAGAGTCTGCAATTAATGAATTACCAAATGCAACCCCATCTGAGATAGATCCTGATAAGATAATCGCCGTTATTAATAGTAGAGAAATTATGGCAAGATTTGATACTATTTCATATGAGTTTTCATTCTTTCTAAAAACACCAACCATTAGTAGTACCATTGACATAATTGACAACATAATTTCTGGTAATAACGGCATATAGATAAACATATTCATTACAACACCTTAATTAACATTCTGTACATTTCTAAATGATTGATATTGATCGACAGCAACATTATAGTTTTCAATTAAATTTGATGTACTAGCTGAGGTTAATTCTATGATAAGATTTGGATAAACACCAAAAAGAATAATTAAAAAAGCTAATGGAAATAAAATAACATATTCTCTTGCATTTATATCTTTTAACTCTTCTATTGCTTTATTTGTTATTACTCCAAAAACAACCCTCTTATATAACCACAGCGCATAAGCAGCTGATAAAATTACTCCGGTTGTAGCTAAAATTGCAACATAGATATTAATTCTAAATGCACCT
>JADHLM010000016.1 GCA_016780665.1 Hyphomicrobiales bacterium | reverse complement strand
CTGATTATTTTTGCTAACTAACTCAATTTCACCAATTATATCTTCAACTTGATTTTTAACTGGCCTAATTTCTGTAATCGGATCGATCAAGCCTGTTGGACGGATGATTTGTTCAATAAACTTTCCATCTGTTTGATTAAGCTCCCATTTTCCTGGAGTAGCTGAGACATAAATTGTTTGCGAACGCATAAAATTCCACTCATTAAAATTCAATGGTCTATTATCCTTGCAAGAGGGTAGCCTGAAACCATATTCAGATAGATTTTCTTTTCTGCTCAAATCACCTTTGTACATAGCACCTAGTTGTGGAATTGTTACATGGCTTTCATCAATAAATACGATGGCATTTTCAGGCATATATTCAAATAAAGTTGGTGGTGGCTGACCCTCTTGTCTTCCCGATAGGTATCTAGAGTAATTTTCAATACCAGCACATGTACCTGTTGTATTTATCATCTCAAGATCAAAAATAGTTCTTTGCTCTAGTCGTTGAGCCTCGAGTAATTTATTTTCTTTATTGAAAAACTCAAGTCGATTTTTTAGGTCAACTTTAATCTGTTTTATAGCTGTATTTAGAGTTGGTTTTGGTGTTATGTAGTGTGAATTTGCAAAGATAGTTATTTCTTCAATATCCTGAAATACTTCACCAGTTAATGGGTCAAATTCACTAATTGATTCAATTTCATTCCCAAAGAATGAAATCCTCCATGCTCTGTCATCAAAATGGGCAGGAAATATTTCAAGAATATCTCCTTTAACTCTAAATGTTCCTCTAAAAAAATTTAAATCATTTCTTTTATATTGGAGTTCTACGAGCCTACTAATAAATTCTCTCAGATCAATATTTCTATTTACTTGTATTTTTTCTGTCATTTCAGCGTAAACATCAAGTGGACCAATGCCATATATACAAGATACAGATGCAACAATTATAATATCATCTTTTTCGATGAGCGATCTTGTTGCAGAATGTCTCATTTTGTCAATTTGTTCATTGATGGAGGCATCTTTTTCTATATATGTGTCTGTTCTCGCTACATAAGCTTCTGGTTGATAATAGTCATAATATGAGACAAAATATTCAACTGAATTTTGAGGGAAGAATGATTTAAATTCGCCATATAACTGAGCTGCAAGAGTCTTATTAGGTGCTAGTATTATTGCTGGTCGTTGAGAGTTTTCTATGATTTTAGCCATTGTATAGGTCTTTCCAGATCCAGTAACACCCAATAAAACCTGATCTCTTTTACCTTCATTCAAGCCATCCACTAGTGAATTTATTGCGTGAGGTTGATCACCTGATGGTTGAAATTTTGAATGAATCTGAAATTTATTTTTTATTGTACTAATAGACATCAATTAAAACTCATGAATTTAATTTGCTTGTATTAACTATATCTAATATAGGTAGTATTGATGAATTATAAACTATATTTTTTTCTTACAAATAATGAATATTTATGATAATTGAATGAATTGTCGGTACTTCAAACGGGAGAATCACGGAAATGATTATTGTAATGGGAGAATTTCGTCTTAAACCGGAATACCTTAATGACCTCCGCCCAGAAATAGAACACATGGTGAAAATGAGTAACTCTGAAAGTGGTTGTATTTATTTTCAGTTCTCTGAAGCTCTTGATGATCCTGGACTGATGCGTCTTTCTGAAAAATGGAAATCAATGGAAGATCTCGAAATTCATTTTCAGTCGACTCACTTCAAGAGATGGAGAGAAGCTATTAGTAAAAATGGTGGAGCGACGGATAGAGATGTTGCTGCATATGAGGTTATTTTAGAAAAGGATTTATCATAAATGACAAAGAATTTTTTATCGAAGCAAGTGCTTGCCATTAAGCCATCACCGACAATTGTTGTTACACAAAAAGCGCGTGAGTTGAAGGCACAAGGAAGAGATGTAATCGGTTTGGGTGCAGGTGAACCAGACTTTGATACACCTGATAATATTAAAGAAGCTGCCATAGATGCAATTAATCGTGGAGAGACAAAATATACTGCTGTAGATGGAATTCCAGAATTGAAGCAAGCAATTGTTAATAAGTTTAAGAAAGAAAATAAATTAAATTACACAACCGATCAGGTATTTGTTGCACCAGGCGGCAAGGCAATCATCTATAATGCAATGATGGCAACTTTGAATGAAGGTGATGAAGTCATAATTCCAGCTCCCTACTGGGTATCTTATCCCGATATTACTCAAATGGCAGGTGGTGTACCTGTGGTCATTCAAGGTGATCCAAAAAACAATTACAAAATCAAAGCCGGTCAGATTGAGTCAGCAATCACTGAAAAAACTAAATGGGTGATTTTCAATTCTCCATCTAATCCGAGTGGAGGCACATACACAAAGGCTGAACTTAAAGAAATAACAGATATATTGGTGAAGTACGATCATGTTTGGCTATTAACAGATGATATTTATGAGCATATGGTATACGACAATTTTAAATTCTTTACGCCTCTGCAAGTTGAACCAAAGCTATTTAATAGAACACTGACTTTGAATGGTGTCTCAAAAGCTTATTCAATGACAGGCTGGCGTATAGGATATTGTGGTGCACCATTAGAACTAATAAAACCAATGCGTACAATACAATCACAATCAACAACTAACCCTACCTCAATAAGTCAATGGGCATCAGTTGAAGCTCTGGAGGGAGATCAATCATTCATGAAAGGTTGGATAAAAGAGTTTAGGGAGAGAAGAAACTTAGTTGTTGAAATGCTTAATAAAGCAAATGGCATAGAATGTGGGCTTCCTGAGGGCGCATTTTATGTTTACCCTAATTGTTCTGGATGTATTGGAAAACAAACGTCGAATGGAAACTTAATTGAAAATGATGAAGATTTTGTTACTCATCTTTTAGAGGAGCAGGGAGTAGCTGTTGTCCATGGTGCTGCATTTGGAACCAGTCCTTGCTTTAGGATTTCGTATGCGACATCCATAGATCTTTTAGAGGAAGCTTGTACAAGAATTATTCGTTTTTGCGCAGGTTTATCATAAAAAAAACTGAACTCAAGTGAGCTCAGTTTTTCATTTTGGTTATGTATTTGTATATGTAATTAGGGAGGTTCATATACATTGTATGAAATACTAATACAAAAAATAGCTATGCACTTCTACCATTAATATTGCAGGGCTGGCATGCAATATTTGCAATGCTAATTAAGACTAAAATTTCCATTCTTTCCCTTTTTCTATAATAAACTCTCTAAATACGGCTATTCTTTTGGAGTTTTTTCTCTCATCAGCATAGGTCAGGTATGTATCTATTTCTGGTAATTTCTCATTGAAAACTATCTGTATTAGATTGTCATCATCACTGACAAGATAATCTGGCAGCAACACAATTCCAATTCCTGCTGATGCAGCTCTTTGTAGCGCGTTAATATTTGCAATTTTAACGATAGGTTTTATTTTGTATTCTCTTGTTATATTTTCCAGCCAATTAATTTCTTTCAGGTATTCTGGTGCTTTACCGTAAGTTATTATTTTATGAGATTTTAGATCTTCCACCTTGTTTGGAGTTCCATTTTCTTCTAAATATCCCGGCGATGCAAATAAATGAAAATGAACTGTAAAGAGCCTTCTTTGAATCAAATCTAATTGTTGCGGTTTATGAAATCTTATCGCAACATCAGCTTCTCTCATTCCAATATCTAATTCAGCGTCAGTTAGCCTTAATTCTAGATTAATTTCTGGATATCGTGATGTGAAGTCACCGAGGCGTGGGGATAACCAATTTGCCCCTAATCCAACAGTTGTTGTTACAGAAAGATCACCTGATGGCCTCTCTTTGCTGTCTGTTAATTCGAATTCTGCTTCTTTAATAATATTAATAATTGTTCTGGTTCTCTTGTACAGCAATTCACCTTGTTCAGTTAAGATAAGTCCTCTTGGGTGTCTATGAAATAGTGGTATACCAATTTCGTATTCAAGATTTGAAATTTGTCTGCTTATTGCCGATTGGCTTGTATATAAATCCTCACTTGCATGAGAAAAACTACCAGCATCAGCTACGATATGAAAGATTCTTAACCTGTCCCAGTCCATTATTTTTTATTTGCAAGATAATTCTCTGCATCTAGTGCTGCCATACATCCCATCCCTGCTGCTGTTACTGCTTGTCTATACTTATCATCTGTGACATCACCTGCAGCAAATACACCCTTTCTAGATGTTTTTGTTGTTCCAGGTGTTGTAAGAATGTAGCCATTTTTCATTTCCAATGAACTCTTAAACAGTTCAGTAGAAGGTTTATGTCCTATTGCAATAAAAACACCGTCAGTTTCATGTTTAGTAACTTTTTCTGTTTCAACATTTAATAAGCTTACGCCATTAACAGAATTAGGGTTATCCGTTCCGATAATTTCATCTATAACTGAGTTCCAAATGATTTTAATTTTAGGGTTCTGAATTAGTCGTTCTTCAAGAATTTTTTCACATCTTAATTCATTTCTTCTGTGAACTAATGTTACATTACTAGCAAAATTAGTTAGGAATAGTGCTTCTTCTACGGCTGTATTTCCTCCACCAACAACGATAACTGATTTATCCCTGTAGAAAAATCCATCGCAAGTTGCACATGCTGATACTCCAAAACCTTTATATTTTTCCTCTGATTCAATGCCCAGCCACTTTGCTTGTGCACCTGTGCAAATTATTAATGAGTCAGATAAATATTGTGTTTTAGAGTCACCAGTCAATCTAAAGGGGTATTCATCAAGGTTACACTTGTTTATGTGATCACTAATTATCTCAACGCCAGTACTCAAAGCTTGAGATTTCATTTGCTCCATTAGCCAAGGACCTTGAATAATTTCTGAAAAACCTGGGTAGTTTTCTACATCAGTAGTGATTGTTAATTGTCCCCCCGGTTGTATTCCTTCAATTAAAATTGGCTGTAGCATCGCTCGAGATGCATAAATTGCCGCGGTATACCCTGCTGGGCCAGATCCAACAATTAATACTTTTGTTTTTTTTTCGTTCATGCAATTAATTTCATGTTAATTTAAAAATAGTTATTTTGGAAATGCTATTTGGATTATCTCATAGCTCTTTCCACCACCTGGTGTAGCCACTTCTACGCTATCACCGATTGATTTACCAATTAACGCACGCGCAATTGGTGAGCTAATTGAAATTAGTCCTTTTGTGATATCGGATTCAAATTCACCAACAATTTGATACTTTGATTCTTTTTCAGTATCTTCGTCAACGAGTGTAACAATTGCGCCAAATTTAATAATATTACCAGATAATTTTGATATATCTATTACATCAGCTTTCGATAGCTTATCTTCAAGATCGCTTATTTTTGCTTCATTCATTGCTTGTTGTTCTTTTGCAGCATGATATTCAGCATTTTCAGATAGATCACCATGCTTTCTTGCTTCAGCTATGGCAGATATGATTGCAGGTCTTTCAATACTTTTTAGTCTTTTAATTTCGTTCTGAAGAGCTTCATGTCCAATAATTGTCATTGGTATTTTTTCCATAGATTCTCCTATATGCTCCTATATGGTGTAGTTTTAGTTTAAGTAAATATTCTAAATAATTATTTAAAATATTCTTGTAATGATTTTACATCACCCAATCCATTTATATACATCCTTATTGATTCAACAGCTGCAAGGGCTCCCGAAAGTGTTGTATAATATGGTATTCTATTCCTAAGAGCAGCTTGCCGCAAGGTTTTACTATCTGATAGAGCCTTGCTACCCTCTGTAGTATTAATTACCAAACTTATAGTATTGTTGTTCATTGAGTCAACAATATGGGGACGTCCTTCCAGTACCTTTTTGACTCTACCTGCTTTTATCCCTTGTTCAATAAGGTATTTTTGTGTACCCCCTGTTGCTAGTATATTGAATCCAAGTGACTCTAGTGATTTTACAGCATCAAGGATATTTGGCTTGTCTTTATCTTTAACAGAAACGAAAACATTCCCATCTTTAGGCAATGGTACATTTGTTCCTAGCTGGCTTTTTGCAAAAGCAATACCAAAGTCATCACCAATACCCATTACCTCACCAGTTGATTTCATTTCAGGACCTAGCAAGACATCAATTCCATCAAATTTATTGAATGGGAAAACAGCTTCTTTTACAGCAACATGTTTGATCCTATTCAGCGCATCATTTTCTTTATTTGTGATATGTTGCTTCAATTTATTTCCTGCTATTAATTTAGTAGCTATTTTTGCAATTGGTATACCAGTTACTTTTGCAACGAAAGGAATTGTTCGGCTAGCGCGAGGATTAACTTCTATAATAAATATTTCATCATCTTTAATCGCATATTGAATGTTAATACAGCCAATAATACCAAGAGAATTACTTATCGCAATTGTTTGTTCCTTAAGATTTTGAATAGTATTTTGTTTTAGCGAATATGGGGGAATTGAGCAGGCACTATCACCTGAGTGGACCCCTGCTTCTTCAATATGTTGCATTATTCCACAGATGAAAACATCTTCTCCATCTGAAATAGCATCAACATCAACCTCAATTGCATCAGACAAGAAGCTATCGAGTAGCAAAGGATTTGTTTTTAATAGGGTATTAATTTGTTTATCTTTGTTTTGAGGGAATTTTATTTTTATTTCTTCTGGAATCAATTCTGGTAAAGTATTTTCAATGTAGTTGTCATAATCATTTTCGTCTCTGAGGATGACCATAGCCCTTCCACCTAGTACATAAGATGGTCTAAGAATTATTGGTAATCCTAGGTCCTCTATTGCTTTTCTGGCTTCTTTAATTGAATTGGCAATTTTATTTTTTGGTTGTCTCAGATTGAGTTTATTTATCAGTTTTAAGAAACGATCTCTATCTTCCGCAAGGTCAATTGTATCAGGTGTTGTTCCCAGTATTTTAATTCCTCGTTTTTCAAGTTGATTTGATAATTTTAATGGTGTCTGTCCTCCAAACTGAACAATAACACCTAGCAAGTTTCCTTTACTCTGTTCTATATTAATTATTTCAAAAACATCTTCTGTAGTTAATGGTTCAAAGTATAATCTATCAGAGGTATCGTAATCAGTTGAAACAGTTTCTGGATTACAATTTATCATTATTGTTTCAATATCTAATTCCTGTAGTGCGAAGCATGCATGGCAGCAACAGTAATCAAATTCAATGCCTTGCCCAATTCTATTTGGACCACCACCAATTATAATAACCTTCTTTTTTGGACTTGGATCTACTTCATTGTCAAAATTATCAAAATCTAAATAGTTATATGTTGAGTACATATAAGCTGTCGGAGTATGGAATTCTGCAGAGCAGGTGTCAATTCGTTTATAGATTGGATGAATGCCCAGTTTTTCCCTATGTTTTCTTACAAAAGTCTCATCTTTCTCAATGATATTGGCTAATCTAGCATCAGAAAACCCATGAGATTTGAGGGTTTGAAAGTTATCACGATCATTTGGTAATCCGTATTTTTTTACTTTATTCTCTAAATCGATTATTTCCTGAAGTCTTTGAATAAACCAAGGATCCATTCTGCAAGATTGATGAATTTGCTCATGCGAAATACCTAGTCTCAGTGCTTGTGCAACTTTTAATATTCTATTAGGTGTTGGCTCTCCTAATTCAGCTCTTACTATATTTTTTTCAGCATCTTTACCAATATCCCTGAACTCAATAGGATCAAGCCCAGTTAGTCCGATCTCAAGTGATCTAAGAGCTTTTTGCAAACTTTCAGAAAATGTTCTCCCAAAAGCCATTGCTTCTCCAACAGATTTCATGGATGTGCTTAGTAATGGTTTTGCATCAGGAAACTTTTCGAATGCAAATCTAGGTATTTTTGTAACTATATAATCAATGGTTGGTTCAAAAGATGCGGGGGTTTGTCCACCTGTAATATCATTTGACAGTTCATCTAGTGTATAACCTAATGCAAGTTTTGCTGCTATTTTTGCAATTGGAAACCCTGTAGCTTTAGATGCTAAGGCAGAGGATCTTGATACTCTTGGATTCATTTCAATTACAACCATCTCTCCATTCTCTGGATTTATTGCAAATTGAACATTAGAACCTCCGGTTTCAACACCAATTTTTCTAAGGACCGTTATGGAGGCATTTCGCATAATTTGGTATTCTTTATCTGTCAGAGTTAATGCTGGAGCAACTGTTATTGAGTCACCGGTATGAACTCCCATTGGATCAATATTTTCGATCGAGCAAATAATAATACAGTTATCATTCTTATCCCTCACAACTTCCATTTCATATTCTTTCCAACCAAGAACAGATTCTTCAATGAGAACTTCTGAAGTTGGTGATGCATCAATTCCATTTTCTACGATTTTTATAAATTCTTCTCTTGTATAGGCAATTCCACCCCCTGTACCACCAAGTGTAAATGAAGGCCGGATGATAACCGGCAAACCAAGTGCATCGAGTGCCTCAAGTCCTTGAGCTAAGTCATGTGCAATTAATGATTTTGGTGTTTTTAATCCTATTTCTTTCATAGCCTCTCTGAAGAGTTCCCTATCCTCAGCCATGTCAATGGCCTCCGATGATGCACCTATCATTTCTACATTATATTTTTCTAAGATGCCTAATTTTTTGAGAGATAGTGTTGTATTTAGAGCTGTTTGACCACCCATTGTAGGAAGTATGGCATCAGGACGCTCTTTTTTAATGATTTTTTCTAAAAATTCAGGAGTAATTGGTTCAATATAGGTTGCGTCAGCTAGTTCAGGATCAGTCATTATAGTAGCTGGATTGGAATTGATTAATATAACACGAAAGCCTTCTTCTTTTATAGCTTTTAAAGCTTGTGTGCCTGAATAATCAAATTCACATGCTTGACCAATTACAATTGGTCCTGCTCCTACAACAAGTATTGATTTTATATCAGTTCTTTTTGGCATATTAGTTTCATAAGTTTGAATTAATATTATCTAAAAATTTCTCAAAAATATAATAACAATCTTGAGGTCCTGGTGAAGCTTCAGGATGAAACTGTACTGAAAAAATAGGTTTTTCTTTAACTCGTATTCCACAATTTGAGTCATCAAAAAGTGATCTATGCGTCTCAACAACTTCAGGAGGAAGCGATTGAGTATCCACTGCAAAACCATGATTCATCGAAGTTATCAATACCTTTTTAGAGTCCAAATCTTGAACAGGATGATTTGCTCCGTGATGGCCAAATGACATTTTTATGGTTTTTGCTCCTAATGCTAAAGCTAAAATTTGATGCCCTAAACAAATCCCAAAGATAGGCATGTCTTTTTGAATTAAATTTTTAATCAAAGGAACGCTATAGTTTATTGTTGCATGAGGATCTCCTGGTCCATTTGAGAGTAGAACACCATCTGGGTTAAAATCAAATATTTCATTAATATTACAGTTGGGAGGAAATACTTTTATTTCACAACCAAAGTGATTTAGCATACGAATTATATTTGACTTTATTCCGTAGTCAATTAAAGCGATCTTAATCTTGCTATCTTTATTATCTTCATAACCAGAATTCCAGTCCCAGGATTTTTGATAATTTTGATATATTGTTTTTGTTGATGCATCTGTTGCTAAGTCCATTCCCTCCATACTTTTCACCTCGGATAATATCTTTTGGAGTTTAGGAATATCAAAATTACAATTTTCAGAATGTTCAATCACACAATTCATCATACCATTATCTCTGATATTCTTGGTGAGCTGTCTAGTATCTATTCCGGAAATACCAACAATACCTTGTTGTTTCATCCAATCATCTAAAGATAGTTTTGATCTGTAATTTGAGGGTAAATCAATAATGGCGTGAGTAATTATACCAGAAATATGTATCTTTCCATCGGGGTTAGCTGTTTCTAGATCTTCAAAATTTGCACCCACATTACCGATATGAGGAAATGTAAAATTTACAATTTGATGAGAATAGGAAGGGTCTGAAATAATTTCTTGATAACCTGTAATGGATGTGTTGAAGCAAACCTCCCCGTAAGTTACTCCTATTTTACCAATACCATAGCCATATTTGATAGATCCATCGGAAAATAAAATAACACCTGTCTTTTTAATTGGTTCCCATCCAGCATCATTATTTCCAGAAATATTCCTGGATTGTTTTTCGTTATTCATATTTTCAATTGTTATAATTTATTTCAAATATATATATATCATTTCAATAAAATATGCTTGATATTCATTACAAAGTTAACACTTTTCCATAGCAAATTTTATATCTATATAAAAAAAAATAGATATAATGTAATTAATTTAAAAGCAGTGAGGCTAAAATTATGATTAGAGATGAAATAAACGATCAATTAAAAAAAGCAATGCTGAATAAAGATAAGGATTATACATCAACCTTAAGATTGATTTTAGCTGCGATAAAAGACCGTGAAATAATAGAGAGAGCAAAGAATAAAACCGTTGAGGATGACATAATTATTGAAGTTTTATCTAAAATGGTCAAGCAACGGGTAGAATCAGCAGATATTTATAAAAAAAATGAGAGATTAGAATTAGCTAAAAAAGAAGAGTATGAAATTTCTATCATAAGAAATTTTATGCCAACTCAGTTATCAGATGATGAAGTAAAAACCATCATAAACAAAATAATCAAAGATAATAATGCATCTTCAATAAAGGACATGGGTGTCGTTATGGCAGAATTGAAGAAAGAATATTCAGGTCAATTAGATTTTGGTGCGGCAGGGAAGATGATTAAAGATATCCTATCAAACTAAATTCCACAAAGATCACGATGAGTATCCAAAATAATATTACAGAGGAAATAAAATCAAAAATTTTGTTATCTGATTTGATTCAAAATTACGTAAATTGGGATTCAAAAAAGAGCAATGCAAGTAAGGGTATTTTTTGGGCTTGCTGTCCATTTCACAATGAAAAAACAGCATCTTTTACAGTTGATAATTCAAAGAATACATATCATTGTTTTGGTTGTGGTGCCCATGGTGATTCATTTAAGTTTCTCATGGACCATCAAAATATTCAGTTCAGAGAGGCTTTAACAATATTAGCTGGCATCAGCGGTATAAAATTAAACCCAAGTAATAATCATAATCCAATCGAAGAGCAAAAGAGACAGATCTTACAAACAATAAATGAGGAGGCAAGTAATTTTTTTAGAGGAGAGTTATTAAAACAAGAGAATAAGCATGCACTGGATTACCTTGAAAAACGAGGGCTTGGGAGGGAGGATATAAATAAATTTGCACTTGGTTATGCAAGAGGGGATGGAAAGTTGATTTCCCATCTAAATTCGATAGGTTATAGTAACAACCAGATTCAAGAGTCAGGTTTGGCTATCGAAAATGATCAGGGAAATTTTTATGAAAGATTTCGTAATAGAATAATATTTCCAATTGCAAATCCACAAAACAAGATCATTGCTTTTGGTGGTAGAGATCTTAGCGGAAATTCACAAGCAAAATATATTAACTCGCCAGAAACTAAGATTTTTCAGAAAAAAAATATCCTGTATAATTTTTATCATGCAAAAAATGTAAGGAACACAGATAGTAAAGTAATAGCAGTTGAAGGTTATTTCGACTGTATTGCGCTATCGGTAAACGGCTTTCCAGGATCAGTTGCTACAATGGGAACAAGTCTCTCTCAAGATCAGATTAAACTTTTATGGCAATTATCTAGTCTTCCTCTACTATGCTATGATGGGGATTCGGCAGGGACTAAGGCTGCTGAAAGAGCGGTAGAGCTCATATTTCCGATATTGAAGCCAGGTTATTCAATGAATTTTGTTTTTTTACCTAAGGGTATGGATCCAGATGATGTTATTAAAAACTTTGGTGCTGAATATATAAATAAACTAATAAATAATAACATCAGTCTAATTGATCTTTTTTGGAGTCTGCATATTAATCAATTAGATTATGGTACCCCAGAAGAGAGAGCCTACATTCAAAACCAGATGAATGCCATGATAAACAGAATTGAAAATATTGAGGTTAAAAAACAATATAGTATGCATGTAAATGATAAGTTAAATGCCTATTGGAAGTCAAAAAGTTTTGAGTCCAACAAGGTATTTTTTAAAAATAAGATTGAAAAACCATCTAGCGATCTTGTTAACAGATTAAAGGTTAAGAACAGAAATTTGAATTACAAAAAAGAGGAAATTTATCTTATTCAAGCTTTATTAAATTTTCCAGAAATACTGAAAGATCATGTTGATCAGATATCAGCAATAAAATTATTTGATGAGAAACTTGATAAGCTAAGAAACGAAGTAATTGATATCATATACAGCAAACAAATTACAAACCAAAATGCATCACTTTTAAGTAGAATTTTAATTGATAAGGGTTTTGAAGAGGTCTTGAATTTAATTAATTCGGAATATAATGAGTTTTTAATCAAATACCCAGCTGTTAATAATGAACGAACAGATACTAAAGATTGGATTAGGAATTTGATTTATGAGTTAAAAAAGTACAATCTAATTCAAGAAATTGAAACCAATAAACAACAATACTACAATAGCAACTCAAAAGAAAATGAAGAAAAATTATTCAAACTAAAGGAGAAACTTAGGAGTTTAAATGAGCAACATAAAATTGTGGTTCATGAAACCAATGAAATCTCGAACTCTTTTGATGATTGGTACGAAAAAAATAAATCAAGATTAAAAAAGAAAAATTAGCTCCAATAAGAAAAAAGAAAAAAATATAGTAAATATATATAGTAATTTATTGATATATTTATTATATACAAGTAGTTAATAATAAATACCTAGAATAAAATGCCTGCTGCAAAAAAAGAAATACAAACTTCAACAGAAGATACTGTAGAAGAAAAGAAAGATGCACCTCTTATTGACACTTCTGATCGTACTGTGAAAAGTTGGATCAGGTTAGGAAAAAAAAGAGGATATATTACATATGATGAATTAAACGAAATCTTGCCATCAGATGAAGTGTCGTCTGAACAAATTGAAGATATTATGGCCATGTTTTCAGATATGGGTATAAACGTAATAGAGAATGAGGAAGCAGAAGAGCAATTAGGTTCAGAATCTGAAGCTCAACTCCCAGTAAAGATCGATCAAACATCATCATCAGGTGCGGATAGATCCGATGATCCCGTGAGGATGTATCTAAAAGAAATGGGATCTGTTGAATTACTCTCAAGAGATGGTGAAATAGCTATTGCAAAGCGCATTGAGGCAGGCAAAGAAGCGATGATGAGAGGGCTTTGTGAGAGTCCATTAACATTTCAGGCAATCATCATCTGGAGAGATCAACTTAATGATGGCGATATTTTATTAAGAGATATTATTGATCTTGAAGCAACCTATTCTGGTCCAGATGCCCAGGAAATGCCTAAAGTTGAAATTGTAGAAAAAGAAATTCCAACAGAAACTGAGCCATTAGATGAGAATAATCAAGATGAACCACAGCAAGAAGTTGAAGATGAAACAGATGATGAAGATAACGAGAATAACATATCATTGACTGCAATGGAAGCAGCTCTAAGTGAGCAGGTTTCATCAAGATTTAATATAATTGCCAAGGAATATGCTAATCTGGAGAAATTTAAGAAATCTCTAGAAAGGAAGAATTCTAATACAAAAAATTTTACTGCAACTGAAGAAAAAAAATATTCAAAAATTAGATCAGTATTAATAGAAGAAGTAAACGCATTATCCCTGAACGCAAATAGAATTGAAGCTCTTGTGTATCAGCTTTATAATATTAACAAGAGGCTTATGTCACTTGAAGGTAAATTATTGAGACTTGCTGAAAGCCATGGTGTTGATCGAGATGAATTCCTCAAGCAATACAATGATAATGAATTAGATACCAATTGGATAAGACGAGTTTCTAGATTGTCAGCAAAAGGATGGAAAGAATTTGCATCTACAGAAAAGAACGAAATAAAAATAATCAGGGACGAAATTACCTCATTAGCCTCTGAAGCAGGTGTTGATATTGGAGAATTTAGGAATATTGTTCAAATGGTCCAAAAAGGTGAAAGAGAATCACACACTGCAAAAAGAGAAATGGTAGAGGCAAATCTAAGATTGGTTATATCTATTGCAAAAAAATATACAAATCGTGGTCTACAATTCCTTGATTTGATACAAGAAGGAAATATTGGTTTAATGAAAGCTGTTGAAAAATTTGAATACCGCCGTGGATATAAATTTTCAACCTATGCTACCTGGTGGATAAGGCAAGCTATAACACGTTCAATAGCAGATCAGGCAAGAACAATTAGAATACCAGTTCATATGATAGAAACAATAAATAAAATTGTTAGAACTTCGCGACAAATCCTAAATGAAATTGGACGCGAGCCAACTCCAGAGGAGATATCAGAGAAGCTTGGTATGCCACTGGATAAAGTAAGAAAAGTAATGAAAATAGCCAAAGAGCCTATTTCCCTTGAGACACCAGTTGGAGATGAAGATGATAGTCACTTAGGAGATTTTATTGAGGATAAAAATGTGATGTTACCTATAGATGCAGCAATTCATTCTAACCTTAGGGATACAACAACAAGAGTTTTGGCTACACTAACTCCACGAGAAGAAAGGGTATTAAGAATGAGATTTGGTATAGGTATGAATACTGATCATACTCTTGAAGAGGTTGGGCAACAATTCTCTGTTACAAGAGAGCGTATTCGTCAAATAGAAGCTAAAGCACTTAGAAAATTAAAGCATCCATCAAGAAGCAGGAAATTAAGAAGCTTCCTAGACTCATAGTTATGAGACTGTAAATATTGACATATTAGTATAATTCTAGCTTTACTTATGTACATTCTGGTACTATAAAAAAATTTCGGGCGATTAGCTCAGTTGGTTAGAGCCCTCCGCTCATAACGGAGTGGTCCCAGGTTCGAGTCCTGGATCGCCCACCATTTTAAAATAAAACAAGGCATTAAATTGCTGACAAAAATATTTAGCTCACCAAAAAGCGTACTTTTATGATATGCTTTGCATGTAATATAAATTACCAATAACTGAAATAGAAATAAAAAGGGATTAAAAAATGATAGAAAATTTCAATGGTATATTTTTTCTTGTTTTACATATTATTGTTCTCATCTTTATAAGTTTTTATCTTATGCGCATAATATTTGCACCAAGTGGTATCGCTGAAGAATTTGGTGTAGATAAATCCGGGATTTATTTTGCGAGAGTAATGGGGACTTTTATTGCACCATTATTTATGATAGGTATATACATCATATTTCGAGATGGTGGACCTGCTGGCTGTTGGATTTGGTATATTATCTTTTTAATAACATCTATTCTTCAACTTGGTTATGAAAGTTCTTATTATTTTAAAAAAATTGATGCGCATATTGGTGCAAAAAATAAGTTACTTGACGTGATCCTGTCAGCTATTTTTACGATTATAGCACTTGTCCTTGTCATGGGCTTATCGGATAAAATATATTTATAGGATTACCTAGTTTTTTTCACAAATGAGATTGCATTCCAAACTAATTATGTGTTAAATAGAAACACTATTAAACATATCATCAATAAGCTTAAATTATATGATGTCTAAGTAAGTTAAAGGGGAGTAAATATGAAACCAGTAGATCCTTCAAAGGGTTATCAGCTAGATACTAGCTTTATACAAGAGCAGCACCATACAAAT
>JADHLM010000015.1 GCA_016780665.1 Hyphomicrobiales bacterium | reverse complement strand
GTATGATTCCTCTTATTAAATTATCTGCTTTGATTATTCTATCAAGTATTCTAATTAGTCTTATTTTACATGTCATAACATTAGACGTTGAATTTGATGCAAGCTACAAAAGAGCCCTTCCAATATTAAGGGAAAAGATACCAGAGAATTACCATACCCAATGCAACAAGGTCCTAACGGCTGCTGCATTTACATATGTTGTTGGATCATTAGCAAGTTTTCTGAGTTTAAGATATGCTTGGGCAATTATTCAAAGGGTTTTCAGATAATAATCTAACTAACATGCATTTGAAGAATTTTCTTTGTAACATCTGAATTTCTTATCTTTGCCTTGAGAGAATAAAGCTTACTTGCAGCCATCTTTCTTGTTTCTACTTCATCTATAATTGGAGCGGTATAATCACTTCTAAATAACGGGCTTTTCCATGGTTCATGAATAAATTCATTTGGATAATCATTTAGCTCATTTACCCATCTCTTGATAAAAATCCCGTCTTTGTCCTGATCATAACTTTGTTTGATAGGGTTATAAATTCTTATCGTATTAATTCCTGTGGTACCTGATTGCATTTGTAATTGTGAATAATGAATACCTGGTTCGTAATCTGTAAAAATTTTTGATAAAAAATGAGAAAATTTTTTCCAATCTAACCATAAATTATTGGCGGCAAAGCTAACTAACATTGCCCTCATCCTAAAATTTATCCAACCCGTATCGACTAGAGAACGCATACATGCATCAACAAATGGGAAACCTGTTTCCCCGGCACACCAAGCTTGATAAAAAACTTCGTTAAAATCATTTTCTCTTAAGCCATCATAACCACTGTGCAGGTTCTTATATTCAATATCAGGCTGATCTTCTAGTTTTTGGATAAAATGTGATCTCCACCTTAATCTACTTTTAAATGCATTAATAGAACGCAAATTTAGGCTCGTAGAACTTTTGTTTTTCTTGTGTTGATCGATATAAGAATTTGTCTGATAGAAGATTTGCTTCAATGAAATATTACCGAAAGCAAGATAGGTGGACAGGCGAGAACATGAGTCAACCGAATACAATGGAGATGAAATATTTTTTGAGTAATTGTATGATCGTTCATGCAAAAAACTATCCAATAAATTCATTGCCTCATTCTCGCCACCTTTTTGTCTGTCTGTGTATACTATTTTTTCTATTCCTAAAGATTCAGATGACGGAATCTTGTCTGACTTTAAATTAATTTTGCTCAGTTTTGTTGGCGGATTAAATGGGCTGCGCTTCATCTCTTGATAAAATAACCGAGCCCAATCTTTGCGCTGAGATAGATTACGTACAACACCATTTGTTGGTATTTCAATCCAATTCACATTAAAAGACTTAAATAATTTTCTTAATTTAATGTCCCTTTGGTATGTCCAATAATTCCATGTTTCTTGATGCGACCAAATGTTTTTAATCGCAAATTCATTTAATAGGTTAATGAAAATATCGTCCGCATTGCCAACTTTAATTATCAACTCCTGTCCTAGTTTTTTCAGTGATTGATTAAGATCTAACAATGCCTCAGTTAAAAAATGATATTGTCTATCACTGACATCCGGTTGCTTCCAAAGTTCAGGTTCAACAATATAAAGAAGTATTATATCCCCTCTTTTTGAAGCTTCTATAAGTGGTTCATGATCATGTATTCTCAGATCACGCTTAAACCAAACCACTTCGACCATTTTATAAGAATATTTGAAACTAGGTTTTGTTATTTTCAGTCAATTGTTGACCTTGCTGCATCGCCAAATCTTGAAGATCCGCAACTTTATCAGTTTCATCAACAATCTCATGACCCAGAATAGTTTCAACAACATCTTCCATGGTCACTACGCCCGCAACGCTATTAAATTCATCGAGTACGAGAGCAATATGTTCGTGTTTTTTAATAAAATCATTGAACATATCAAGCATACTATATGTTTCAGACACGGTTATAATATCCCTCTTAAAATGAGAAAGCTGTTTATGGTCTTCATCATCAAGGAGATGTTCTAGAACTTCATCTTTAAGGATATAACCAATGATGATTTCAGAGTCCTTACTCTCCTTAAGTAAAATCCTTGAAAAAATTAATTCTTCCTGAAGGTCATAAAATTCTCTTGCGTACATTTCTTGTGGTTCAGAGACAATAACAGATCTAGGTGTCATAACATCTTTGACCTGAAAATTTTTAAAATGTAAAAGATTATATATTAACTTACTTTCGACCTTGTCTAGTTCTCCCTCGATTGATCCAATCTCAGCCATTGCTAAAAAATCAGCCCTCGAGAAGATATTGTTTTCCCCTGTCCTATTGAGCAATCTTGTATAGACTTGAAGCAACCAGATAATTGGCATCAAAATTACTAAAAGGAAATTGACACTTCTTGCGGTAAATGGTGCAAGAGTCTTCCAGTTCTTTGCTCCAAGTGTTTTAGGTGTAATTTCAGAAAAAATTAGTATGCAAGCGGTCATTGCCAATGGAACAATTAAACCTGTAATTGTAGGATAGTTTGGCCAAATTTTTGTGGCTTCTTTACCAACTCCAATTGCGCACCATGTATTTGCAATTGTATTGAGTGTTAAGATTGCAGCAAGTGGCTTATCAATATTTGTTTTAAATTTATCAAGAATGGCACCTGTTCTTGTGCCCTCACTTAATTTCAATTGAGTGTATGAGTGAGTTGTACTTAATAGTGCTGCTTCAAATAAAGAGCAGAAAAATGAAATGCCTATCGCAGCGGAGAAATAAAGAATAAGACCAGTATACATTGTGGTGAATTAATTCATCATGTTAGTAATTAAAAGAAAGCCTTATTCATAATTTTTTTAGTCATTTAGAAACCTTACAGGATATATAAATTTATTTCAACATAAAGAGCATATAAAAATAAAGGCTAAAAATTACAGATATATTTGTTTGATGATTTGATTAAAGGCTCCGGCTTCTTCAAATTGAATCCAATGACCTGAATTTTTAATTTTATGACATGTAATCTTTGGTATCAGTGAGGCCATAATTTGATATGCATCATCATACCCATTAATTAGAGTTACATCAAATTCACCCCATATAATATCAATTGGTTGAATAATATCTAATAATCTTGTTGGGAGATCGTGAGTAGCAACAATATCCAGGCTTCTAACCTTTCCAGCACGCGTATTAAGAGTTTGAATTGTTATTGCTTGATTATCAATCTTTTCTAACTTATGAATCATCATAACCGATAGATTATACCTTTGGGCTTCAAATAATTCTTCTTTTGTTTTTGCGGCTCTCCAATTTCTCATTTGAGGACGTTTAAACGGCATATTACCTGTTCGGTTATATCCGACTAAGCTTAACCGATTGACTTGATCACCTGCAAATTTCATCATATGTGACCCAATTACCGATCCAAAAGAAAAACCAACAATATTAAATTTTTGTTCATTGATAAGTTCTTTCATGGATGAACATAAGGTTTGAGCGTATTTATCTACATTTGGTAACTCTGGTAGTGCCTCCGATTCACCAAATCCAGGCATATCGGGAATAATGAGCTGAAAATTTTTTGATAGTTCTTCAATATTTCTCAGCCAATGGAGCCATGATCCATAGCCACCGTGCAACATCAATAGAATGGGTCCATGATCACCCCAAAGACGAAATGATATTTTTGTTCCCTCTTCAGTTGTCGCAAATTTTTGTTGAGAGGAGTTTCTTATCTTCTCAATCTCTTTGTTATGTTCAAGTTCCATAGTCGTATTTAAATAAACAAATTATTTAGTATTGTATAGGATAATATTATAAAATATATTTTGATTATCTAAACACACATCCATAGAGGAAAAAATTCGATACCCCGCACTTCATAGTAAGTATTTTAGATACTATCTTTTTGGTATGACACCATCCATGCAAGCCGTATGGATTACTCGGATCGTCATCAGCTGGATAGCATGGGATCTTACAGGTTCGAGTGCTTATGTTGGTTTGTTATCATTCTTTCTATTTCTCCCATATATTACAACAATCCCTTTCTTTGGGGTTTTGCTTGATCGAATTGAGCCCTTGAAAACAGCCATACTGGCTCAATTTATTCAAGGCTTGGCAGCTTTCTCAATTTTTCTTCTGCATGTTTTTGGAATCTTATCAATTTTTAGTTTGTGTATTATTTCATTGATTATTGGCACAGCAAATAGTGCCCAAGGATCAGCCCGCCAAACAATTGTACCCCGTATCGTAGATAAACCAACCATAGCAAACGCTGTTGCCTTTAACGCAATGAACTTCCAGGTAGCACGTATCATAGGTCCAGGTATTGGAGGGATTTTAATTGGATTAGTTGGAACACAATATACTATTCTAATTTCCTCGTTTTTCTTTATCCCAGCTCTAGTGACACTCTCACTTATAAAGCTCGCACCAAAGCAAAGTGAACCAAAAACAAAGGATACGAATTTTATGGGTGAGTTAGTTGATGGAGCAAAATTTGCATATAAAAATGTGATTATCCTAGAATGTATAATACTTACATTCATCGCATCAATTATCATTAGAGGATGCCATGAATTATTACCTGCCCTGGCTGATGGTAAATTTAATATGGGAGCAGAAGGCCTGGGTAATATAATGGCTGCAGCTGGTGTTGGTGCATTAATTAGTGCATTTCTAATTGCTTCACGTAAGAAAACATACAATGATAATGGCATCCCTTTAATTGCTAAAATATCACTTATTATTGGCTTATTATCAGTAACAATACTTGGTCAAGCTGACACATGGAATATGGCGCTATTTGCAGCATTTATCAGTGGTGCATGCGTAACAAATGTTGCTATTGACATGCAATCAACGGTTCAAATGCAATTAACAGATTCATACAGAGCAAGAGTTGCAAGTTTATGGCTTGCTACGGCGATTGGTGGGAATGCAGTTGGCTCAATATTAAATGGAATATTTTCTGATATTTATGGAATATCAAACACATTCTTTTATGTAGGCATCATAGGAATTATACTTGTAATTTTTACACAAACGGCTCTTATAATGAATAACAAATCCTATAAGATATAATGACAAAAAGACAAGTTCAAAAGCAAGCACCAATAGCCGTATTATTTACGATGTTATTTGCAGGGCAAATTGCATCTACCATTTTTCTTCCTGGTTTACCCTCTATTGCTGTCGAGCTGCAAATTCCTAGATCTATTGTTCAGATCATGGTCCCTGTGTATCTTGCTGCCTTTGCATCAACTCAATTAATTATTGGCCCTTTATCAGATAAATTTGGAAGAAAACCGATAGTATTACTTGGTATTTTACTTTTTACATTTGCAAGCTATCTATGCGCTAATGCTAATGATATCCAAACACTGCTTCTTTGCAGAGTTGCGCAAGCAACTGGAGCATGCTCCACTTTGGTAATTAGTAGAGCAATTATCAGAGATACTTCCGAGGGCCTAGCAGCTGCAAAAGCTATGTCCTACGTTGCTATTGCAATGGCTATTGGCCCAATTATGGCTCCTTTTATTGGAGGTTTCTTAACCGGATGGTTTAGCTGGAGAGCTACATTTTTATTTACAACCTTAATTGGTTTCATAATTCTAATCTTAATATCAATCAATTTAAAAGAAACACTACCAAAAGAGATGAGAAACCCACCTAAATTAGGTACCCTTTTTAGCAATTATATTGATCTTTTGAAAAATAAGAAATTCACTGCTTACAGTTTGATAACCGCATTTGCAAGTGGAGCTATGCAAGCCTATGTAGTTTCATCTCCTATTATTTTTATTGTTTTGATGGGGGTATCACCTGAAGTGTTTGGTTTTTATGTTATGGTTATGCCCTCTCTTTTTGTTCTTGCAACATTCATTTCCCGCAAACTCATGGATTATATTTCGGTTGATCAGATAATAATAATTGGAGGTATCTTCAGCTGTTCAGGTGGGGTTTTACAATTATTTTTTGGTATTAGTGAGGTTCAGACTCCTATGCCAGTATTGATAGCTTTTGCAATTTCTAATTTTGGGACAGGACTTGTGCTAGGCAATTGCTATGCAGCAGCATTAAATTCAGTAAAACCTGAAATTGCAGGTTCTGCATCCGCCTTAGGTGGTTTTTTACATTTTGGATGGGGTGCATTAATAACAATCACATTGGCCAATATTGAAATGACCTCATCTTTTGTATTTAGCGTTGCTCAGTTGACAACAACAAGCCTTGCATTAGCAACAATAATCATATTAAATTTTATATTTAATAGAAATTCATAACAATGAACGTAATACAGCTTTACCAAAATAGTGAGTCCAAATTTAGGACTGGGACAACATTACTTATGCCATTTGTAATGATTACCGTAATATTATCTGAATGGACAGGTTTTCGGACTCCATATATTATATCAGCTATCCTTATTCTTGCTTATTTATCTATGTCATTGAATAACCTTACTTTATCCCGCAAGATGTTCTTAGTTGTTGGCTTACTTTTAACGTTTATTTCAATATTTTTATTACCAAATTGGCTTAGTGTTTCAATCGAAGCCCTCACAAAATCTACATTTGTTGCAACCTTTTTTCTATCCCTTTGCGCTCTTAGAAAAGCAGCAGCTTCCTCACCAGCAATGGAAAAATGTGGGAGGTATTTGGCAGAACAAAAAGCAAGTATAAGATACGGAACACTTACTTTTGGTGGTCACATGTTTGGTGTAATTCTAAGTTTTGGAGCAATTTCGTTACTTGGAAGCCTTGCAGAAAAAGGCGCGAACGCAATTACCAATGAAGAGTCCCGTGACTTAAACAGAAAAGCAATGTTACTTGCTGTTCAACGAGGTTTTGTTGCAATGACCTGCTGGTCACCCCTTACCTTTTCAATAGCTATCACAACTTCTGTTATTCCCAATACATCCTGGAAGGGCGCTGCTGTATCATGTATTACTAGCGCTCTCATTCTTATAATACTTGGCTGGGCACTGGACTATTTTAGTAGTAAAAAATTAAAAGATAAGATGGCAATGCCAGAATTTAAATCTAAAGGAACTTGGCGTGCGCTTATCCCGTTAGCTTTCATTTTTATAACACTTCTCGGAATCATATTTCTTCTCATGGGGTACACAGATCTCAAAGCTGTTCCAGTTGTAATGCTTGTTGTTCCAATTTACAGCATCATCTGGGTTGCATATCAGAATACTGGAAATACTAAAATGATGGTCTATAATACTATACATCGAGCAGATGAGTTTGTTAATGAGGACATATATAATTACAAACAAGAGTTAATAGTTCTGATCATGGCTGCGTTCATCGGTATCATGGGATCAAGTCTAATCAATAATGTAGCTGGGGAGAGTATGTCATTTTTGAATTCCATTCCTGCACCTATAATTCTTGTTTCAATTATCTGGATAATGCCAATTTGTGGTCAAGTAGGTATGAATCCTATACTAGCTGTTTACATGATAGGTCCACTAATCCCATCTGCGGATGTGATGGGTATATCTCCAAATAGCATTATTGTTGCTTTAACAGCCGGATGGGCAATCTGTGGAATTAGTTCACCATTTACAGCATCGACATTATTGATTGCAAAATTAGGTAGAGTAACACCACACTATGCCGGTCTAAATTGGAATGGTTTGTTTACAATTATAGGTGGACTGTTATTATCTGTTTGGATTATAATCGCTAATGAATTTATAGTTAAATAATATGGATATATTAGCTTATAAATGGTTTATACTCGGGGGTTTTTTAGGGATCGCTCAATTTGCTTTGATTATTTATCGAGGTAAAAAAGAAATTCCTGGACCAGCTCAGTTTTTAATATATGGAGCTATCCTTGGAGCCTTCGTCTATGGGTGGTTAATCACTCTAATTGATAAATATCTTTTCTAAAGGGAGAAAGAAATGAAATATCCTCCAATACACATCCGTGATGTTCCTATTGCAAAAATGGAAGAAAAAAATGGTTGGAATATATCTGAGTTTAGATTGCCAATAACAGGCGAGAGTGGTTCTTCAACTACAGTATTCCATTCAATATTCAAACCAGGTTCAACTCATAGCAAACATTTACACTCAAGATGCCCAGAGATTGCAATGTATTTAAAGGGCCATGGACTAGTTGGACAAGGAACAGGCAGAACAAATGTTAGAGCTGGTCATTTTAGAGTTATGCCAGCAAATTCAGAACACTTCTTTCATAACGAAACGAAAGATTCAGACGCAGAGGTAATCGGATTCTATATCGGTGCAAAAGACGTCGAGGATACTGGATACAAATATTGCGGCCCAGTAACAGAACACGATCTCAACACTGAGAGAGCTGGCTTCAACGAAGGAATATTAGTTCACATTGATGATGTTGAGCCAGAAAAAATGGATGAAGGTGATGGTTGGTCAATCACAGACTTTCGTTTACCAATAAGCAAGAAAAATGGTTCTACAACCACTGTATTCAATGCCAAGTTTATGCCTGGCTCAATACATAAAAAACATATGCATACAAATTGTGAAGAAATCTATTATATAGTCTCGGGTAGAGGTATAGCTGGAGCTGGTGGTGAAAAAACTGAAATTGAAGCAGGACATTTTCACTATATTCCAAAGGGTGTTGAGCACTGGCTATACAACACTAGTGATAGTGAGCCAATACACGCTGTAGGATTGTATATAGGCTCAGGTAGTGTTGAAGAAACAGGGTACGTATACCTGGGAGATGTAACTGAAAATGATATTACTTTATAAAGCTTAGGAGATTAAAAATGAAATTCTTATACTTTAATGACTTTAAATTAGGGGTGTTAAAAGGAGATAACGTTGTAGAAATAACTGACCTATTATCAGATATTCCTGTTCGTGACTCAAGAGATCTTATAAATGGATTAATTGAAAACTTTGATAAATATAAAAAAACCATAGAAGATTATATAGCTCAAAATGATGGGATTGCGTTAAAAGGTTTGAAACTAAGAAGCCCATGTCCTCGTCCAAATAATATTGATTGTATGGCTGTCAACTATATGGAAGATGGGACAAGAAAAGAACCAGCTCCTATTAATGCTTTTCATAAAGCAACAAGTACTGTCATTGGTGATGGAGATACAATGGAATTAACAGATATTCCGGCAAAAATATTTGAGGGCGAGGCTGAGCTTGCTGTTATCATAGGTAAAAGAGCCGAAAATGTGAGTGAAAAAGATGCTATGGACTATGTTTTTGGATATACAAACATTATAGATGGCTCAGCAAGAGGTTTGATAGCCTCCAACTTTTTCTTTTCAATGAAATCTCGTGCTTCTTATACACCAGTTGGACCATACTTAGTCTCAAAAGATGAGATAGATGATCCACAAAAACTACAGATCGTCCTAAAAAATAATGGCGAGGTAATGCAAAACTTCAATACCGATGATATGGCACATAAAATACCTCGTTGTATAGAATGGCTGAGTTCAATCCATACATTAGAACCTGGTGATATTATAGCAACAGGGACTAATCATAGAGGATTAAATCCCTTCATGGATGGAGATCATATTGAACTAGAAGTGGAGAAAATTGGAACACTAAATGTTCACATAAATGACCCACTAAAAAGGACTTGGGAAAGAGTAACCCGAAAGGTACATGTTGAAGATAGAGGACTCGAGGGAGCTCATACGCCCCAGCTTACTGGAAAGTATGCTAAGGGCGAAGAAGCGAAAGTATCCTCAGATAAAGATAGAAAACTTACCAGTATCTAACTTACTCAATATTAAATAATTTTAGTGCTGACTGACCTACAACATTTTTCTTTTGTTCGTCAGTCAGATTACTATCAACAATGTGCTGTACTGGGAAATATTCAGCCATATCATAAGGATAGTCCGTTCCAAGTACGACATGATCATCTCCATAATTATTAACCAGATACTCTAACTGCTGATGTGTGAAAACTGTAGTATCAAAATAAAGTTTCTTTAAATAGCTTGTTGGAGGATTTGGTAAATTCCCATATGAGTCACGACGTGCGCCCCATGAGTGATCAATTCTTCCAGAGTAGGCTGGAAGGAAACCTCCACCATGAACACCGAGTATTTTTAAGTTCTTGTATCTCTCTAGAAGTCCATTAAAGATAATGTAGTGTAAGGCAACTGTAGTATCTAGAGGGTTACCAATCACATTAGTAAAGTAGTACCCGCCAAATCTTTCGCCGTGGGAAAAACCAAGCGGATGAAGCATTACAGTTAGATCATACTCTTCAACCTTAGCCCAAAACTTATCTAGAGAACTATCTGATATTTCCATACCATTTACGTTTGTAAGAATTTGTAGACCTTTTAAATCTGTTTCTTTCTTAATATAATCAAGTGTATCAAGTGCAATCGATAATTCTTGAAGAGGTACAGTTCCAAGCCCAACAAATTTATCTGGATGAGCATCAACCCAATTTTGGATACCATCATTAACAAGTCTTGACACCTTGTTTGCGTCTTCACCTCTTGCCATATAGTAACATTGGTTTGGAACAGATGCTATAACCTGCTTATCAATACCCTGCGCCTCAAGAACTTCCAAACGATCTGGAATACTTGATAATGCAACTGTTCTATCTTTGTCTTGAAGTTGCTGAATTTCAAGTGTCTCTGCACTTGAATTATGTACAAATGGAATATCTCCAAGATTATATAATGGACTTATATAATCATGTGCTTCTGGAATAAGAACATGCGCATGAGTATCAATTACTATTGAATCCATTTTAATTTTTCTTGTTGAAACGTCTCTTGCTGATGTTGGTCCATATCTGTTTGGACTGTCACCTAATTTAGGTGTATCAATTACACTGTGTGACATTTTATTTACCTCTAAAATTCAATTATGTTATAAGATTGATACATATTATCCAAAAGAGTTCTAAAGGGAAATGAAAAAAAATATTTTACATAAAAAATCATTTACAGAAATTAACGAAGACCTAGTTCTGGGAAATATTTCGGTCATAGATATAGCTAATGAAGTAATTGAAAATTATGACTCTGATCCAGTAGCCAAAAGTGCATATGTGGAATTTAATTCAAAAACTATACTTCAAAAAGCTAGCCAAATAGACAATATTAAAGACAGGAAATATCATCCATTGATGGGTATCCCTACTTCCGTAAAGGATTTATACGGTGTCGAAAATTATAAAACTAGAGCCGGTTCACCAAAAGAATTATCAGAAAAATGGGAAAAAGAAGGTCCCATTTTAAATACCTTACAATACCATAATTCCCTCATTACAGGAAAAACACATACTGTAGAATTTGCTTTCGGAGGTGTTGGAATAAACCCCCATTGGGGCACTCCAATAAATCCTTGGGATAACAATAATCATAGAGTTCCTGGAGGCTCGAGTGCGGGTGCGGGGGTCAGCCTTTGCACAGGAACAGCTGCATTGGCACTTGGAACAGATACAGCTGGATCTGTTAGGATTCCTGCATCAGTAACTGGTAATGTAGGACTTAAAACGACGAAAAATAGATGGTCAACTGATGGCATAGTTCCACTTAGTAAAAGTTTTGATACACCTGGAACTCTTGCTCACACTGTTGAAGATACAATATATGCATTTGAAGAATTTGATAAATCAAGTCTCTATTATAAAAATGAGAAAAAATTAACTATTGATGACGAAATAGCTTTCACATTTACTACATACGATTGGTTTAATGAAAAATGTGATAATAACATTTCATCAGAATTTGAGAGAGTCTTAAACGCAGTTGAAAAGAAAAGTACTCGTGTTAGTACAGAAAATTTAAATGAGATTAATGAGGCTTATTTCCTTTTCACACAAGGTGGTTTGGCAGCAGCAGAATTTGCGTCATTCATAAATGGGGAGATGGCCCATTTAAAAGATAGCCTTGATCCTAATGTGGCATTTCGTATCAAGGATATGCATACATTTTCAGCATTAGAATATCTTCAGAGAAAAGATCTCTTAGAAGAAATGTCCCTATCATTAAATGCAAAATTTAATAAATTTGATGTAATTATTACGCCAACTGTTCCAATTTCCCCTCCTATTGTATCAGATCTAGCTGACTCAAAGAAATACTCTGAAGCAAATGGATTAATGCTCAGAAATACTTCGCCCGTAAATCTGCTTGGACTTTGTGCAATTTCTATACCAATTGGCCTTGATCAAAATAAACTACCAATTGGAATGCAAATAATTGCGCCATCATTCAAAGAGAGAAAATTGTTATCAATTGCCCAAAAAATTGAAAATCAAATTGGTAACAAATATCAAAATCTTTGTTGAGTTTATAAATTTATGTTATGGAATTTGATATATTACTGATTAATTCGTCAGTAATCCTTGGATTTATTGCTAACCATCTAACCCATGACAATGCCGCTTGATTAAGTAACATTGGAATCCCATTTAAGAAATCATGATTATTTCTTTTTGCTTCAACAACTAATCTAGTTTCTAGTGGATTATAAACTAAATCTATAACTAGAGATTTTTCTTTCTGATGTGATAAATCAATTTTTATATCATCTTTTCCTAACATTCCTAGACTTGTACAGTTTATTATAAGATTGAAGTTTTTAATCTGTTCATACATTGCCCCCCAATCTATCACACTAATTTTATTATCAAAAATTTGCTTTAATGATTGTAATCTGTCTTGGGATCTATTTGTCACTGATATATTTCTAACAGACTTCATTTGAAGTGAATGTATTATGGCTCTTGAAGCTCCCCCAGCTCCAATTACTAGTGCATTTTTATTCTCGAAATTTATTGAGGAATAGGCGTTCGTAAGGCCTTGCATAAATCCATCTGCATCAGTATTGGATCCAATTAATTTATTATCAGATAATGTTATACAGTTTATGGCACCAATTACCTTTGCACTATCACTTACTTCGTCCATGTAATTAAAAACATCAACTTTATGAGGAATTGTGACATTTAAACCTCTATATTGCATAATGTTTTTACTAAAAAAATATTTTAAATCTTTTGGGGATACCTCAACTTTTTCATAAACACCATTTAGTTTATAAACGGATAGCCAATAATTATGAATATTTGGAGAAAGAGTGTGAGATAGAGGGTACCCTAAAACCCCGAGTTTAAAATCATTGATTTTTTTGGTATTCATAATTTTTTAGCATTCATAAGCTTACAATATTTTTTGTTTGTATATATTAACTATAATATGTTTATAATTCATAAAAAACTCATTTATATAAAGGACTTAAAATGAATTTTATCAAAAATCTTTTTAAAAAAGAAAATAATAAATCTAATATAACGTCTTTTGAAGCTACCGAACTGCAGATAGCTGTATCAAAAATCCTGGTTCGAACAGCAAAGATTGATGATGAATTTCATATTTTAGAAGAACAAAAAATACTAGATTTACTTAGTAAATATTTTTCCTTAAATGAGGCGGATGCAAAAAATCTCATGGAAATAGGTGTTAGCGAGGAAAAATCTGCAACAGACTTATACGCTTATACAAATACCATAAAAAAATCTTTAGATCTAATAGAGAGAAAAAAAATTATTGAGATGATGTGGCAAATAATTGTTACAGATGACAATTTTGATCCCTATGAAAATAATTTAGTATGGAGAGTTGCAGAATTAATTGGAATTTCAACTCGAGAAAGAGTTCAAATAAAAAAAGATTTTTTGAGTACCTTAAATGGATAATAAGGTTCTTATTATACTACATCAGGAAACATCTACCCCAGGTAGAGTCGGAATGCTCCTTGAGAAAAGAGGATACAAATTAATAACAAAACGACCTTCTCTGGGTGATAAACTTCCAGATAGTTTAGAAGACGGCTATGCTGGAGCGGTTATGTTTGGTGGACCCATGAGCGCAAATGATCAGGATGACTTCATTAAATATGAAAAAGAATGGATCCAAGTCCCCTTGAAAGAAAATAAGCCCTTCCTTGGAATTTGTCTTGGAGCCCAACTTCTATCATGCTCTCTTGGAGGTACTATAACAACAAAAGATAATGTTGAGATTGGTTATTATCCAATTAGGCCAACGGAGTACGGTAGAAAATTATTAAATTGGCCACCTTTTGTTCATCAGTGGCATCGTGAATGGATGAGACCACCACAAGAAGCAAAAATACTTGCTGTTGGTCTTGACGAAGATCCTCAAGCATTTCAATATGGCGAAAAAGCATTTGGAATCCAATTTCATAGTGAATTAACACAAGCAATGATAAATAGATGGCTTGTTAAGGCAGAGCACAGACTCCTTATGAATGGTGCCCAACAAAGAGATAAGCATTTTGAAGGAAGACTCCTTCATGATAAGCATGTTAAAACTTGGCTTAATGATTTTTTTGATTTATTATTAAAAAAAATTTAGGGGAGCTAAAAATGGCAAAATATACTTGTGAAAAATGTGGTATGAGCGTTGGTACAATGACTTGCGGTCAATGTGATGATGAACTAGTTCATAGCTCAATTACAAAACCTGATGGAAGTAATGTCCATATTTCTGAGTGTCCAAATGGACATGGAAAAGTCAAATCACCTATGTGTTGTGGACAAGATATGGCGTGCGAAATCTAGTTCTTTATCAAGCTTCTCTGAATTATTAATGTCAGAGAAGCAATGATAAGTATATATTAATTTAGTACCCAGAATGCCACTTATGCAGCCCTAAATCTGCTTCAGAGAATCTCTCTTTACCCATAAATTGTTGATGCCAATATGGATACAGTAAATTTGGTCGACTCACCTCATTTAATTTATTTAATTCTTCCTCTGTAAGTTCAAGATCAGATGCTGGAATATTTTGTTTAAATTGTTCCTCATTTCTACCTCCAACTATCAAGGTAGTAACCGTTGGCCTACTTAAAAGCCATGCCAAAGAAACCTGAGATGGCGGAATTTCTCTTTGCTCGGCAATTTCAATTATAACATCTATAATATCATATAGTTTTTCTTCATCGTATATTGGAGGGTTTTTCCATTTTCTTTCAAAATGTCTGGAGCCGCTTGGACCTGACTCACCTCTTCTAAACTTACCGGTTAGAAGACCCCCTGCGAGTGGACTCCACACCATTGTTCCTATCTTTTCAGATATACCAATTGGTATTAGTTCATTTTCTGCCTCCCTTGCCTGAAGAGAATAATGAATTTGTTGAACGATAAATCTTTGTCTGTTCGCTTTGTCAGCCGCGGCAAGGGCTTTCATTAAATGCCACCCAGAAAAGTTTGAACATCCAATATATCTTACTTTTCCTGTTCTGACTAAATTATCAAATGCTTCAGCAATCTCTTCTATTGGTGTCATACCATCCCATTTATGAGCGAGATAAACGTCAATTCTGTCTGTTTGCAATCTCTTTAAGCTTGCTTCACAAGCAGATATAATGTGATATCTTGATAATCCTAGATCATTAGGACCATCCCCCATTGGATTCCATACTTTTGATGCAATAATAAGTTTTTCACGTTTTCCTTTTATTGCTTCACCCAGAATTTCTTCAGATGTTCCTTTTGCATAACCATCTGATGTATCAATAAAATTGATCCCTTCATCTATACAAAGATCAATGTTTCTTTTTGCCTCTTTTACACCCAATGAAAACAGTGGTTGAGCTGGATCACCTTTTCCATAGTTCATAGTACCGATAGCAAGATTAGATACTTTTAAACCAGAATTTCCTAATAAGTTATATTTCATTTTTTTCCCTTTTTAATAACTTCAGACGTCACACCATTTTGCTTCAACACTGATCGAATAACAAAATTTTAAACTTGGTGTTTATAAATATATTTAACTAAAATTCATAATAAAAGACTACTATAGTTTTACTAGTATGTAAATTAGAGCTACTATAAATTATAACTTCATATCTGAAGATTGGTTAAATATTTATAACTCATTAGAG
>JADHLM010000014.1 GCA_016780665.1 Hyphomicrobiales bacterium | reverse complement strand
TCAAATCCATTGACCTTTCGTTTCGTGAGGAGGGAGTTGGTGATTTGTCTATCCCGAAAAAAATGAAAAAGGTTGGAATGGTTTTTTATGGTCGTACTGAAAATCTAAATCGTATTTTAGAATTAAAAGAAATGCATTCAAAACGCCAGGAGCTGTCTAATTATTTTTTCAGGAACGCTTTTCTATCAAATTCAGAATATATTAATGCATCTGAGGCTTTTGTTTCTTACACATTAGGTTTTGAAGAGCTTCTCGAAACGTTAAGTGTTGAAGAGATTGAAGATTTTAGTTTCAATGCCAGTGAGTACTTTACTTAAGTTAATTAATTTAATATTAATCAAATCAGCTTAACTAAATTCAATAATTAGTATAGGTTTAGGTATGGCAAATTTAATAAAGATAGCTGTAGATTGTATGGGGGGTGATGACGATGCAAGGTTTGTTATCCCTGGTTTAGATAAGACTTTGAGAAACAACAATGATTTATCATTCTTATTGTTTGGAGATAAATCTATTATTGAAAAACGACTATCTAACTATAAACATTTGGCAAATTCTTCGGAAATATTTCATACAGAACACCATATAAAAATGGATGACAAGCCAAGTCAGGCAATCAAAAATGGGAAAAGAGTCTCTGGAATGTGGAAAGCCATTGAGTCTGTAAGAGACAACCATGCGGATTTTGTGATTTCTGCAGGTAATACAGGAGCACTTATGGCAATGGCTACACTGATACTAAAAACAATCTCAAAGATACAAAGGCCAGCTATTGCTGCATTGTGGCCAACGGTAGATGGTGAGACAATTGTTTTAGATATAGGTGCTACAATTGGTTTTGATAGAAGGCTGTTAATTGATTTTTCAATTTTAGGCGCCTCAATGGCTCAAATTATTTTTGATATTGAGAGTCCAACTTTGTCTCTGCTTAATATTGGTGAAGAGGAAATTAAAGGACTTGATGAGATAAGATTAGCTCATGAAATACTGAAGAATGGGAATAGTTTTTTTAAGTATAAAGGATTTGTTGAAGGTAATAAAATTGGTTTTGGTTATTCAGATGTTATTGTCACTGATGGTTTTACTGGTAACATCGCACTGAAGACAGCAGAAGGAACAGCTACACAAATATCTCAATATCTAAAAGAAACTTTGAATGGATCGATTTTATCTAAGATTGGTTACTTGTTGGCAAGACGATCATTCCAAACCTTGAGAGATAAAATGAACCCAAACACACTTAATGGTGGTGTTTTCTTGGGGTTAAACGGTATAGTAATAAAAAGTCATGGTAAAACTGATCATGTTGGATTTTCATCTGCTCTTGATCTTGGTATAAATATGCATAAATCTGCATTGATAAGCAAAATTGTTAATAATATAGAATTAACAGAAAGGGAGCTTTAGTTGGCTAATTCAGTAATAGGGGGTGTTGGTATTTATTTGCCTGAAAAGATTCTATCAAATGATGACGTTTCAAGGTTTGTAGACACAAGTGATGAATGGATTTTGGAAAGAACAGGTATAAAACAAAGACATATTGCTGCTGACTCCCAATTGACATCAGATCTAGCGTTAGAAGCGGCACAGAATGCAATAAATCATGCTGGCATTGAATCTTCTGAAATAGATTTAATCATAGTTGCAACTTCAACGCCTGATCAAGTCTTTCCTTCAACAGCCGTAAAACTTCAAGACTTACTTGGAGTGAGATCGGGAGCTGGATTTGATATTCATGCAGTGTGCAGTGGCTTCATATATGCTTTATCCACTGCCGATAATTTTATAAAATCAGGAAATTATGACAAAATATTGGTCGTTGGTTCAGAAACCTATTCAAGAATATTAGACTGGAATGATAGGGCCACATGTGTTTTATTTGGTGATGCGGCAGGAGCATTTTTGTTACATTCAAATAATAACACTGCAGATAATAGTGGGGTTATAGACTCAATAATAAGATCTGATGGGCAATTTAGAACTAAACTTTTTTGTGATGGTGGCCCATCTATGATGACAAAGTCAAATCATTACATTAACATGGATGGGAAAGAAGTATATAAACATGCAGTTGAAAAGCAAACGGCAGTAGTTGAAGAACTTCTTGCTAGAACCAGGGTAGATATAAATGATATTGATTGGTTTGTTCCTCATCAAGCAAATCTTCGAATACTAGATACCACTGCTAAAAAACTTAATCTTGATAAGAATAAGATAATTATAACAGTTGACAAACACGCAAACACCTCCTCCGCGTCAATACCTGTTGCAATGGGAACGGCAATCCAAGATGGCAGAATAAAAAGAGGTGATTTAGTTTTGCTGGAAGCTTTTGGAGCAGGTTTTACATGGGGAGCTGTACTCATTCGTTACTAAAAAAATAATTCTGAGTCTTGACTGTAGTTTATATCTAGCTTAAAAATAATTTAGGGGGATTTAATATTGTCAAATAATACATTAACCAGACTAGGGATTTGTGAGCAGATATATCAACAAATTGGATTATCCAGAAAGGACTCTCTGGATATTGTACAAAACATTATTGAAAAGAAATCTAATTCATTAGCTAATGGTGACGATGTTAAGCTTTCATCATTTGGTAGTTTTCTATTGAAGAGAAAAAAACCTAGAGTGGGAAGGAACCCCAAAACTAAAGTTGAAGCTCTAATTTCAGAACGTAATGTCATTGTTTTTAGACCAAGTATGCAACTAAAAAATAAGATTAACTTGTCATAGTATTTGAGGAATTATGAATATTAAAAAAGATGGTGCTTTTAAGACAATAAGTGAGGTTGCGGCAGAATTAAATATTCAACAACATGTTCTGCGTTTTTGGGAAAAGAAGTTCAGTGTTATTAAACCAATGACCAGAGGTGGCGGTAGAAGATACTATCGTCCTGAAGATATTGAGTTGCTAAAGTCTATCCAAACCCTCTTATATTCCGAAATGTATACAATATCTGGAGTTCAAAGGTTATTTAAAGAAAAAGGAAAATCATTTGTCCTTAATAAATATACCGATGATTTAAAAGATAATGTATTTAAAAATGTAAAAAATAACCAAGACAGTAATGATAGTAGCTATAGAAAAGATTTATTTGATGATCAAGATGTCACAAATGATAACGAAAATGATCTTAAACAATTCATTTCAAATTCAATTGTTGAATTAGAAGCCTTGCAAAGTATTATCAGAGCGCATTAAAATAATTATAATTAAATACTACCTTTTTTTCTGATGATGAAAATAATTGGTATTGTCCACAAAATCCCAATTACAATAAAATAAATGATTTCGATAAAAAGTATGTCTTGTCGAAGAATAAATACTCCAATCCTCATTGAAATTAGAATATATATAAATAAATATATTAATAACAATATGGTGAATGATAGTTTTTGAATTGTCTTCATCTCAAAACTTTTTAAAATTATAAATATATTGTCAATGATAACACAATTTAGGAATATAAAACGAAATATTAATGAGGATCATGTATTAACCTGGGAAGTATTTACGATTTTGGTTTTAGTGGCTCTAATTTTTATTGGTGGTATTACTCGTTTAACAGAATCTGGGTTATCTATTACTGAATGGTCACCTGTAACTGGGATTTTCTTTCCACTCTCAGATGTTTCATGGAACAATGAATTTGATAAGTATAAGCTAATACCAGAGTTTATATTAATGAATCCCGAAATGACATTGCATCAATTCAAGATTATTTATTTCTGGGAATGGTTTCATAGATTTATTGCAAGGTTTTTGGGTTTAGTCTTTTTTATCCCCTATATTTATTTCATCTACCATAAGAAATTATCTCGTATTGAAAATAAATTCTTTCCGATCATACTGCTAATGGGGATTATTCAAGCCTTTGTTGGATGGTATATGGTAAAGAGTGGCTTGTCAGAAAATATAAACGTAAGCCAATATAGGTTAGCGATGCATCTTTCTATTGCATTTTTAATCCTCGGTGCAATATTTTTATTGGCACAGTATAGGTATCAAAAATTTATAGAGACTAATATTGGGATTCCAATTAGTTATAAAATTTCCTCTTATCTGTTAGTTGGTTTTATTTTTCTACAAATTATTTTTGGTGCTTTTATGTCAGGACTCAGAGCTGGCAAAAGCTATAACACTTGGCCTTTATTAGACGGTGAAATAATACCAGATGGTCTCTTTGCAATGACTACATGGTATCTAAATTTTTTCGAGAATATACTAACAGTACAATTTGATCACAGAATGCTTGCATATTTTATTATTATATTGATTTTTGTTCAACTTAAATGGATGAGACGACTATCAAGTAAAATAATCTATAAATCAACGCAATATTTATTTTTATTCATTTTTTTACAGATTGTGTTCGGTATTTTTGCAATTTTGTATCAAGTGCCGATATATCTAGGAATAATTCATCAAATTGGCGCAGTGCTGGTCTACCTTTTTGCATTACGCCAATTCTTTCTGTTAAATTTATGTGAGATTAAACTTTATCAAGCGCCTCTTTAAGGTCAGTGATAATATCGGATACATCCTCAATCCCAACAGACAATCTGACAACATCTTTACCTGCTCCAGCGGCTTCAAGTTGTTCTTCAGTTAGTTGGCTATGCGTTGTTGAAGACGGATGGATGATTAGGCTCTTCGCGTCGCCTATATTAGCCAGATGGCTAAATAATTTAACCTCGTTTACAAGTTTTACGCCAGCATCAAAGCCACCCTTAAGTCCGAAAGTAAAGACGGCTCCAGAACCACTAGGACAATATTTTTTCGCCAAATTATTGTATTTATTTGATTCTAAGCCAGCATAACTAACCCATGAAACTTTTGAGTGTGATTCAAGGAACTTAGCCACTTCGAGTGCATTTGATGAATGTTGTTTCATTCTTAATGGAACGGTTTCTATTCCATTTAAAATTAAGAATGCATTGAATGGAGAAATTGCGGGGCCAAGATCTCTTAAAGCAAGGAATCTGCAGACTATGGCATATCCCATTCCACCGAATGTTTCATGAAATTTTAAACCATGATAACTCGGATGGGGTTGGCTTAAATCAGGGTATTTATCATTCTTAGACCAATCAAAGTTTCCACCATCAACAATAATCCCGCCAACTGAATTACCCTGGCCACCCAGAAATTTAGTTAATGAATGGATTATGATATTTGCGCCATGATTAAATGGTTTACAAAGATACGGTGTGGCCATGGTGTTATCAACTATAAGCGGTACACCAGCATCTTCGGCTACTTTGGCAATAGGTTCCAAATCAGTAATTATGCCTCCAGGATTTGCAATTGATTCAACAAAAATAGCTCGCGTCTTCTCATTTACTAGTCTCTTGTAGCTGTCAATTTCATTCTCATTTGCCCATTGAACATTCCAACCAAATTTTTTGAATGAATGGTTGAATTGATTTATTGACCCGCCATATAGCTTATTGGATGCAATGAATTCATTTCCAGGACTCATTAATGGATGAAACGCGAGGAATTGTGCTGCATGTCCAGAAGCAACTGCCAATGCTGCTGTTCCACCCTCAAGTTCTGCAACTCGTTTTTCGAGCACATCCTGAGTGGGATTCATAATTCTTGTATATATATTACCAAAAGCCCTTCCAGCGAATAAGTCTGCTGCATGGTCATTATTTTCAAATACATATGATGTAGTTTGATAAATTGGTGTAGCTCTTGCGCCTGTTGTTGGATCCGGAGCTGCGCCAGAGTGGATTGCTTTGGTATTAAAACCCTTTGAGTCTGTCATATAAGTTCTCCCTATTTTATTATGTGCCTAACTTATCATGTTTATTTTATTTTATGATTTTATCTTTTTATTGAAGAGTGTAAATTTATGCTAATTTTTTTCACTTAATTAGAATTATATTTTATTTTATGTTTGGCAAGAAGTTGTTTAAAATTCAATTAAAAAATGTACTAGTTATTTATATTTTCTTATAGAGGTATTATAATACCGTAAACATAATTTATTGTTTTTATTTAATAAAAAGAAATTAATTGACATTATTCCTGGTTATTGTATTTATGCATTATTTATAAGAGGAAAATATGAAAACGATCAGTATTAAACCATCAGATGTCAAAAAAAATTGGATTCTTATTGACGCAGATGGACTTGTTTTAGGACGATTAGCTTCTCATGTTGCAAATGTCCTGAGAGGAAAAAATAAACCACATTTTACACCACATGTAGATTGCGGTGACAATGTAATAATCATTAATGCAGAAAAAATACATCTTACAGGTCTAAAGAGAGAAAACAAAACCTACTACTGGCATACTGGTTACCCAGGTGGTATTAAAAGTCGTTCTGCGGCTGACATATTAGATGGTAAATTTCCTGAGCGTGTAATTGTAAAAGCGGTACAACGTATGCTACCTGGAGGTCCATTGTCAAGAAAACAACTCAAGAATCTAAAGGTATATGCTGGCGGCGTACATCCTCATGAGGCACAACAACCGGAACTGGTAAATTTTGCTGAAAAAAACATAAAGAATTCAAGGAGAAACTAGAATGGTTGTGGAAATAAACGAGGAAATACTCGAAGCCGTTAATCAAGAAACACAAGTTGAAGATATTGAGATATCTGGTTCTGTTATTTATGAGAAAAAAATTGATAACCTTGGGCGTGCTTATGCTACAGGCAAAAGAAAAAATGCAGTTGCAAGAGTATGGATTAAGCCAGGTAATGGTCAGGTTTCTATTAACGGAAAGAAATTTGAAGTATTCTTTGCTCGACCAGTATTAAGAATGATAGTTCAACAGCCATTAAATGCAACTGATAATAAAGATAAATTTGATATCACATGTACAGTTTCAGGTGGTGGTTTATCTGGTCAGGCAGGCGCCATCAGACATGGAATATCAAAAGCACTATTAAATTATGATCCACAAAATCGTACTGTATTAAAATCAGGCGGATTTCTTACCAGAGACTCAAGAGTAGTAGAACGTAAGAAATATGGTAGGGCAAAAGCTAGAAGAAGCTTCCAATTCTCAAAAAGATAGGAATATTCCTATTCGACTTCATTCTTCTTTGTCCTTATAATGATAGATGGTATCTTTTATGGGAGCATAATAGGTTTTAAATGACTGATCTAATAAAAATTGGTGTTATAGGTGCTTCTGGTTATACAGGTTCAGATTTAATAAGATTATTAATCAACCATCCAAATGTTAGGCTTGAATTTGCAACCGCAAATAACCACGCGGGGCAAACCTTACAAGAAATATTTCCTTATCTGACTGGTAAAACCACTATCTGCCTTCAAAAATGGGAAGATGTTAACTGGGACAATGTTGATGTGATTTTTAGTTGCTTACCTCATGGTATGTTTCATGAAATATTTTTAGAACTACCCCCAAATAAGATAATTATAGATTTATCCGCTGATTTTAGACTTGAGAACGTGGAAGATTATACTAATTGGTATAATTTCAAACACGGCTCTAGTGACTATTTAAAAAAGTTTACTTATGGTTTAACAGAATTAAATCGATCAGAAATTAAAAAATCTAAATTAGTTGCATGCCCAGGGTGCTACCCAACTGCAACTTTGTTAGGGTTATATCCTCTCTTGAAAGAAAATTTAGTTGATTGTATGAATATTACTGTAGACGCGAAATCTGGTGTAACAGGAGCTGGTAGAAGTCCAAAAAGGGATCTACTTTTCTCAGAAATATCAGAATCATTAAGGCCATATAGCGCGACGGGTCACAGGCATATTCCAGAAATTGAACAACAAATTAGCAAGATAACGCAGAAAGAATCAAGAATTAATTTTGTGCCTCATCTTGTTCCAATGAACAGAGGTGAATTAATTACTTCACATCTTAAAACAGAAGAACAGATTGGATATGAAGAAATAACAGAAATTTATATTAAAATTTATAAAGATGAGAAGTTTATATCGATATTAGAAGACAGAGTTTTACCAAATACAATTAATGTTAGGGGCTCTAATAGTTGCCATATATCAATAGTTCCAGGAAGAATTAGAGGTACTCTTGTGGTCATATCAGCAATTGATAATCTTGTAAAAGGATCAAGTGGACAAGCAATCCAAAATATGAATTTGATTTTAGGCTATCCAGAAGAACTCGGGATTAGTCATATTTCTCTATTTCCTTGATTTTTAACAAATTTGTATTAATACTCATAATGGAAAAAAACATGTTATTGTCCAGATATGAGCACTGAATTCCATAGAATAAAGCAATTGCCACCTTATGTATTTGAGAGTGTAAACAAACTCAAAGCAACCTGTAGAGCTGCAGGTGATGATATCATTGATCTTGGGATGGGTAATCCAGATATGCCAACTCCTATCCATATAAGAGAAAAGCTTATTGAAACTATCAATAAACCAAAAACAAACAGGTATAGTGCATCAAAAGGCATCCCTGGTTTGCTTAGAGCGCAGGCAGCATATTACGAGAGAAGGTTTGGTGTTAAATTAGATCCTTCAACAGAAATAGTGGCAACTCTTGGATCTAAAGAGGGTTTCGCAAATATTGCTCAGGCTATTACAGCCCCTGGTGATATTATTCTTGCACCTAATCCAACTTACCCTATTCATCAATTTGGTTTTATTATATCTGGTGGCGTAATAAGGAATATGCCAGCTTCACCTGATGAAAATTTCATGCGTGCGTTAGAGAATGAGGTATTAAATTCATTTCCAAAACCCAAAGTCTTAGTAGTTAATTATCCATCAAACCCGACGGCAATAAATGCTACATTAGATTTCTATAAGGATATTGTTAAATTTTGTAAGAAGCATGATCTTATAATACTGTCTGATTTGGCTTACTCGGAAATATATTTTGATGATAATCCACCACCATCAATTCTTCAAATCAGTGGTGCAAAGTCTGTATCAGTAGAGTTCACATCAATGTCAAAAACATATGCCATGCCTGGATGGAGAATTGGTTTTGCTGTAGGTAATTCAAGAATTATTTCAGCTCTCATTAGAGTAAAATCATATCTAGACTATGGGGCATATACCCCAATCCAAGTTGCTGCATCTACGGCTCTCAACGGTCCGCAGGATTGCGTTGATGAAATTAGAAAGGTTTATAAATCTAGACGAGATGTTCTTATAAAATCTTTTTCGAACGCGGGATGGAAAATACCTGAGCCTGCATCATCGATGTTTGCGTGGGCACCTATCCCAGATCAGTTCAAAGAATTAGGCTCAGTAGAATTCTCAAAGCTTCTTCTGAAAAGAACAATGGTAGCAGTTTCTCCTGGGGTCGGCTTTGGAACAGAAGGAGAGGGTTATGTAAGAATTGCTTTAGTTGAAAATGAACATCGTATTAGACAAGCAGCAAGAAATATAAAGAAGCATCTTTTTGAATCGAATAAATAAGAATAAATAATAAAAATAATTTATATATAAATAATGAAAGAAATTAAAATTGGTATTGTCGGTCTTGGGAGCGTAGGGCAAGGAGTGCTTCAAATTTTAAATGAAAATTTAAATTCAATTGAAGACAAAACAGAAACAAAGTTTAGAATTACGGGAGTCTGTGCACAAAACAAGAACAGAAAACGTGATATAGAAATTAGTACTTACCCATGGTTTGATAATCCACTCGAGCTATCACTAAATCCGGATATTGATGTAATTATAGAATTAGTTGGTGGAGAGGAGGGTATAGCCCTTCAGGTTGTCGAAGCTGCCCTCAAAAATAAAAAGCATGTCATTACAGCCAATAAAGCATTAATTGCTAAGCATGGAAATCAACTTGTTAATCTAGCAGAAGAAAATAATGTAAAAATCTTATTTGAAGCTGCAGTAGCAGGTGCAATTCCAATAATAAAAACACTAAAAGAAAGTACTGCATCAAATAATATTTCCGCGATTTATGGTATTCTAAATGGTACATGTAATTACATATTAACTTCAATGGAACGAGATGGCGTAAGTTTCAGTAATGCACTAAAATCAGCACAGGATCTGGGTTTTGCTGAGTCAGATCCGACTTTTGATATAGAAGGCTATGACACGGCTCATAAACTTGCAATATTATCTAGTGTTGCATACTCAAAAGAAATAAATTTTAAGGATGTTGATATACAAGGAATCACTAAAATTGAATTAGATGATATAATCGCAGCAAAGGATTACGGGTTTAAAATAAAATTATTAGGTGTTTCAAAAAAACAAAATAATGGTGAAGTTATCCAGGTTGTTAGACCAACTCTCCTTCCAATGGACTCAAATCTTGCAATGGTTGACATGGAAAAGAATGCAATATTTATCCGAGGGAATTTTTTTAGTGAGTTAATGCTTGCGGGTCCTGGTGCAGGAAGGCTGCCGACTGCTTCATCTGTGATAAGTGACCTATTTGATTTAGCTAATGAGACAAAATATCCTACTTTAGGCATCTCTTCTAATAAGCTAGAAAAAAATATAAAATCTAAATCAATAAACTCAAATCGTTTTTATTTAAGACTTTTTTTGCCGGATGTTTCTGGGACCATGGCTTCAATAACAAATGCAATGGCAAGATATAATATTTCAATTGATGATATCACACAGCGCATATCTAAAAAAATGAAAGAAAATAATTTAGTGCCAATTACAATCATATCTAGTTTGACTGATGTAAACTCAATAAACAAAGCTGTGGAAGAGATCAATAAGAATAACTACAGCCCACTCTCTCCTAATATAATAATAATCGAAGATTAAATTAGGAATAATCAATGGATAGATCTTTCACCCTTGAAATAGTGAGGGTTACAGAAAATGCAGCTATATCGGCAGCAAAATTACGTGGTCGTGGTGATGAAAAATCTGCAGATCAAGCTGCTGTTGACGCTATGCGAACGGCACTGAATAGCATCAAAATGGATGGTGTTGTAGTTATTGGTGAAGGCGAGAGAGATGAAGCCCCAATGCTTTATATTGGAGAGAAGGTTGGAACTGGAAATGGACCTAAGCTTGATATTGCACTAGACCCACTAGAGGGCACCACATTATGCGCCAAAGCAATGCCAAATTCTTTAGCTGTACTTGCCATAACAGAGGCAGGAGGTATGCTGAACGCACCTGATACCTATATGAGTAAAATTGCTATTGGCCCTGGCTACCAAGATGGTGTTGTAGATCTTGATGCTTCTCCATCTGAAAATATTATTTCGCTAGCAAAAGCAAAGGGTGTATCTCCTGAAGAAATTACTGTCTGCATCTTGGATCGTGATAGACACGCATCACACATAGAATCCTCAAGAAGAGTTGGCGCTTCTGTTTACTTAATTCCAGATGGTGATGTCGCTGGTATAATTGCAACAACTGATCCTATTGAAACGAACATTGATATGTATATGGGTATTGGAGGGGCGCCCGAAGGTGTATTGGCAGCAGCTGCCTTAAAGTGTATTGGAGGTCAAATGCAAGCCAGATTGGTAATTAACAATAGTGATGAAGAAATCAGAGCAATGAAAATGGGTATTGATGATTTAAATAAAAAGTATAATTTGCATGAACTGGTTTCAAAAGATGCCATATTTTCTGCCAGTGGTGTAACCGATGGTTCCATGTTAAGTGGAGTTAAATTTTATGAAAATAAAATATACGTCGAGACGCTTGTTATGAGATCGAATTCCGGTACTGTACGTCATATTAAAACAGAATATAATAACTTCAAATAAAACAGATCGATGCAATCAGTCGATCCTCATAAAAACCTAATTGAATTCACGAACACTATCTCAAATAGAATATGGTGCGTTAATATATTCAATGAAAGCTATCTCAACTCACTCTCAAAAGAATTTAATATAGATAAAACCTATCTAAATATCTTAATAAACAGGTCAGTTGATGAAAACGAATTTAAAAATATTACCGACTTAACAATAAAAAACAATCTGCCTGATCCACATATTTTGGAGGATATGGAACTAGCTTCGAATAGAGTCTGCAAAGCCATTATTAATAAGGAGGTAATTGGTATAATTGGAGATTACGATGTAGATGGAATAACTTCAGCTAGTATTCTGTATGATTTCTTGTTGAACAATGACTTAGTTGTAGTTGTTAGAATACCTGATCGTTTTACAGATGGGTATGGTCCAAATGAGAATCTAATTAACAACTTAAAAGAATTTGGAGTAGACTTAATCATTACAGTCGACTGTGGATCAAACTCTCACGAAATTATCAAAAATTTCCCAGATATAGATTTTATAATTTTTGATCATCATCAAACTGATAATACAAATGAATTGGGTGCTATAAATGTAAATCCAAATAGAAATGATGATAACAGTAATCTTGGCTATCTATCTGCTGCTGGAGTAGTTTTCCTTGCTGTTATTTCTATTAATAGAATGCTTAAAGAGATAGCTATTGAACACTATGAAATGCATAAAATTGATTTACTTAAATATTTACCATTAACTGCTTTAGCTACAGTAGCTGATATTGTTCCATTACAAAAACTCAACATGGCTATCATTAAACAGGGTTTAGCACTTTACAAAAAATATAAAAATCTCGGTTTGGAAACCATCATTAGCAAATTAAAATCTTCTGATGAAATTACATCAAGTGACCTCGGTTACTTAATTGGACCAAGGATCAACGCAGGTGGCAGAATGGGACAATCTAAACTTGGTTTTGAATTATTGACATCCAATTCAAAAGAAATTTGTGAGAATATATCAAACCAACTTGAGGAACTTAATTCCAAGAGAATTGCTATTGAAAACAACAATACAGAAGAGGCGGTCTCACAGTATGAAGACATGGAAAAGAAGAATAATATTATTATCTTGTCATCAGAAAGTTGGCACGTGGGTGTTATTGGTTTAATAGCATCAAGAATCTCATCACGTTACAATAAAACAACTTGTGTCTTAACCCCTGTTAATAAAGACGACAATGTAATGACAGGGTCAGCTAGATCAGTTGGCGATATTAACATTGGCAAAGCTATCGAAGAGGCAGTCCTAAATGGTATTTTAATTTCAGGCGGAGGGCACAGTATGGCTGCTGGCTTTAAAATTTCCAAAAATAAACTCATGGAGTTCCATCGTTATCTTTCTGAAGATAAATTCAAAATTGAAAGTAAAAGAAAGATTGTTATGGTTGACGGTCTCCTCATGTCATCTGCAGTTAATACTGATTATGTAAAGGGCTTGTTAGAATTTGGTCCCTATGGAAATGGTTTTGAAGAACCGAAGTTTATTTTTCCAAAGCATAAAATAATTGGATTAAGTGTATTAAAAAATCAACACCTTAAATTTAAAATCCAAGACGACAATGGATTTAATCTAGAAGCCATATCCTTTAGAAGTTTTGATATGCCCTTGGGAAAATTTATTATTGAAAATTCATATCAAAGGATAGATTTCTTGGGGAAGTTGTCTTTAAACCAATGGCTTAATAAAATCACCCCTCAAATAATCATAGAAGATGCCGCACTTAATAAATAAAACGCTTGCTTGCAATTAATGAATATACTAATTATATATTCGATAACGCTCCCTTCGTCTATCGGTTAGGACGCAAGGTTTTCAACCTTGAAAGAGGGGTTCGATTCCCCTAGGGAGCGCCATTATCTTCTAACAATAAATCCACAAAAATAAGATAATTTCAAAATTTACTTTTTGTATTTTCTCAAGAATCAATATTTTATATTAATGTATAAGATGGAGCTGTGGCGGACCTGTTTATTTTGTAATTTTTTTATTTCATAAAATATACATTTGTTATATATATCAAGTGACGGGGCGTAGCGCAGCCTGGTAGCGCAACTGGTTTGGGACCAGTGGGTCGGGAGTTCGAATCTCTCCGCCCCGACCAATATTCTATAAATGATGTTTGATTTATTAAAAATGAAAGCAAAAATATATAAACCTACAAAAACACCGATGCAGTCTGGTTTGGGTAGATCTAAGAAATGGATTCTTGAATTTCATAAAGAAAAAAATAAATTTAAAGAATCATTAATGGGTTGGACTGGTTCATCTGATACCTCTGAGCAGGTTAGACTTTATTTTGACAATATTGAGGATGCAATCAATTATGCAAATAAAAATAATATTGAATATAATTTAATTAGTGAAACAAAGAAGAAGTATTTTGCAAAGTCTTATTCAGATAACTTTAAATTTGATAGAAAAGATAAGTGGACTCACTAATTATTTATTATGGCCCCGTAGCTCAGTTGGATAGAGCAGTAGATTTCTAATCTGAAGGTCCGAGGTTCGAGTCCTCGCGGGGTCGCCATAAAACGTATATTACATATTGTTGAAAAAAATTAGTCTTTACAATACATCCTGATAAGTTAATAATAAACAGCTATTTTCTATTCAATTAAGAAATAGATAGAGGTTATGTAATTGGGTAACATATTTGAAAAAGCTAAGATATATTTGAACAAGCTAGATCTTTTTATAAGAAGGATAACAGATTATCTTCAGATAATTGCTGCTATCTGGTTGGTGTTTGTTGCGCTAACTATTGCAGCTGAAGTTGCTTTTAGAAATTTTGGACTGTTCCTAGGCGCTGATCAAATTGTTCAAAACTCTGTACCTGCTATTGTTTTTCTTCAAGTTCCTTTCGCTATTGTTGCCGGTACAATGCTAAGAACAACTATACTATTTGGTTTTGTGAAGAAACGTTTCAGAATGAGCTTAAACTTTCTTTCTTACGTGATCGGTTTTGCATTATTCTTGGGTATTGCAGTAGGAGGTTGGTCTGATATGATACGGGGATGGGAAATAAAAGAGTATCAGGGGATTGGTGCTGTTGAGTTTCCAGTATATATAATTAGAACTGTCATAGTATTCTCATCACTCATTGTAACACTAATATATGTAAATCTTGCCAGCAGAGCTCTGTTAGGAACGGATAATACTCCACTTGCTCAAGATCCAAATGAACAAGTTGAACCGCATTTATAGGATAATAAAATGGATTTAGAATTGTTAATGATGGTCACATTGTTTGGTATGCTGCTTGCAATATTTGCTGGTATACATATTGCACTAGCACTAGGTGCAACAGCAATGATTGGGACATATATTATTTTTGGAAACGTATATCTAGCGGCTAGCTTGGTAGGCGGCGCTGCATATGAATTAATTCGAAATCACATTTTTATGACGATACCTTTATTTGTTCTTATGGGAGATTTTTTATCTAAAAGTGGAGCAGCTGCAGATTTATATACTCTCATCAATAAAGGTTTACGAGGCGTGCCAGGTAGATTAGGTGTTGCGACCGTGACTGGTAATGCGGCTTTTGCTGCTGTAACTGGGACATCAATTGCATCAGCTGCAGCCTTCACAAGAATAGCTTGGCCAGAGATGAAGAATGCAGGTTATAAACATTCTTTTGCGCTAGGATCAATTGCTGGAAGTGCGTGTCTTGGCATGCTAATACCACCAAGCGTTCTATTAATTGTATGGGGGATTATTACAGAAGACTCAATTGGTAAGTTATTTGTGGCTGGTGTTATTCCTGGCATAATTCTGGCATCATTGTACGCAGCATATAATATGATTTCAGCAAAATTAAAGCCATCAATTGCTCCTGAACCAGAAGATATAGGGGATATAGAACCTCTTAATAAGTCACAAATTTATTCTGGGCTCTCAATTGTAGTTCTAATTTTCATGGTCTTAGGGGGTATTTGGGGTGGTATATTCACCGCAACTGAAGCTGCTGGAATGGGTGCATTATTTGCTATGGTAATTGCCTATTTTAAGGGTTTAAATTTTAGACAACTTGCTGAATGTACCCTTGATGCAGGTAAGACTTCAGCTCCAATTATGATATTATTAATTGCTGCTGGTATGTATTCAAAGTTCTTATCACTTGCTGATATCCACGGAATCATAGTAACAGCACTGCAATCAATAGGTCTAGAAGGGCTTTGGATTTTAATCTTTATGGCTATAATTTGGTTAGTTCTTGGCATGCTTCTTGACTCAATATCTATAATATTACTTACAGTTCCGTTATTTATTACTTTATCAAGTGGTATGGACCCTTATGCATTTGCAATATTTGGTATATTAGCTATTGAAGCCGGTTTGCTAACTCCCCCATTTGGACTTATTGTTTACACAGTTAAAGGAGTTCTTGCTGGATCTGGAGATGATGTGGCTCTCAGAGAAATATTCGCTGGTTCAATTCCTTATTGGATTATGATGTTGTTTGTTATGATCTTAATCGTGATTTTTCCAGAAATAGCAAGTTGGCTTACCAACTTTGTATAGGATCATCCGACTGTTGACAATTCCTGGCTAAGATAGTTTAATATTAATTCCATGCTTCTAATTGGAGTATGTTTTATGAAAACATTAGGGAGGTTATTCATGAAAAAAACTATTTTAAGTTTATTAAGTGCTGTAGCAGTGTTCTCAACAGCATTTATTTCATCAGCTTCTGCAGATAACTTCACTCTCAGGATTGGTACAGGTCATCCTTCTGCACCAACACCATATGTTAGGAACTTAGAAAATGTATTCGTTCCAAATGTTATTGAAAGAGTGGCTGCAGAAACAGATCATAATATTAAATTTATTGAAGCTTATGGTGGCACTATCGCGGGTGTGTTTGATACTCTTGAAGCTGTCGAAAAAGGTTTGCTTGATGTAGGCGCTTACTGCGTATGTTTTGAAACAGCTAAATTGCTTCCATTAAATTTTGATTATTTTGTTCCATTTACAACAGGTGATTTGCATAAAATTCATAAAGTAAAATCAGCTTTAATTGCTAAATACCCTGAATTAATTGCTGATCTATCTGAGAAATATAATCAAGTTT
>JADHLM010000013.1 GCA_016780665.1 Hyphomicrobiales bacterium | reverse complement strand
AGCTTACTCTTAACATCTAAGTTCTCTCCAACTAGTTTAATAACCATAATACCTGACTTAAATTCCAGAATAAGGTCATTTTCTCCTGTTAAAATTGATACGCCTGATGACTATTTGCTTGAAATAATTATTTTAAAGATTTTTTCTGATAAGAATATTATGGTAGATGAAAAAGTTATAAAATTTTTACTCAGGAGGGTCGATCGTTCAATTTCAGATATTATTTTACTGATTAAGAGAATAAATGAAAAATCAATGGAAGAAAAAAGACCAATTACAGTACCTTTAGTGAGCGAGTTAATAAATACTTCAAATAATTATGAATGATGCTTAATAATATTAAAACAGATAAATTGCAGTATTTTAATCGCGAATTATCATGGTTAAAATTCAATGACAGAGTCCTTTCCTTAGCCTCAGATAGAGATTTGCCGCTGCATGAGAGGATGAATTTTTTATCAATATCTGCAACAAATTTAGATGAATTTCTTAATGTAAGATTTTCTGGTCTAGTCGGTCAATATAAATCAGGTGTTTCAGAATTAAGTATAGATGGAAAATCTCCACATGAACAAGTGCAGGCAACAAATACACAAATCAGCACACTAATTGACACACAATATTCAATATGGGGGGACTTATCTAGTGAACTTAAAAATGTTAATATCAATATATTAAAATTAAACCAAATAAGTCAGGAACAGAAAGCATCACTAAAACAGTATTTCTTAGATAGTATACTTCCTGTTCTAAGTCCGATAGCAATTGATCCAGCACATCCTTTCCCATTTATACCAAATCTTGGACTTACAATGGCTTTTGTAATGAACGGTGTATCAAAAAAAAGTAAAGATGAAAATCTCTATGTAATACTTCCAATTCCTTCAACAATTGAACGCTTTATTTTTGTTAATGAGGTGGAAAAACAAAAAACATTTATTACCGTTGAAGATTTGGTAGAACTCTTTGCGAGCGACCTTTTTCCAAATAAAAAAATATTTGATATAACAAAATTTCGAATATTGAGAGATACAGAAATAGAAATTCAAGAGGAATCAGAGGATTTAGTTGTCTTTTATGAAGAAGCACTTCAAAGGAGGAAGAGAGGTGAAGTTGTTTATGTCGAAATTGAAAATCAAACATCTAGTCTGCTAATGGAATTTATTAAGAATGAAATGAATGTAGAAGATTATTTTGTAAAAGAGATTGATGGAATACTTGGTCTTGAAAGCGTAAGGGAGTTAACAAAAATAAATCCATCATCACTTTATTCTTATAAAAAATTCTCTCCTAGATTCCCCGAAAGAATTAGAGAACATAACGGTAACTGTTTTGCGGCGATCAAACAAAAAGATATTATTGTACATCATCCTTATGAGTCCTTTGATGTTGTTGTTCAATTTTTGCAACAAGCTTCACAAGATCCGGATGTGCTAACAATTAAACAAACTCTATACAGAACTAGTGACAATTCTCCAATAGTAAGGGCATTGATTGACGCTGCCCAATCTGGGAAGACTGTAACCGCCGTCATTGAATTGAAAGCAAGATTCGATGAAGAGACTAATATAAAGTTCGCGAGAGATATGGAACGTGCTGGTGTGCATGTAATATTTGGGTTCTTGGAGCTAAAAACTCATGCTAAAGCCACATTAATAGTTAGAAAAGAAAATAGTAAACTTGTAACTTATACTCATCTTGGTACTGGTAACTATCATCCAATAAATGCAAAAATTTATACTGATTTATCATTTTTCACGGCAGATCAAAATATTGCAAAAGATATTAATCAATTATTCAATTATGTTACTGGATATGTGGAGCCTGGAAAAATGTCTAACATTTCTATGTCACCATTTAATTTGCATACAACACTTATTAATGAGATTAATAATGAAATCAAAATTGCGGAGTCAGGAGGAGAAGCCAATATTTGGTTAAAAATGAACTCACTTATTGATCAGAATATAATTGATTTACTCTACAAAGCGAGTTCAGCTGGAGTCAAAATAAGCATTGTTGTTAGAGGTATTTGTTGTCTTGTCCCTGGTTTAAAAGGTTTGTCAGAAAACATTGAAGTAAAAAGTATTATTGGAAGGTTTTTGGAACATTCTAGAATATATTGCTTTGGGAATGGTAACCGCCTCCCATCTGACTCAGCTAATGTGTTTATTTCATCGGCAGACTTGATGCCAAGGAATCTCCATAGAAGAGTCGAGTTCTTAGCAAGAATTGATAATAAGACTGTTCACAGGCAGATACTTGATCAAATTATGTTAGCAAATATTAAAGATACTGAAAACTCTTGGACTTTGTTATCTAATGGGAATAGCATACGAAAAAAAGATACAAATAATTCTACTAGATTTGATGCCCATGATTATTTTATCAACAACCCAAGTTTATCCGGTAGAGGAAAATCCATACATAAATAAAGACTTATTAGCATGAGTTTCAGCAATACCCATAAAAATCATGAACTCAGGGCTGTAATAGATATTGGTTCAAATTCAGTTAGACTCGTCATTTATAAAATCGAAAAAAAACTTCCAATTACACTCTACAATGAAAGAGAAATCTGTGAGCTTGGTAAATATAACAAAAGAAGTGGCAAACTGACTTCGAAGGCAACCAAAAAAACATTCATCCTACTTCAGAGATTTAAGATATTATTGGATCAGGTGGGAGTTAATGATGTGTATGCCGTTGCAACAGAGGCTGTTCGTAAGGCAAAGAACTATAGTATTTTCGTAGAGTATGCTGAAAAGATAATTGATCAAAAAATTATAATTTTATCTGGGTTGGAAGAAGCTCATATTTCAGCACTTGGCACGATCAGAAGTAATATCAAGGTCAATGGAGTGGTGGCAGATTTAGGAGGCGGAAGTCTTGAAATTATTCAAGTAGAAAATGATCTTTCCAAAGAAGCAGTTAGCTTGCCAATTGGAACCCTTCAATTTGGAGAATATGAGCCACTAAGTAAACAACTAGATAATAGAATAGATAGCGAAATTAAAGACCATATTAATTTATTTAATGATAATGAAATTTTATATGCTGTTGGAGGGACCTGGAGATCAATAGCAAGGCTTATAATTAAAAAGAGTAATCATCCTATAAACATTGTTGATGGTTTCTCAATTTCTGCAAATAAGCTTCAAAAGGCATTAGTCAGTATGGTTCAGTCTATTAAAACCAATTCAAAAATGAAGCTTTCAATATCAGACCATCGCCTGAACACAATTCCTTATGGTGCCGTTATTATGATAAGGTTATTAAAGCAATTAAATATTAAGAGAGTGATCTTTTCCTCACAAGGACTTAGGGAAGGGGTCCTAATAAAATTTTCTGATAAGAGGATACTACATGGAGATCCACTTAAAATAAGTATAGAAAGGCTGATGAATAACAGCTTAAGAGGAAGAAAATACAATGATTCATTATTTGATTGGTCGTACTCATTTCTGAATAAGGTAATGAGTGATGAAAATTATATTGGTGATCGGTTGCTAAGGGCAATTTTTCATTTAAGCGATATTGCAATCAATACAAATTCAAAGTTTAGAAGTCTTTATTCCATACAAAGATTGGAGCAAGCTATAATATATGGAATAAGCCATCAAGAAAGAGTAGTAATGTCTGTTGCAATTGCTTCGCAATACATAGATCAATTTCGTAAGAAAGATCTAAATAGTAAAAGAAAACTAATTACTAAAGACCAGCAATATTACGCTATCTTAGTTGGCGAATTGATTGCATTTGCTCATTCTATAAGTATATCATCATACCAATCTCTAAAAAAAACCAGTATTGATATAAAAGATAATAAAATATTATTTACACTGCCAAAAGATATGATGCCCATGGGGACCGGCAATTCTGCGTATAGACTGAAAAGATTATCAAAATATACTAATTTACCTTATTTGATTGAATATTATTAATTAGACTGCAGATATCCCTTATCCATATTAAATATTTCATGATTTAAAACATTAAGGTTTTTGTACAGACTTGATGGCTAATTTACCAAAAGCATCATATCTCCAACCATTCAGAAATTTAACATTTTTATCATTATTTTGAACGAAAGCCTTAATATCAAGCTTGCTTGCTAATAAGTATGGGCAAATCTGTAAGTCTGCAGATGTCTCAATAAGTTTGAAATCCAATTCTCTAATCATGTTTTTTTGTTGTTTTGTTAATTTTATTTTATGTTTTTTATTTACTAGGTTGGTATGGTCATTGGTAGAAAATACCAAATTTGCAAATAATTTATAGATATCCTCATCTTTTTTAATATAGCTTCTAGAGTCAACGAAATAGTTTAGTTCATTGATATCATTGGGTTTTTCTTTTTGTATATTGTGTATTTCTTTGTCTGAAAGTATAAATTTTCGAGTGATATTCTTTAAAATGGCTACATCCTCTCTAAATTTTTTGAGCTCCTGTCCATTATGCTCAATTATATAATTTTCTAAGTTATATAGGTCACTTTTTTTTAGTTTTTTTCTTTTTTTAAACTCTTCAATAAAATTGAAGTCTGAGAATTCTTCATCAAGCCAATATTTTTTTTGATCGTTTCCAATCTTCTGTTCAAGAAGTTTCTGTAATCTAATCAAATATTTTGCGTCATTTATAGCGTATTCATACATTTCTTTTTTCAGGGGGCGTTTGCCCCATTCTGAATATTGTAAATCTTTATCTAATTTTACATTCAAAAAGTCTTCTACAATTTTGGCATATGATATAGGTTCATTATAACCACAAAACATTGCACCAATTTGAGTATCATATACAGAAATTGGTATTACACCTGATAGGTAATAAATTGCTTCAATATCCTGTTTGCATGAGTGAAATACTTTCAAAATTTTTTTATTCCTAAAAACCTCCCATAATTTTGTGAGATCTAATCCTGATTGTATATCGATTATCAATTCAAGGGATTCACTAACAATTTGAATTAATGAAAGTTCAGGCCAGTATGTTTTTTCCCTTACAAATTCAGTATCAACACCAATTATCTTCTCAGAGTCTATCAGCTGTATATTGTTTTCTAATTTTTTTTGGGTATCAATTATCTGCATTTTTAATTAATTTAATTGTAACACTTATCAATTAAATATATATATTTACTGAGCTTAATTCACTTTTAAATTTTGGATATTCAATAATAAAAATGCATAACTATCGTACACATAAATGTGATGAACTAAGATCCGCTAATATTGACCAAACAGTAAGGTTATCCGGATGGGTGCACAGAATAAGAGATCATGGTGACTTGTTGTTTATTGATCTTAGAGATCACTATGGTTTAACCCAATGTGTTGTAGAACCTGGTTCAAAAGTTTTTGAACTTGTGGAAACTATCAGATCCGAATGGGTAATTTGTATAACAGGAACTGTAAGGGCCAGGCTACCAGAGACAGTAAATAAAACCCTTAAAACTGGCGAAATTGAACTCTTTATAGACAATGTTGATATTCTATCCAAAGCAGAAGAATTACCTTTACCTGTTTTTGGTGAACCAGACTATCCTGAAGATATTCGACTAAAATACAGGTTCTTAGATCTAAGAAGACAAAAAATACACAATAATATAATACTTAGATCAAAAATCATTCAATCAATTAGAAAAAGAATGACAGATCAGGGTTTTAATGAATATCAGACGCCTATTCTAACTGCTTCTAGTCCAGAAGGGGCGAGAGACTTTCTAGTTCCCTCAAGACTCCATCCAGGAAAATTCTATGCATTACCTCAGGCACCTCAGCAATTTAAGCAATTAATTATGATGGCTGGTTTTGATAAATATTTTCAAATAGCTCCGTGTTTTAGAGATGAAGATGCAAGAGCCGACAGATCTCCAGGCGAATTTTATCAATTGGACATTGAAATGAGCTTTGTAACTCAAGAAGATGTTTTTAATGCAATTGAGCCAGTAATGGTGGGTGTTTTTGATGAGTTTGCTCAGGATATGACTGTTGACAAAGATATACCTAAGATTCCATTTATAGATGCTCTAAAGAAATATGGGTCTGATAAACCAGATCTCCGTATCCCGATAGAAATGATGAATATAAGCCATATTTTTGATGGATCAGGTTTTAGAATATTTGCAAACATGCTTGAAAGCACAAAAGATGAAGCAGAGTGGTATAGAAAAAATGAAGTATGGGCAATACCCGCTCCTAAAGGTGGCAGTAGAGCATTTTGTGATAGAATGAATTCATGGGCGCAAGGTGAGGGGCAGCCAGGACTTGGTTATATCTTTTTTAAAGATGGGGGAGGAATGGGGCCAATTGCTAACAATATAGGTGAAGAAAGAGTTCAAGAACTTAGAGATGCCCTTAGTATTGATGATGAAGATGCGGTATTCTTTGTATGTGGAATTCCCTCAAAGATTTATGACTTCGCTGGAAAAGCAAGAAAAAAAATTGGAGAAGATTTGAATTTAATTGACTCTAAAATTTATAAATTTTGTTGGATTATTGATTATCCAATGTATGAAACAGATGATGAGACGGGTGGATTTCAATTCTCACATAATCCCTTCTCAATGCCACAAGGTGGATTAGAAAGTTTAAATAACAAAGATCCACTAGACATACTAGCTTATCAATATGATATTGTTTGTAATGGGATAGAATTATCATCTGGTGCTATAAGAAATCATGTCCCAGAAATAATGGAGAGAGCGTTTGAAATTGCAGGTTATGACAAGTCAATATTAGAGGATAAGTTTTCTGGTATGTATAATGCAATGAAATTTGGAGCTCCACCACATGGTGGTATTGCACCCGGTATTGATAGAATTGTCATGTTGCTCGCAAAAGAAGATAATTTGAGGGAAGTAACCATGTTTCCAATGAATCAACAAGCAGAAGATTTATTGATGGGTGCACCTTCTAATGTCTCTCTATCTCAATTAAAAGAACTTTCCATTAGATCAATTGAAAAGAAATAATCAAGAAAGTCCAAGCGTTATTGGACATGCAATAGTTTCTAGTAATTTTTGTATAGCTGATTCCCAGGGTAATATGCCAGAATCATTAAAATCCGAAACTGATTGGAATATGTTCCAATCTGACTTAGATAATTCAGATCTTATCATACTTGGTAGAAAAAGTTTTGAAAAATATTCAGCTCCAAAAAGGTTTAAATTAGTTCCTACGTCAAGTTTATCAGGTTATTTAAAAGAAGAGGACTTAATTTTTTTTAATCCAAAGGATATCAGTATTAGGAAAATTCTAACCACATTAGATTTTTTTCCAAAAAAGATTGCCATTGCTGGAGGCAGGCTAGTTTATGAGTTGGTTTTTAAGGATTTTTTTTATACTGAATTTCACTTGTCAATAAAATTAAATTTTGTGATGCCTAATGGAGTTCCTATATTAAATGGTGTTGAAAATATAACTCAGTTTACTCAACGAATGACTGAGTGCAAAATGGTACGAACTCAAAATATAGTTCTTGATAAGGATACAATACAAGTCAGATTTCAGAGTGTTTAACTGCAGCCACTTGTTGAACCACATGTATCACATTTTAGACATGTACCATTTCTAACCATCGTAAAGTTAGCACACTCATCACAGGAGACACCTTCATATCCTTTTATCCGTGCTTCATTTATAAGATCATTTTTATCCAATGCTTGTTCAACTTCTTCGGTAATTTTAACTGCCTCACCAACTGTATTGGTTTCAGTTACATTTTCTTTGTTTACACTAACGCTAGATGCAGTTGCTGTAAGAATATCATTTGTTCCTGTAAGTTGGAGATCAGCTGATGGAAGAATGAATAAATTATTATTTTTACTTCTACCATAACCAGTACTTATATACTTAGTTGCAGGCGCTGGGTGATCCAACTCTCCATTTCCTATTGTATCAGGGGAAATAGTATTTGGATCTACGTGGGCCAGGTCATTTCTTTCAAGGTAAGATATTGCTAGCTCTCTGAAAATATAATCTAACACAGATGTTGCATTTTTAATTGTATCATTGCCTTGCACAAGCCCGGCTGGCTCGAAACGCGTAAAAGTAAAAGAGTCAACATATTCGTCTAGTGGAACGCCGTATTGTAATCCAAGAGAAATTGCTATTGCAAAATTGTTCATAAGAGATCTAAATGCTGCGCCTTCTTTATGCATATCTATAAAGATTTCTCCAATTCTTCCGTCATCATATTCACCAGTTCTTAGATAAACTTTGTGCCCACCAACGACTGCTTTTTGGGTATAACCTTTTCTTCTATGGGGTAATTTTTCTCTTTCTCTTCTTTCTGCTATTTCTATGATTTTTTCAACTGTAGTTTCTGCAGATGGTTGTTCTATTTCATCATCTGACTCTTCGTCAAGTATCTGAGCATTTAATGGCTGAGATAGTTTGGAGCCATCCCTATATAAAGCATTCGCTTTTAATCCTAGTTGCCATGATTTAAGATAAGCATTCTTACAATCTTCTACTGATGCTGAGTTTGGCATATTGATTGTTTTTGATATCGCCCCAGAAATGAATGGTTGGGCAACTGATAGCATTAAAATGTGGCTATCAACAGATAAAGCTCTTTTTCCTGTCCGTCCACACGGATTTGCACAATCAAAAACATTCAAGTGTTCGTCTTTTATACTTGGAGCTCCTTCTATAGTCATTGCACCACAGCAGTAAATATTTGCATCAAGGATATCTTTATCTGAGAACCCAAGATGCGATAGAAGATCAAAAGAAAAATCATTAAGTTGATCATCACTAATCTTCAGCACATCTTTACAAAATGTTTCTCCAAGGGTCCATTTATTGAATACAAATTTTATATCAAAGGCATTCTTTAGTTGTTGTTCAACTGCATCCAATTGTTCTTTCTTAAAACCTTTTTTAATAAGCTTTTCATGATTTATGCCAGGTGCATTCTTAAGTGTGTTTAGACCTACTGCATAATCAACAATATTATTTATTGCATTATCTCCGTACCCAAGTGATTTCAGTGCTTCTGGGACTGCTCTATTTATAATTTTAAAATATCCACCGCCTGCTAATTTCTTAAATTTTACGAGAGCAAAATCTGGTTCAATGCCAGTTGTATCACAGTCCATTACAAGACCAATAGTTCCTGTTGGAGCTATCACAGTGGTTTGAGCGTTTCTGTATCCAAATTTTTTGCCCAACTCAAGGGCATCGTCCCATGATTTAGTTGCTTCTGAGAGAAGTATTTTATCTTTTATATTACCATGATCTAATGGAACAGGATTTGTTGAAAGTTCTAAATAGTTTTCTTTATTACCGTATGCAGCATTTCTATGATTTGAAATTACCCTTAGCATATGTTTGGAATTTCTTTTGTAGTCGGGGAAGGGGCCTTGTTCAGATGCCATCTCAGCAGATGTCTTGTAGGCGATTCCAGTCATTAGAGCTGTTATAGCTCCACAGATTGCTCTTCCATCATCAGAGTCATAAGCAATTCCACTTGTCATTAGATAGCCACCAATATTTGCATAGCCAAGCCCAAGAGTTCTATACTCATAGGATAGTCTTGCTATATTTTTTGATGGGAATTGTGCCATAAGAACAGATATTTCAAGAACCATTGTCCAAAGTCTTACGGTATGTATGAATTCACTTGTTTTAAAACTACCATCTTGGTTCCTAAATTTGATTAAATTTATTGAAGCTAAATTACAAGCCGTATCATCAAGAAACATATATTCGGAGCATGGATTGGACGCTCTAATTTCACCACCTTCGGGACAAGTATGCCAGTCATTAATGGTTGTATGGAATTGCAGTCCAGGATCTGCAGATGCCCATGCAGCATATCCAATTTGTTCCCATAGATCTGATGCCTTCATGGTTTTAATGGGTAAATTGTCTCTTCTTGATCTAAGGTGCCAATCATCACCATTTTGAAGGGCATTTATAAAATCATCGGTTAATCTAACTGTATTATTTGAATTTTGACCCGCAACTGTCAGGTATGCTTCAGAATCCCAATCAGTATCATATGTCTCAAATGCCATTGAAGTATAGCCTTGTTCAGCAAATTGTATTGCGCGTTTTATATAATTTTCTGGTACATGAAGTTTTCTTGCGTTTATAATTTCTTTTTTTAATGCTGGATTCTTTTTTGGATCAAAACAATCCTTATCTGACCCTTCGCAATTTACACATGCCTTCAGTATTAAGTTCAGATGCTTTGCGCAAATTTTAGAGCCTGTAACAAGTGCTGCAACTTTCTTCTCTTCCTTTACTTTCCAGTCTATAAATTCTTCTATGTCAGGATGGTCGATGTCTACCACAACCATTTTAGCAGCTCTTCTAGTTGTACCACCAGATTTAATTGCGCCAGCTGAGCGATCGCCGATTTTCAAAAAGCTCATAAGTCCAGATGATTTTCCGCCCCCTGATAAGTTTTCACCGTCACCACGGATTTTTGAGAAGTTAGAACCTGTTCCTGATCCATATTTGAAAAGTCTTGCCTCTCTTGTCCAGAGATCCATTATTCCACCTTCATTGACAAGGTCATCTTCAATCGATTGAATAAAGCATGCATGTGGTTGTGGATGTTCGTATGCTGATGATGATTGGGTTAATTTTTTACTTTTATAGTCAATATAAAAATGACCTTGACCCGGTCCATCTATGCCGTATGCCCAATGTAAGCCAGTGTTAAACCACTGTGGACTATTGGGTGCGCACATTTGACTAGCCAAGATATATCTTAGTTCATCAAAATAATTTCTGGCATCAGTTTCTGTGTCAAAATATTTACCTTTCCATCCCCAATAAGTCCATGTACCTGCAAGCCTATCGAAAACTTGTTTTGAACTGGTTTCTGAACCCATTTTCGTATCAACTGATTCGGGAACACTTTTCCATAACCAGCTTGGCACATCATTTTCTTCAACTTTTTTTAATTTAGCAGGCACGCCAGCTCGTCTAAAGTATTTTTGAGCTATAATATCAGCGGCAACTTGACTCCAATTTTCTGGAACCTCTAGGTCATCGAGTTGGAAAACAATTGATCCATCAGGATTTTTAATTTGGCTAGATGTTTTAATAAATTTTATATTTTTGTATGGTGATTCATTATCTTTTGTAAAACATCTTTCTATCTTCATTTTGTCCTCTTTCCTCTTTACGCAGACTTTCTAATTTAATTTTTTTGTTTGTTATGTCCACATCTAATTTTAAAAAATATCACTTTTTAACAGGGTTTTAAATTTATACACAGACACTATAAGTAGTATCCCTGGAAAATAATCTAACACTACATATTGTTTATTACTAAAACGTAAAAATTTTGTTTTTTGAAATATTTTTTATGTTTTGTAATAAAAATACTATGTGTTTATTTTAATATTTGTTATTACTTAATTATTAAGTTAACTTGATTCTGTAATTGTATGACAAGTAATTTGAAGTAATTAGATAATTTATATGTTGAAATTTGCAAAACAGTTATTCACTTGGTGGAATAGTCAAACAATATCGACACGGATATCGACTTCTTTATTTGGGAAAAGGGTTGGAGTAGATGAATTTGGGAATCAATACTACACAACTAAATCTGAGAACAACAATAAGCCAATAAAAAGATGGGTTATATACAATGGTTACGCTGATTCTTCAAAAGTTCCAGCAAAATGGCATTCTTGGTTGCATAATGTTGTAAATGAAGTGCCAAATGAAGATGCCAGTTCCCACAAATCGTGGATAAAAAGTCATACACCAAATTTAACTGGTTCCTCATCGGCATATAGGCCCCCAGGTAGCCTTGGGAACAAGGAAGTCAATAAAAGCCAGAACGATTATCAACCATGGAATCCAGCAGAGTAAATTTTAACATATGAAAAATAATCTACTTGAAAGTTTAATAGGTTTTGTTGTTGTTCTAATAGCTATTATTTTCTTTATTTATTCGTACTCAATGATGGGAAATAAGAATTCTTCAAAAACGTATGATATAACAGCAGTTTTTAACGAAGTCTCTGGTTTAATGTCAGGATCTGATGTACGGCTTTCAGGCATTAAAATTGGATCTGTTACAAGCCAAACACTAAATGCTGATACATTTGATGCTGTAGTTAGTATGCAAATTAACAATGATATAAAAATACCAACAGATAGCAGTGCTAAAATTTCTGCTGAAGGCTTGCTTGGTGGTAATTATATTTCAATAGAACCAGGTGGATCTGATGAAATCCTGAGCGATGGTGATGTTATTGAATTTACACAGGGTTCAATTGATTTGATAGGGCTCTTAGGTAATGCTGTTTTTGGTTCCTAACAAAGAATATATAGGGTTATTTATTAAATTTAACTTAGTGGCATTGATAATTTTTTTTACATTATCATCAAAAATATTCGCTAATGAATTTGTGATAAATAAATATCAAAATTCTGTATTATTAATTTATGATACGATAAATCTAAAATCTGAAAGATTAACTATTCCTGTAAATTCAAATGTAATTTTTGACGATTTAAATTTACGTGTTAATTCTTGCTATTCAATAGAAAATAAAAGCTATGAATTCATAAGCTTAATTGAGGCTCAAATAAAAATTTCAAATAATCTTGAAGTCAATAAATATCTCGAATTACATAGTCATAAGCAATATCACAATACATCCATTGAACACAGCTATTTGAAAATAAAATTAATAGAATGTAACAATGATGACAAAATAATTATCAATGATATTCAGGGATGACTTTCTAAGTAGTTTTCTAGCCAATGAATATTATAATTACCAGAAATAATATCCTCATTTTGTAATAAATCTTTGAATAACGGTAATGTAGTTTCAACACCCTCTATTACAAATTCATCTATAGTCCTTTTTAATTTATCGAGACAGTCTGTTCGATCGTTTCCAAAAACAATTAACTTCCCAATCATACTGTCATAGTAGGGAGGGATGGTATAACCACTATAAGCGCCACTATCAACTCTTACGCCCGGTCCTCCAGCTGGATGGTATGCGGTAATCTTCCCAGGTGATGGAACAAAAGTTCTAGGATTTTCTGCATTAATTCTGCATTCGATGGCGTGTCCTTTAATTATGACATCTGCTTGTTTTTTTGATAGATTATTTCCTGCAGCAATAGAGATTTGCTCTTTGACAAGGTCACAATCGGTAATAATTTCCGTGATTGGGTGTTCAACTTGTAATCGCGTATTCATTTCAATGAAATAAAATTTATTATCTTCATATAAGAATTCAATTGTTCCCGCACCGTGGTATCCTAATTTTGATATGGCAGATGAAGCAATTTCACCTATTTCCTTTCTTTTTAATGTATCAATTACAGGAGAGGTGGCTTCTTCTAAAACCTTTTGATTCCTTCTTTGTAAGGAGCAATCTCTTTCGCCAAGATGGATGGCATTACCATTTTTATCACCCAAAATTTGTATTTCAATGTGTCTTGGTGTTTCTAAATATTTTTCAATATATACAGTGTCATCTCCAAATGAAGCCTTAGCTTCAATTTTTGCCATATTGAAAGCTTCTTCAAGTTCATTTTGACTTTTGGCTATTTTCATACCTTTCCCTCCTCCTCCGGATGATGCCTTAATGAGAACGGGAAAACCAATATTTTTAGCTATTTTTTTTGCGTGATTTAAATCTTCAATTTTTCCATTTGAACCAGGAACAACGGGTATTCCTAAATTTGATACAGTTTCTTTTGCGGTGATTTTATCACCCATAATTTTAATATGTTCAGATGTTGGACCAATAAATGTTATGTTATGAGCTTCAAGTATTTCTGCGAAGTGAGCATTCTCAGACAAGAAACCGTATCCAGGATGAACCGCTTCAGCCCCTGTGATTTCACAAGCTGAAATTATGGCTGGTATATTTAGATAACTATTTACCGCTTGAGGGGGACCAATGCAAACGCTTTCATCAGCTAATTTAACATGCATTGCATCGCTGTCAGCCGTGGAATGAACGGCAACAGTTTGAATTCCAAGTTCTTTGCATGCTCTTTGAATTCTAACTGCAATTTCTCCGCGATTTGCAATAAGTACTTTGTTAAAATATTTTTTCATTCAACTTCGATAATATCTTCGCCAAATTCTATTGGCTGCCCATCACTCACAAGAATATTTTTTACTGTGCCAGATTCTGTACTTGGAATTGTATTAAAAGTCTTCATTGCTTCAATTATAATTATGGGATCACCCTTGTTTATTTTACTTCCAACCTGAATAAATGGTTTACTTCCAGGTTCGGGTGATAAGTAACACGTACCAACCATTGGAGATTTAACAAATTTTTTTGGAGATGTTTCTGATTTATTAATTTCTGGAACAGTTTCAGTATCTTGATTGCTGTGAGGGTTGTTTGGGATTATTGTTGGCTGTAATTGTGCTTGAGCTATATTATTGATATGACTTGATTGGTTTTGAACCCTAATACGAGTTCCTTCTTTTTCAATTTCAATCTCGTGAAGACTTTCTTCGTTTATTATTGCAGATAATTCACGAATTATTTCAATTTCATCTAGTGGTTTTTTAGCCATTTTTTTTATTTATCCTCATTAGTTTTGCCATAGCATGAACTGCCAATTCATATCCATGATCTGATAGACCAATAATAATCCCATTTACTACATTTGATAAAAAGGATTTATGCCGAAATTCTTCTCTTTTATGAATGTTGGATAGATGGACTTCTATAGATGGAGATTTGGATGTTTTTAGTGCATCATGAATTGCTATTGAAGTATGGGTGTATGCGCCTGCATTTATGATTATTCCATGGCTTTCTGCGGTTGATTGTATTAAATCAATTATCTCACTTTCGTCATTAGACTGGAAGAAATCTATGTCAATTGAATATTCACTTGCAACATTAGTACAAGCTACTCTAATTTCATCAAGAGTTTTATCTCCATAATGTTCAGGTTCTCTTTTACCCAAAAGATTTAAATTAGGTCCATTAATTATAACAATTTTATTATTTTTTCCCATTTTATAATTTTTAAACTGAAACTGATTAAATTTAAATTAATTATTTTACTAATTCATAGTTTTTGATATGTCATCAGCCTGTATCCATTCGTTGGAATATATAGTTAGATTTTTTTTTGCTCGTTCTGCAAAATTAATTGCTCTATCTGTTTGGTTGGTTATAGAATAATATTTGGCAATATTTAGATCAGCCAAACCAATATTTTCAATTTTGAAATAGGCTTTTGAAAGATACCAATAGATTTGAGGATTTTGGTTTGAGTCAAATATGTAACTATTAAAACTATTTAGAATATTAATGCTTTCTAGAATATTTTCAGAACCTCCTGTTTCTAGTAAAGTCATTGCTTTTAATATAGAAAATTGGATTTCTTTTTCATTATTTTCTAAGGCCTTATTGATATACTGCAGTGTTTTATTGTATTGTTTTTTTTCAAAATAAATCTGTGCTATTAATTCAGTAAAATAAACGGACTCTATTTCTTCATTTAGATCATTTAAAATTAATAATGCATCATCTAGTTTCCCACTTTTATATAACCTAATGGATTTTTGGTATTTGAAATATATTGAGTTGGTGGCAAAAATATTGGGGAATTTCATATAACCTATAATTTTTGCTCGCATAAGATTGTGTCTAATAACAAGGTCGTTTGCGTCTCTGACCGAGCTATTTTTTTGTGAATATATTTTTTCTCTAATAAGGTTTATTCTATCTCTTGGAAATGCATGTGTCATATCAAGTGGATTTATATCAGATCTATCAATCTGAAACTGATTATCAATCTTCTCTAAAATCGAAATCAAACCAATTGATGACTGCCCAATAGATTCCATCAGCTTGATAGCCATCATATCTGCGTCATATTCTTGAGTTCTTGAATATTTTAAATAATCTCTCAATGCAATTCCAGATCCACCTAGTGAAAGACCAGTACCCAAATTTGTTAAGGTATCTGAATTATTCATCATTCCCGTAATCCCGACACCGATACCTAATATTTGAGAAATAGACTGTTTTTTATTTAGAGTGTCTAACTCAATACGTCTTGTAACATGATGGTTGTTAATTACGTGACCGATCTCGTGTGCAATGATTGAAATGACTTCATTTGGGGTATCAGCATAGTAGAGTAGTCCAATATTGATATAAATATTTCCATTAGGTATTACAAAGGCATTTATTGATGGATCTGATATAATGTAGATATTAGGAGTTCTATTATTAAGGCTTATTTCTATTAGATCACGCGTATAATCTTTCAAGAGATTTTCAATTTCTGCATCTTTGATAATTGAAAATGATTTGGCATTTGGTGTTGTGAACGCCAAAAGAATAATTGAAATGAAGGTGATCTTTTTGAATTTTGCTATTAGTTTGCTAAAAGCATTATTCATCCCACCATCCTGTTTTCGGATTCTCAATCGGTTCCTTTTTGATGTTGTTATTCTCTTTTTGCTTATTTTCTCTTTGATTAGACTTTCTTCGAGGTTTTGTTTTGGGTGTTGTTGCTTTTTCTTCTTTATCTGAATTGTTGGTTTTTTTCTCTTCTATATTTTTTTTAACCGGTTTTTTGTTTTTAATTATCTTAGGTTTTTCTTCAGCTTCTTTTTTTGTATTTTTGTTCTCGCTTTCTGCAAGCAACTTTTTTTCGTCTACAGCGTCTATTACTTTTGGATCGTTATTCTTAGTATTCTTTGAGTCGGGTTTTTGAATACTATTTCTTTTATTTCGTAACTTTCTAGTATTTGTAAACTGCTTTCTATTTTTTGAGACAATCTTTTCTTCATCTTGCGTGTCTTCCGTTGGTTGATTGTCATCATAGACTGAGTCAATACTAACAGGAGTAGATTGTGTAGTAGGGATAGTTTCAATTGAATGTTGGGTGATGTTATATGTCTGCTCATCATCTAATTTATTACTATCGACAGTGATGCTAATATTATATTTTTGTTCAATCTCAAAGATATCTTTCCTTTTCTTATTAAGTATGTAGTCTGCGAGGTGTGCATTAGTCTGAAGTGAAATATTATTCCTACCGTTTTCAATAAGATCTTGCTCGATAGCCCTGATAATTTGAACAGCCTGTGTGCTAATTGAGCTTACTCTGCCAAGTCCATTACAATGATTACATGTGCTCATTGAAGATTCAATGAGCGATGATCTCATTCGTTGTCTTGACATTTCCATTAAACCAAATTGACTAATGTGACCAACTTGAATCCTTGCTCTATCAGTTTTCAGGGCTTCTTTCAATTGTCTTTCAACAGATCTATTGTTTTTCTTTTCTTCCATATCAATGTAATCTATTACTATCAATCCAGCTAAATCCCTAAGCCTTAGCTGTCTAGCAATTTCATCGGATGCTTCAATATTTGTTCTAAGTGCTGTATCTTCTATATTGTGTTCTCTGGTGGACCTTCCTGAATTTACATCTATTGCAACAAGAGCCTCTGTTTGGTTTATAACGAGGTAACCACCTGATGGTAAACTAACATTTGCTTGGTACATATTATGTAGTTCAGATTCAGCAGAAAAGCTTATAAACAGTGGAACATCACCTTTATGTTTTTTTATAAATTTTACGTGACTCGGTATAAGCATTTTCATAAAATTCTTCGCCTCGTTAAAAGCAT
>JADHLM010000012.1 GCA_016780665.1 Hyphomicrobiales bacterium | reverse complement strand
ATAAAGGGTATAATGATTAATCTGATTATTTGAATATTATTTGCCCCCAAATCTAGACCAGCCTCAAGAGTGTCAGTATTTAAAATTGACAGTCTTGATCTAATAATTATTGCAATGAATGGGAATGTAAAAGATACGTGAGCTATAATAATGTTTGATAGGGTGAGAGGCCAAATTTCAAATGCAGGCCAGTTAATAAAGTTGAAAAAGACAAGCATTGAAATTCCCATACAGATTTCTGGGATTATTATTGGGAATAGAAGTGCAAGGTCATAATATTTTTTCAGATAAAAGTTAAACTTCCAAAGTGTTATAGCAGTTGTTAAACCAAGTATTGTTGAGATTATGGTTGATAAGGTTGCAATTGTAAGGGAGTTAAGAAAAGCGCTAAAAAGTACATCATTTTCAAACACATTATTATAGTATTTAGTAGTAAAACCTCGCCATACAATATTTCTTTTTGAGTCATTAAAACTAAAAATAATTAAATTTAATATTGGTAAATACAGGGTTATTAAGAAAATGACTGTAATATACTTTAAGTATTTATTTCGAGCGTAATCAGTTGGACTGTAAAAAAGAGATTTTTTCATTGTGTATTTCCTCTTAGATGCAGTTTTGAATATAATTTTGTATATACATGCCTGACTGAGATTATAACGAGGGTTATGTATATTAGAATGAATGATAATGCCGATCCAAAAGGCCAATCGTTTCCTGATTTAAATTGTCTCTCAATGATGTTACCAATCATCTGTGAGTCTGCCCCTCCGAGTAAGTCAGGTATAATGAATGAGCCCAAACAAGGAATAAATACTAGGATGATACCTGATGTAATACCTGGACTAATGTTGGGGATAATAACTTTAAAAAAAGTTTTAATATGGTTTGCACCAAGGTCATAGCTTGCTTCCAATAAGTTTCTATCAAATTTTTCAAGGACTAGATAAATGGGTATAATCATGAATGGAACATAAATATAGAATAAACCTAGTATGATTGAATAGTTATTATACATGAGATTGAGCGGGACAAAACTCTTTCCCATAATTTCATAATTAGCAAGGTTAAAGAAGTTCAATAGGTTATTTGTACTCTCCCATAAATATTCTAGAGAACTATTTATGTGGCCTTTTGTTCTTAGAATGGCAATTAAAGAATAAGTCCTAATTAAAAGGTTTGTCCATAGTGGCAGCATAATTGAAACTAGTAAAATAGACTTCATTCTGATTGATGAAAAACTAATATAAAACGCTACGGGAATGGCAATCAACAAACAAACTAGGGTTGTAATAGAGCTGATAATAATAGATTTAAATAGTGTTATTATGTAGACACCATCAAAGGCTCTAATATAATTTTTTAAACTCCAAGTATAATCAATGTCTATTATATTAATCTTTTCGCCATAGCTCATAGAGAAGACAATAATTAATGGGACAATAAAAAATAAGATCAGCCATGATAATCCGGGCAATAGAAGCAAAATGAAAAGTTTGCTCCTCACCCCCCAACTAGTCAATGTAGGATCTTTCTCTAGTATACATTTTACAAGCTTACGCTATGAAGCAAGTATACGTGTCCAAGTGTCTTGGATCATCTGACCAACATCTTCTCCAAGATATAGTTGGTTTTCGCATAACTTAACAGTTTCATCGCTTGGGAAAATTGCTGGATTAGAACTGTATTCTGCATTCATCAACTCTTTCGCAGCTTTGTTAGGAGTTGCATATTGAATATAGTCTGCAAGTTCTGCACCGATATCTGCACGAAGTATAAAATCAATAAATTTATGTGCATTTTCTACGTTTGGAGCATCTTTTGGAATACAAAGACAGTCCTCCCAGATGAGGCTGCCCTCTTTAGGGACTGTGTAGCTTATATTATCATCTTCAAGCATAATTTGTGCTATATCACCATTAAATTCTTGAGCTAGGATTACATCTCCAGATGCAAGTAGGTCTTGTCCATTATCCTCAGCAAAAACTTTTATGTGTTTTTTTTGATTTATAAGAAGTTCTTCAACCTGTTTATATTCTTTCGGATTAGTTGAGTTTGCAGAATAACCTAAATATTTAAGTCCGATTGCCATAACTGATGTTGCCTCAGATAATAGGGAAATATCGCCCGAATATCTATCTGAATCGTAAAGATATGACCATGAGTCTGGGGTGATACCAGCTCTTTTTTTATCGTACCCAATACCAATACTTCCCCACATATACGGAATAGAGTGTTGTCTTTTTGGATCAAATACAGGATCTAAAAAGTTTGAGTCTATATTATTCATATTTGAAATCTTATCGTGGTCTATTCTTTCTAGCATGTTTGCTTTGACCATCTTTTCTACATATATGTCAGACGGAACTATGATGTCATATCCAGGATTACCTTCCCGGAGCTTAGAAAATAATTCACCATTATCTGCAAAAAAATCTAGTTTTGTTTTAATACCCGTTCTGTCAGCAAAATCTGATAGAGTATTTTCGCCTATGTAATCATCCCAATTATAAAAATTAAGCTCATTATGACCGTTTGCGCTAAGTGGCGAGAAAGTTATGCCAACTGCAGCTAATGCTGAAGAACCCATTAAAAAGTTTCTTCTTGATATGTGATATTTACTATTCATTTCAACACCTCCATAAAAGAAATATAAATTTCTGGAAAATTAAACCTCTAAATTCACACAATATAATTTTTTTTTCTGAAGTCAATTTGATTTTTAGTTTGTTTTACATAATCTAATTTAATATATATAACGTATAGTGAGAATAATTTTAATTGACGAGATAACTAAGGAAATCACCATGCACGATATGTTTATAGAAACCGAAGAACAAAGAGCAATATTGGAGTCAGTAAGGAAATTTGTTGATGATGTGGTTAAGCCAAAATCTGCAGAGCTTGACGCAATGGATACGCCAGACAAAAGATATTGTGGCGAAATAGTAAAAGCCGCAAATGACTTGGGCTTAAGAACAATGACACTTTCAGAAAAATATGGTGGTTTAAGCGCTGATTCGCATACAACAGCTATGGTTGTTGAAGAATTGGCTGTTGGAGATGTGGGTGTATCAGTAGTAATGGCGCAAACAATGAAGCTTGCGACAATAATGGAAAAGGCTCTTAACGAAGATCAAGCTGAGAGGGCCCTCGTTCCATTTACAAAAGATCCAGAAGCTGTCTTAGCTATCGGAATTACAGAGCCGGATAATGCATCTAATTATTTCTTGCCCTACCCAACACCATTCAGAACAACTGCTGAGAAAGTAGATGGTGGTTATGTTATTAATGGCATGAAGCATTTTATTTCAAATGGTAATCGCGCTAGTTTTTATTTATTATTTGTCCAAACTGAAAAGGGTAAACCTATGCTTGAGGGGACAACTTGTTTTCTGTTAGAACGTGGAAGGGAAGGTTTTTCAATTGGACGAGTTCATGATAAATTAGGCGAGAGCTTAGCAAATAATGCGGAGTTGATTTTTCAAGATTGTTTTATACCTAATGAAAATATTGTAGGTGAAGTTGGAAAGGGTTTCCAATTACTTCAAAAATTTTTTCCATCGAGTAACTCATTCGCAGCAGCTAGTTGTTTGGGGGTTGGAGTAGCATTGTTTGAAAAAGCTGAGCAATGGGCAAAGATAAGGGTTCAAGGTGGACGTCCTCTTATTGAACATGATGGAATAAGAGCTCAACTTGCAGAAATGAGAATGTTGCTAGATGCTGCCAGAGCTTACACTCACAAAGCATGTTATTTAGCAGATAATCAGGACCAAGGTTGGGATTACACACTTGGTGCTTTACCAAAGGCAATGGCAAGTCAGGCTGTATGGAAAATTGCAACTTGGACAATGGAAATTCATGGCGGACATGGTTATATGAAAGAATTTGGAGTTGCAAAATTACTCAGAGATGCTGCAGGGTGGTTACATTCAGATGGTGTAAACAGGACTTTATTCTTAAAGGCAGCAAACATCATGTACGGTTTAGATTTGTATAATAAATAAGCTATGGCTTTAGGTAATTTTAAAATTTATAATGCATTACAGTCTACTTGTAGTCAGCGAGTTAGATACACTTTGCATCATAAAAAAATAGATTTTAGTATGGAAATACTAGATCTATTCTCAGGCGATCAGCTAAAACCAGAGTATCTAGCCATCAACCCAAATGGGGTAGTTCCTGCTCTCGACCATGATGGTAAAATTATCATAGATAGTTCCGTTATCATTGAGTATCTCGAAGACATTGATGTTAATTTGAGCCCACTTCGTCCAAAAGATCCCGAGAATTGCGCAAACATGAGAGCAATGATTAGGTATTTTGATGAGGTCGCAGGGCCCTCAGTACGAATACCTTCATATAATATGGCATTTTTACCGCATTTTCAGAGTATGACGGAGGAAGAATTTATAGCGTTAGCTGAGTCCAAACCATTACGAAAAGAATTTTTATTAAAAATGGGTAGGACGGGTTTTACAGAAAAAGATATGAATGAGTCAACATCAAAAATAAAGGCAACTGCTGATAGAATGAATAAATGGATTGAAGTCAGTGGAGGACCTTACTTACTTGGAAGAGAGGTAACTTATGCAGATATTTGTATCATGCCAGTAATTGTTAGAATGGATGATCTTGGGATGCCAGAATTATGGAGTCATCACAAGAATGTTTGTGAGTGGTATGAAAACATCAAGTCTTCAGATATTTACAAGAAGACATATTGTATAGGCTCATTGCTATCTGAAGTATATCCCCATTTATCTAAAAATTAGTTTAGAATAAGAAGTAGATCTTTATAAGACCTCCTTATTTATAACATACTTTTCTTTCAATGATCCATTGAGAGCATCAATAATGTTTTGTGCTGAATTTATAGCCATCCTGGATGCACATTCATTATTCAGCCCTGCAATGTGAGGAGAAAAAATAAGATTATTTAGTTCAAAAATTTTTTCTACATCAGTTTCTGGAGGCTCATTAGGAAAAACATCCAAACCAGCTGCACGAATCTTATTTTTTGATAGTGCATCCGATAAAGCACTGAGATCTATATGAGATCCTCGTGATGTATTTACAATTATACAGTCGCTTTGTAGTAAATTTAGTTCTTTTTCACCAATTATTGGTTTTTCCGTTCCGGGTGCATGTAAACTAATTATGTTTGCGTTAGAAAGAGCCTCATCAAAAGTATCATAGAATTTATAATCATTGTCCTTTTCAGCAGAATTTTTGTAATAAGGATCATAAATACTTATATTTGCTCCAAAAGCTGAAGCAAGAGTGGCCACTTTCTGCCCAATTCTTCCGTAGCCAACAATCAATAATTCTCTTCCAGCAAAATCGTTTGAAATTAATTGATCCCTATCCTGCCATTTATTATTTCGAACCATTTCATCATGAATACTAGCATTTTTCAGCAAATTGAGAATAAACATAATTGTATGTTCGGCAACACTTGAAGAGTTTACATCACCAACAATCGTTAGAGGGATATTTCTTCTAGTTAGTTCTAGGATATCAATGCGATCAAACCCAACACCATTTCTTGATAGTATTTTTAATTTGGGACAATTATCGATCATTTTTTTATCAAAAGATTGTAACCTCAGAAGGATAGCGTCGGCTTCCTCTAAGTTTTGCTCGAGGGTTTCTTGAGTTGCATCAGGTAATACAAAAACATCAAAGTTATTAACTTCTTTTAGAAGATCTATACCATGAGTATGAATTTTACCGGCAACTATGACTTTATACATTTTTTTCCATTGTTCTTTATTTTAATATACTATAAAAATTTATAATGTTTTTAGAAATATTTATTACACATAATTGGGATTTTTCAAATGGAAAGTAAAGATAGCAAGCTACAAACTGCAGTTTCACATTGGTCATATAGATTTGTATCAAATGGGGTGCCATTAGCAGATTTTAATGATGTTTCTGCGCAAATTAATGAATGGGATGAATGGTGTGAGGCATGGGAGAATAAAGGTCACATCCATGCATTACTTGGTGATAACGCAAGCGCTAAAGGATTTAATTTAAGTGCTTCAGAACACTACAACACTGCTGCTGTTTGTTGTCATTTTGGAAAGTTTTTGTTTGTACACAAACCTGATATAATGAAAAAAACACATAATTTTGCTGTTGAATACCATAAAAAATCTATGTCATTAGCAAACCCTCTTGGTGAGAGAGTTAGCATAAGTTGGAATAATATACATATGCAGGGTAACCTGAGAAAACCAAATAACGTTGAAAATCCTCCAGTTTTAATAATGTGTATGGGATTAGATTCCGCAAAAGAGGAGATGGAAACAAATGAAAAGGTCTTTCTTGAGAGAGGAATTGCAACACTAACATTTGATGGACCAGGACAAGGAGAAGCAGAATATGATGCAGCTATATGCCCAGAATATGAAGGGCCCGTCTCGGCTGTCATTGATTATTTAGAAAGTAGAAGTGATATTAATCCAAAAAAAATTGCTGTATGGGGTGTGAGTTTGGGTGGTTACTATGCTCCAAGAGCAGCTTCATTTGATGATCGTCTACAAGCTTGTATCTCACTTACAGGACCTTTCAATTGGAATAATATTTTTGATAGAATTCCTAGCCTTACAAAAGAGGCATTCATTCACAGAAGCAAATGCTCTTCTGAAGAAGAGGCAAGGGACTTTGCAAGTAGAATGGATTTATCCGGTTGCGCACAAAATATCAAATGCCCGCTATACATTGTTGGAGGTGCGTTAGATAGAGTTGTTCCACCAGAAGAATCAAAATTACTTGCAGATGCAGTCAAGGGTGATGTTGTTTTTAATATGATTGAAGATGGAACACATGTAGCAAATAATAGGATCTATAAATATAGAACTCAAAGTGCAGATTGGTTATCATCAATACTAAAGGGTTAATTATAAATAGGGAGGAAATATGTCTGAAAAAAAAGTTACTAGAGTCGATATTGCTGAAGCTGCTGAGAAGTATAAGAATTGGGGGAAATGGGGTCCTAATGATGAGATAGGGACGCTAAATTATGTTGATGCTTCAGATATTATAAACGCTGCACAGCTCGTTAAGAAAGGAAAGGTAATATCACTTGCATTAAATTTTGACTATAAAGGGCCGCAAGGTGCAAAAACAAAATATCCAGCAATGGGCAGAACAAATCCTATACATTCAATGCTAAGGACAGGCACGGATGCTTATTCGGGTGTGCTTGATAAAAGGGGTATAAGAGCAGCTGATGATACAGTATTTTTGCCAACTCATGGTTGCACACATTGGGATGGTCTAGGACATGTGTTTTATGAGGATAAAATGTGGAACGGATATGATTGTAGAGAAGTCACTTCAGCTGGTGCACAAAAATGTGGTATTGAAAAAACAAGAGACAAGATGGTAGGAAGGGGTGTTCTTCTCGACGTAGCAAGAGCGCTTGGAAAAGAGCGATTAGAAGATGGATATGCTATAACTTGTGAGGATCTTGATCTTACTGCAAAAAAACAAGCAGTTGAGATAAAGAAGGGGGACTTTGTCATTGTAAGAACAGGTCAGATGGAGGATTGTCTCAATAGAGAATCTTGGGATGGATTCCCAGGAGGAGATGCACCAGGTATGGGTTTTGATACTATTGATTGGGTCCAAAGAACTGAGCTAGCCGCGTTGGCGAGTGATACATGGGGTTGTGAAGTCAGACCAAATCAAAGTGAAGACGGGATAAACCAGCCATGGCATTGGATAACTATTCCTATTCAAGGAATGACAATGGGTGAGATGTTTTATTTAAAAGATCTTGCAGAGGATTGTCTCGCCGATAATACATATGAGTTTTTGTTAGTTGCTGCATCTATTCCAATTACAGGCGCAGTTGGTACACCAATAAACCCTCTTGCAATTAAATAAATAGAATAGGAAATAAAAATGAGTAATGAATTAACGGGTGCTAAGGTCTTGGCAAAAATGTTGGTTGATTATGGTGTCACAGATATCTTTCATGTGCCCGCTGTCCTAAGGACAACAATGGCAGAATTAGAAGTAATTTCCAACGTAAGAAGAATACATGCACATGGAGAAGCTTCAGCTGCATACATGGCTGATGGATATGCACGGGCATCTGGTAGGCCAGGGGTCTGTGCTGCACAAATTATTGGAGCATTAAATCTTGCTGCTGGATTACGTGATGCATGGCTTGCAAAATCACCAGTCGTTGCACTAACTGGCGGAAGAGACCAGGCTACTAAATTTAGAAAAGCTTACCAAGAGGTGGATGATCTTCCAGCTTTTGAGCCTGTAACAAAGTTAAACGCAACTGTTGATAGTGCAAATAGGTTTCCTGATATGTTGAACCAAGCATTCAGAGTGTCTGTTTCAGGATGCCCAGGCCCAGTTCATCTACAATTCAAAGGTAATGAAGGTCAGGTAGATCAAGAACAATTTGATGAACAAATTCCTCGAGAAATACATGAGAATGCAATTAGTGTTCCGCCATATCGCCCCTCACCAGATTTGAGCTCAATTAAAAAAGCAATGGATATTATTAATAATGCGAAGAAACCAATATTTGTTATCGGGGGTGGCGTGAGTTGGTCACAAGCTGGTTCATTGGTTGATGAGATATCAAAAAAGTTAAAAATACCAGTGGCTACTTCATTAAACGGGAAGGATGTTATTGATGCAAACAACCCTCTAAATGTGGGTGTAGTTGGTACTTACTCTCGTGGTTCAGCTAATAAATCGGTACTTGCAGCAGATTTAGTAATTTTTATTGGAACGGATCTTGGGGGTATGATTACCAATTTTTGGACTATTCCTAAAATTGGTACAAGAGCAATACACATTGATATTGATCCTGAGGTGCTTGGAAGAAATTATCCTTTACTAGTCGGAATTCAATCAGATGCGAAGAACGCCCTCCAAGAAATGTTGAATTATGCAGATGATAATTCTGCTGAAAAACGATTAGATTGGGTAAATGAGATTCAAGGTTATTGTCAAGAGTGGTATGACGAATTTCGTCCATTACTAACATCTGATTCAATTCCAATAAGACCAGAAAGAATATGTCATGATTTATCATTGAACCTTCCAGATAATTCATTTGTAGTTGTAGATACAGGACATGGTGGTATGTGGATGGGAGGTATGTTTGATTTAAAATCTTCAGATCAAAATTATATCCGTTCAGCTGGGCATCTTGGCTGGGCATTCCCTGCATCCTTAGGTGTTAAATGCGCAGTACCTGATAGACCTGTCATTTGTTTCACGGGAGATGCAGGTTTTTGGTATCATATTGCCGAAATTGAGACTGCAGTTAGGTGGAACATTAATTCAGTTATTGTTGTGAATAATAATGGAGCGGGAAATCAGTCCAAAAGAGGTTTTGACCGTGTTTATGGTGGATCTCAAACTCAAAAGGCAAGAGAGATGTGGACATTCAATAATGTAAATTTTGCTGAAATTGCGAAGCAGATGGGTGCCGTTGGAATTAGAGTTGAAGATCCAAAAGATTTTAAACCTGCGCTTGAAAAAGCAATATTACTTGATAAATGTGTTATCTTGGATGTTGTCACTGATGTTGACGCGTTAGCGCCATTGGCATATACGGGATAATTTTTGAAAAAACTATGTGAGGTATGTTATTTTATTGATATGAGTTCAATTCCATACTAAATATAGTGTAAATTTAATACAGGAAAGTAAAAAAATGACAGACTTAAACGTATTTTCACCAAGAATATTAAGACCGGAAGATGCAAACCAAAACTGGCAGTGGGATCGTGCACTCGCATCTCCAGGCTTTAAACAAGTTGATTTTGAAACAAGAGTTGATTTTCAAAGACTCAGAAAATATCGATTATCAAGAGCCAAGAATGCACTCAAGAATTCAGGTTTAGGTGCTTTGATATTATTTGATGTAAATAACATTAGATATATTACTGGAACTAAAATTGGAGAATGGGAAAGAGATAAGCTGTGTAGATTTGCTCTTTTGGCGGGTGATGACGAACCTTTTGTTTGGGATTTTGGTTCAGCAGCTGTGCATCATCAATTAAATTGTGATTGGCTTGATCCAAATAGATGTCTTGCAGGTATGACAGGTATGAGAGGCACAGTTCCTCCATCAGTTGGTTTAATGAAAAATCATGCTGAAGAAATTATGAGTTATTTAAAAGCTGCTGGCGTAGCAGATATGCCTATTGGTTTGGATATTGCTGAAACTGCAATGTTTTTTGAACTTCAAAAAGCTGGAATGAATATTGTTGATGGTCAACAAGTCATGCTAGACGCAAGAGAAATTAAGAATATTGATGAGATAACATTGTTGAATCAAGCTGCAACCATGGTTGATGGTGTTTACCATATGATTTATGAAGAGTTAAAGCCAGGTGTGAGGGAAAATGATATTGTTGCCTTAGCAAATAAAATGCTCTACGAAATGGGTTCAGATGACGTTGAAGCTATTAATGCCATTTCTGGAGAGAGATGCAGTCCACACCCACATAATTTTACTGATAGAATGTTCAGGCCAGGGGATCAGGCTTTCTTTGATATACTTCAGTCATACCAAGGTTACAGAACTTGTTATTATAGAACATTTAATGTTGGTACCGCTACATCCGAACAAAATGATGCATACATAAAATGTCGTGAATGGCTTGATAAAGCAATTGAACTTATTAAACCAGGTGTATCAACAGATACTGTTGCAAAAGCATGGCCAAAAGCTGAAGAGTTTGGTTTTGATAGTGAAATGCAAGCATTTGGATTACAATTTGGACATGGACTGGGTCTAGCCCTACATGAAAGGCCAATTATTTCTCGATTAGTATCATTAGAAAATCCGATGGAAATTAAAACAGGTATGGTTTTTGCTTTAGAAACTTATTGTCCTGCAAAAGATGGTGTTTCCGCAGCAAGAATTGAGGAAGAGGTTGTAGTTACTGATAAAGGGTGTAAAGTAATTTCTCTTTTCCCTGCCGAAGATCTGCCTATTGCCAATAAATATTAAAATTGGTGAATAATAAGATGGCAAAAAAACAGACCTTAAAAAATGATGATATCAACGAGAAAAAGAGGCTTGAGTTATATAATACTCAATACTTGATCAGGTTTGCTGAGCAAAGAGCCTACGACCTTTTTCTTGAAAATCTGGTTAAAGGAACAAGTCATTTATCTCTTGGACAAGAGGCAATTGCCTCTGGGTTTGCAAATGCAATGCAAAAAAATGACAAAAGTTTCTGTACTTACAGGGGGCACGCTCACACTTTGGCAAGGGGAGCGTCTGTTGTTGGTGTTTTGGGTGAGCTTATGCAAAGAGACTGTGGGCTAATGAGAGGAAAAGGTGGATCTATGCACCTAACTGATACAAGCAAGGGAGTTATGGGGTCTTATGCAATAATTGGTGCACATTTACCAATGGCTGTAGGATCAGCATGGAGAGCGCAATATTTAGGTCATGATGACGTTGCTACGGTGTTCTTTGGTGATGGTACAACAAATATTGGTGCCTTCCATGAAGCACTAAATTATGCTGTGGTATATAAACTTCCCGTCGTTTTTGTATGTGAAAACAATAACTACATGGAATACACTCCTATAGAATCCATTACAGCTGTAAAAAATCCTGCAGCTGATAGAGCTTCTGCATATGGACTAGAAAGCATTATTATTGATGGAAATAATGCTGATGAAGTATATAGAACTGCACAAAAGGCTTACGCAAAAGCAAGGGCAGGTGAAGGCCCATCACTAATTGAATGTAAAACCTATAGACTGTCAGGGCATAGTAGAGCAGATCCTGGGTCATACAGACCAAAAGGAGAGCTTGAGCATTGGAAGAAAAATAACGATCCAATAACCAGGTATCGTGAACGTCTGATTGAGTTTGGAATAAAACAAAATGTAATCGATGACATTGAAAATAATGTGAAAGAGCTGGTTGATCAAGCAACAGAAGAAGCCAAAAACTCACCAGTGCCACCGGAGGATATATTAACTACGAATGTATATGCTAATGGAGGATGGGCATGGCGCAACTAACATATAGAGAAGCTGTAGCAGCTGCAATTGCTCAAGAAATGGAGAGGGATGAAACAGTTGCGTTTATTGGTGAAGATGTAGCTAAAGCCGGCGGAGTATTTAAAGCAACTGTTGGATTATTTGATAAATTCGGTCCAAAAAGAGTCATTGATACCCCAATATCAGAGCAAGCAATTTTAGGTGCTGCTATGGGTGCTGCCATGACAGGAATGAGACCAATTGCAGAAATAATGTTTTCAGATTTTCTGGCAGTATGTTGGGATTTTGTTGCAAATGAAATGTCTAAATCAAGATATATGTCTGATGGGCAACTAAAATGTCCACTTGTCGTCAGAACTGGTAATGGAGGAGGTTCACGTTTTGGTGCTCAACATTCACAATCAATTGAAAATTGGGCAATGGCAATTCCAGGGATAAAAGTAGTAGCTCCATCAACACCTGCTGATGTTAAGGGTCTTTTAGCAGCATCAATAAGGGACAATGATCCTGTTATATTTTTTGAGCACAAATCATTATATGCTATTAAAGGTGAAGTTCCAGATGGTGAGCATGTCGATACACTTGGAACTGCTAAAGTTGTGCGTGAAGGTAAAGATGCAACAATTATCGCACTTGCACTAATGGTGCCACGTGCTGTTGCAGCAGCAGATAAATTGATGCAGGAACACGGTATTGATGTTGAAGTGGTTGATCTACGAACACTAGTACCATTAGATATGAAAACTATTTCTAAATCTGTATCAAAAACAGGGCGTTTATTCACAGTAGAAGAAAATCCACGATTATGCGGCTGGGGTGCAGAAATCGTTTCTATAGTTGTTGATGAATTATTCTGGGATTTAGATGGTCCTGCTGTAAGAATTACAACACCGCATATACCTCTTCCTGCAGCAGATAACCTTGAAGATATTGCCATCCCATCTGTTGATCGGATTTATAATAAAATTTTAGATGTCTTAAAGTAGGTAGGGAAGTTATGAATATATTAATGCCGCAGTTAGGTGAAACAGTTGCTGAAGGTACTGTATCCAAGTGGCACAAGAATATAGGGGATGATATCAAATCTGGAGAAATCCTATTTGAAATTGAAACAGATAAAACCTCTATGGAAATTCCAGCTACAACTGATGGTAAATTGACGAAGATTTTAGTTAATGAGGGAGAAACTACATCAGTTGGCAGTATCGTTGCAGTGATTATTGGTGAAGGAGAACAGCCGCCAGAGGATGATATAAAAGAAGATACTACCTCAGAAAATATCAATAAGAGTATAGAGTCTTCTCAATCGGATTTACCTATCAAAAACGAAGAGTCATTTACTTCTAAAAAAACAAGCAATTTAGAAATTGTAATAGATACAGATGCACCAGAATGGTTTTCTTTTTTAAACGAAGTTCAAACACCCGATGATAATTACGAGGCTTTTTCTAGTAAAAATATTGACATTAAATTTACACCATTAGCAAAGAGATTAGCTAATAATGAAAGGGTAGATTTAATAAAGCTTGCTGATTATTTTAAAAAAAATAACGCCCGAAAAGTTAATCGTAAACTATTAGAAGATTATATTTCCTCATTGTCTGTGACAAAAGCGCGATCAAATATATCTGGTAAGATAGATCATGTTTTATATCCAGAAAAAGTGGCTCTTAATCGTATAAGAAGAACTACAGGTCAACGTCTATCGGAAAGCTGGCCCCAGGTTCCTCAGGCTTTTCAGGCAGTTGAGGTTAACTTTAGTAATTTGGATAAGACAAGAAACGAACTTAAACAAAAATATTCAGACAGGGATCTCAAAGTTTCTTATCTCTCTTTTGTTGCCAGAGCAATATCCCTTGCTATAAAGGAATATCCATTGGTTAATAGCTGTTTCAGTGAGAAAGAATTGCATATTGCTTCCGAAGTAAATTTAGCAATTGCAGTCGATTTAAATTATAATGGCTTAATTGTTCCTGTATTAAAAAATTCTGACAAGATGAAGTTACTAGATTTGAATGAAAATTTAAATGATTTGGTTCAGAGAGCTCAAAATAATAAACTAAAACAAGAGGAATACTTTGGAGGCACATATACGTTATCGAATAATGGTAGTATGGGTACTTATATGACAGCTCCGATTGTAAATCCACCGCAAGTTGCCATTATGTCTTTTGATGGGATACAAAAAAGACCAGTTATTGTTGAAGATAGTGCTGGCGACACAATCGGTATAAGAAAAATTGGTGTGCTTGGTCAGAGTTTTGACCATAGAGCATTTGATGGTGCATACGCTGCAAGTTTTCTAAAAGAAGTTAAGAGTATAATAGAAGAATTTAACTGGAATAGTGAAATATAAAAAGGAGAATATCATGTCACATAAAATTGGTTGGGTCGGAACAGGAAGAATGGGATATCCAATGGCTGGTCGCCTTGCAAAAGATGGTCAAGACATAAGTGTATGGAATAGAACAAAATCAAAAGCAGATCCATTGTCACAGTATGGTGCTACAGTAGTCACCAATATGGATGAGTTACATGATGTAGATGTCTTATTCACCATGGTTTCAACTGGTAAAGATCTTAAACAAGTTTATTTTGGTGATGAAGGTGTTTTATCAAAAGGCACTAAGAAGAATCAAATATTTGTCGATTGTTCGTCAATATCATCCGAAGACTCAAATGAAATCAGAGACAGATTAAAAGAACTCGGTATTGCCTACATGTCATGCCCTGTAAGCGGAAATGGTAAGGCAGTTAAAGCTGGAGTTTTATCTATAGTCGCATCTGGACCTGAAGATATTTTCAATCAAATAAAACCATATTTAGAAACTATTGCACCTCGTGGTGTGGCATATGTTGGCGAAGGAGATTTAGCAAGGTTCTGTAAAATAGCTCATAATGTTATGTTAGGTGTTGTAATCCAAAATCTTGCGGAGATTACTATCCTTGCACAAAAAGCAGGGGTTCCAAGACATGCTTTTTTAAACTTCATGAATAACTCTGTAATGGGTTCTATTTTTACGAAGTACAAGTCTAATGCATTTGCAAATTTGGATTGGACAACAACCTTTACTACACCGCTTTTATTAAAAGATTTAGACTTAGGTTTACAATCAGGTAAGGAACTAGGGGTACCAATGCCTGTGACAGCTGCCACAAGGCAGGCTGTTCAACAACATTCTGGAAGAATTGAGAGAATTTCAAAAGAAAATCTAGAAAAAGACTTTGGTATGCTTTTAGAAACAGTTGCTGATGGTGCTGGAATTTCACTTGAGCCTGAGAATGTACCAATTCCAACAGGACTTGAAACAGAAGAATAAGAATTTTATTTTTGTTCCTTGACCTTTTAGAATACTTAGTGTTAGGTAAAATACTAACTTATCGCGGGGTGGAGCAGCCCGGTAGCTCGTCAGGCTCATAACCTGAAGGTCGCAGGTTCAAATCCTGCCCCCGCAACCAATTATGTACTCGATATATAGATTAAACTTAATCCTAGGCAGAGTATCTTAGATACGTATGTACAAATGTTTTCAGTTCTGTCGAATAAAAACTTTAGAAATCTCTTTCTGGCTCAAAACTTTTCGTTGATAGGCACAGGGCTGGCAACTGTTGCATTAAGCCTGCTGGCATTTGATTTAACTGGAGAAAATGCAGCAATATTATTATCAAGTTTGTTCACAATAAAGATGGTTATATACGTCTTCTTTTCACCAATTGCTGGAGCATTTTCAAATAAGTTTAATAGAAGGTTCTATTTAGTTTCTCTAGATATAGTGCGTGCAATTGCAGCGATTGGATTATTTTTTGTAAATGAAATATGGCATATATTCATCGTTATTTCTATCATTTATATTACTTCAGCTGCCTTTACACCAATCTACCAATCTACCATACCACAACTTTTCCATGAGGATGAAGACTATACAAAAGCTCTATCATTATCACGTCTGTCCATAGATCTTGAGAATATATTAGGATATATGTTAGCCGCATTAATTCTTATTTTTTACGATTATAAGAGTTTATTTATTGGAACTTCTTTTGGTTTTATCGCCTCAGCTCTTTTAATATTAACAATATTTCTGCCTAAGGTTACTGAGAGTGAGGCAATCAAAGATATAAGATTTATTGGTAAAATTACATACGGATTAAAGAAATATACTGTTTTACCCGAGCTAAAGGGATTAATGTTTATGAATCTTGCTGTATCTGCTGGCGGGGCTATGATTTTGGTTAATACAGTCATAATGGTTAGAGCGCTATTAGGTATGGATGAAGGGGCCCTTCCAGTTGCTATGTTTTTCTTTGGTTTTGGCTCTGTTTTAGGTGCAATACTAGTGCCTAGAATACTAAAAAGATATTCTGTTTGGAAGTTAATGTACTTTGGGGCATATACGATATCAATAGTATTTATAATGTTTTCAATTCTTATTACACATGGTGTATTTAATTTTATGCTATTATTGATATTTTGGTTTATATCTGGTTTTGGTTATTCGTTCGTGTTGACCCCAATGGGTAGAATAATTAGAGCCTCCGTGAGGGAGGATGAATTATCTCAATTGTTTGCAGCACAGTTTTCACTAAGCCATCTATGTTGGCTACTAATGTATCCATTAGCTGGCTTTTTAATAACACAATTCGACGTTATAGTAACACTATTTTCACTTGCCATCATAATATTATTAGCAACAGTCATTTCTTCTGGTTATATAAAAGATAAAAATATCCATCATTAATAAATAGTTCTTTTAGTAAATAATATTTATTGACACGACTATGTTTACATAATTTACTATATTAAAAACAGGCACAATATATTTTAATTGCGTAGGCTATTCATTCTTGAGCATTTTAAATAATAATTGTGTTTCTATGTCCAAAAAATATCACTTCATGAAACATGTTTGACTCATTTTTAGATATTAATTTCTTATATTTTATTTTTCTGATTATTTTCTTGATTTCTGGAATTGTAAAGGGCGTGACTGGTATTGGTTTACCCATGACTTCAATCACTTTATTAATTTTCTTCATCAATCCACTTCAAGCAATTGGTCTAAATGTGATTCCAGTTATAATAGCAAATATTACTCAATTTTTGTCTGCACAAAACCCACTAAAGACAGCAAAAAAATATTATTTATTTGGAATATTCATGGTCGCAGGTATATTAGTCACATCTTTACAGGCTGCAACTTTAGGTGACGATCTAATTAAATTACTTATTGGACTTATGGTCATGATTTTTGCATTAGACAATTTATTCAGGAGGTCATGGTCGTTTGATTTAAAATATGATAAGTATTGGCAAATTGGTATGGGTTCACTTGCGGGCGTTGTTGGAGGTCTGACTTCCATTTGGGGTATTCCAATAATTATTTATTTGATACTCAGGAAGGCGTCAAAGGAAGATTTTGTTGATACAACAGGATTTTTATTTTTGATTGCGAGCGTTCCAGCGACTTATGGTTATTATAAAACTGATGTTTTTTCTTTAGAAATGATTCCAATAGCAGCACTTTGCGCAGTTACTGCAATAATTGGTATGAGACTTGGTAGAATAGTAAGAAGACGAATTGATGCGGATACTTTTAAAAAATATCTTTTACTTTTGTTCCTGTTAATAGGTATTAGAATGATATGGTCTGCCATGGGTGGTATTTAGGTTTGATATGGCAAGATTATCAATCGATGAATATATCTCATGGAGGATGCCAGAAAAAGATATTTCAATAAGGATAGTATCAGGAGATGTTGTGGTTTTAACAATATCGCCAAATGGTATAG
>JADHLM010000011.1 GCA_016780665.1 Hyphomicrobiales bacterium | reverse complement strand
CTTGAACGCCTAGTAAACCAGTAATTGTATTCACAAATGGCGCGAAGAAACATACCAAAGCTGCTAGTGCAACTTTTGAGCTCATTCCAAATCCAAACCAAGTAACAAATATCGGACCAACAGCAATCCTTGGCGTTGCTTCAACAATAATAATGTATGGTTTTAGAAATTGCCTGAATGTATCACTCAATACAGCAGCGACAGCAAGAGCAATACCAATAACTGAACCGATAAGGCAACCAAGCATTGCCTCTTGGAAGGTTACCCATAAATGGTACCAAACGTTTCCTTGTGTAACATATATTTTCCATATTGATGCAGCAATATCAGAAGGTCTTGGAAGTAATAAAGGATTACTAAAACCAGTTCTGTTGGCCATTTCCCAGATAAACATGACTACGAAGAAGATTAGTGTGTGTCTTATAACTGCACCACCTAAAGACCCTGTATATTGGGAGTTTAGTTCAATGTTACTAACGCTAGCTTCTTGATCATTACTCATAGCGGCTGTCCATCTAAGTGTCCAGATAACACGTCTCTTACTTGTTGGACGTAGTTATTAAATTCTGGAGTTGTTGTCATGTCAATATTTCTTGGTGTAGGAAGATCGATTTCAATCTGAGCTGCAATTCTGCCTGGTCTAGGAGTCATTACAAAAACTTGATCTGCCAAGTATATTGCTTCTTGTATATTATGCGTCACAAATAATGTTGTTATATCTGGACCTTCAACAATTCTCAATAGTTCATCATTCAATCTTTCACGTGTGAATTCATCAAGAGCACCAAAAGGTTCATCAAGTAGCATGATATCTGCCCCTGTTTGCAATAAACGAGCGAGTGCGACACGTTGCTGCATACCGCCTGATAATTGTCTAGGGAATGAGAATTCGAAATCTTTTAGACCAACAAGTTGGAGGTGATCCCAAGCTCTTTTCTTAGCATCCGCATCCACTGTTCCTCTAATTTCATCTGGCAAGAGTACATTTTCAATTGAAGTACGCCAGTCTAATAAAACTGCCTTCTGGAACATCATTCCAATATCACTTCTAGGTCCAACTACTTCATTACTTCTTACAAGTAGGTCACCTTCAGATTTTTCAATTAGACCTGATATCAGTCTAAGTAACGTAGATTTTCCGCAACCACTTGGTCCTACTAAAGATATAAATGAACCACGTGGGATAGTGAAATTAGCGTCTTCAACAGCAATAACGTTTTCATTAAATTGCTTTCTGAGTCCGCTACCACTAATGACTATGTCTTCAGCCATGTTTAATTTCCTCCCATTAAGTTATGCAGTTTTGCATAAATTTGATAATTGAACTATAGTAACTAGGTTTCTAGCTATCTCAGCTAAAGTTACTTTGTAGCAACATTTTAATAAAAATTAAAGAAAAATCTAAACTAAATTAAAAAAAAATTTAATAACTTATTAACTCTTGTTATTTCCAGTAAATTCATTTGTCATTTATATGTTTTTTGAATGTATAATAAAAATATGTAGCAAAGATATGAAACTCTGGCTTAGAAGTATTCATTAAATGCATGCATTAGAATCCAATAATATTAAATGTACAGATGAGGACTAAACTATGAGACTAAAGAATTTAACCCATAATGAAATGAATGAAGCTCAAAAGAAGATACATGATGAAATTTCTTCAGGGCCGCGCGGCAGTGTAAGGGGACCACTTGCAGTTTGGATGCATAGAGCTGGTTTAGCAGATAAGGCACAATCACTTGGAGCTTATTGCAGATATTACACATCACTTGAGCCAAAATTATCTGAATTTGCAATCTGTTTAATAGCTCGCGTATGGGGTGCAGGGTATGAGTGGAAAGTTCATAGCAAAATTGCAATAGAAAAAGGTGTTTCTCAAGAAATTATAGATGCTATCGAGAAAGGCAAGAAACCATCAAATATGGACTCTGAACAAAGTGTAATCTATGATTTTACAATGCGTCTTCATAAAGATAAAAAGGTAAGTGATGAAGTTTATGAAAATACGATTAATATTCTGGGTAAAGATAGGATAGTAGATTTAGTTGGAATACTTGGTTATTACACCCTCATATCAATGACAATAAATGTATTTGGGGTAGAGCATTCTGAATTAACAAGTCCATATATGGATGAATTGGATGGGGATATTGAAATATAATCAACTTGGCCAGACAGAAATAAAAGTCTCTGAGGTTGGTTTGGGTGGCGCAGGAATTGGTCACGCGTGGGGTTTAACCTCTGATGAAGAATGTCAATATCTCATAAACTGTGCAATTGATAATGGGATAAATTTTTATGATACATCTCCTGTTTATGGAAATGAAAAATCTGAAATAAACTTGGGAAATGTATTTAAAAAATTATCCTCAACAAAGAGAGAAAAGTTAATAATCGCAACAAAAATACGTTTTCATAATTTTGAACAACTTGACAAAATAGAAGACTCAATGCGGAATTCAATAGACAGGAGTTTATCAAATCTAAATCTTGATTACATAGATTTAATTCAAATTCACCATCAGGTTGGGAATTCCAGAGGGGAGTATAAATTTCGTGATAACCCTCCAGAATTTGCACCAATCATGACTTATTCTGATTGTATAAATTTCTCTGAATTAATCAGTAGATTTCGAGCGGAAGGAAAAGTTCGGTTCACTGGATTAACAGGATGGAACGCCGATTTTTCAACGATCTGTAATTTACTGAAGAGTAAAAATTTTGACACTATCCAGGTGCTTTATAATGTTCTTAATCAGTCAGCAGGAGGCAAACTTCCAATTCTAAATGAGAAGGACCAAGGTTCTGGATTAAATGATAATTCAATAAATGAGGGATCAATTTTTGATTTATGTCAGAAGTATAATGTGGGTGTTATTGGGATTCGTTCGCATGCTGCTGGCGCAATAGTTAACCAGCTTGATAGAAAAATTCATTTGAAAGATAGCCTTTATCAAATGCATAAAAATGCAAAAGAATTGGACGATGTCGCAAAGAAATACAATCTCAGTCTTGCTGAGCTGGCACTGATATTTTGTATTAAGAATCCAAATATCAGTACAACAGTTCCAGGTGTAAAGAATAGACAAGAATTAATGCAATCAATTGAATGTGCAAATTCTACAATAAATGATGAAATAACAATTGAAATTGAAGAATGGTATAAAAGGAAGATAATTCAAGATTGATTGGCAATAAATAATACTTTCAATTATCAAAATATATTATATAAGTTTAATATTGATGTTTTATTAAGGTTATACTCAATGGCAAAAGAAGAGTTGCTTGAACTAGATGGTGTGGTTACCGATGTGCTTCCAGATGCTCGTTTTAGGGTGATGTTGGACAATGAACATGAAATTGTAGCCTATACTGCAGGGAAAATGAAGAAACACAGGATCAGGACTTTAATTGGTGATCGTGTAACAGTTGAAATGACACCATATGATCTTGACAAAGGACGAATTATTTTTAGACATAAGGATGAAAAAGCACCTGCAACAAGAGCTCAGGCAAGGAAAAACTTCAGAAGAAGATAACAGATTTTTTCTATAATCCTCTAATTTTCATAATTTGCTAATATTACGGCAACAACAACGCAGAAAAATCCAATCAATATATTTGAAGAAACAGGTTCGCTTAATATCAGTGCACCTAATATCATTGCACTTAATGGATTAAAGCCAACAGTCATTGTTATGCCAGTTGGTGTTGACATATTGATTGAAGAAGTAAACATAGATTTCATTAAAGCGGCGCCAGGGATGGCTAATATAAGTAATACAATCCATTGAGTTGAGTCAAATGATAGAGATCCATTGAGAGGACTCCCAAAGAATAATGCTAGCACAAGCATTAGCGATGAACCAATAAACATTGGCCATGCGGTGAACGTAAAACTTCCGTATTTTCGAATGTATTTACCAACATTCAACACATAAACAGAATTACAGAATGCTGCCACAAACATTAAAAAGTCACCTAAGTGTACATCCGATGCCAGTGAACCTATATCGTCACTGAGTGTGATAATAATTCCTGTGATAGCTATCAATATCGCTAATACCTTAAGTGGTGTTGGCCTCTCTTTACCAAGCAGAACTCCTAAAACTAAAGTTATTACAGGTTGTGATGTAAAAACAATAGATCCCCGAGCTGCAGTGGTATGTTCAAGCCCAGCGGCAAATGATAGAGGGAAACCAATATAAAAAACTATGGATAATAATAATATTGGTATCCAATCTACTCTTTCTAGTGGTTTATTTTTTTTGAACAAGAATAATAATGATAATAATAATAAAGCTGCTATCCCGTAACGGGTCCCTGGCAAGGTAAAGGGGTCAGTGTCAGGCATTAAGTATCTTGTGAGAACTACGGTTGTACCTCCAATAGTCGCAGACAATGACGCTAATAATGCGCCGATGTAGCTTTGTTTAACTATCATGTTTTTTCTAAAATATTTTACCTGGGTTTAGGATTTCTTTTGGATCTAAAAGATTTTTAATTTCTTTCATAATTGTTAGTTCGGTGGGATCTTTATATTTTATCATCTGACTTTTCTTGATAATTCCTACTCCATGCTCAGCAGCAAAACTTCCACCATATGTGAAGGCATTCCCGTAAACAATTTCTCGAATTTCTTTTGTTTTTTCTTTAAACGTTTCTGAAGAATAACCTATAGGAGGGCATACATTGTAGTGTATATTGCCATCACCAATATGTCCGTAAGGCACAGGTCTAACGCCTGGTAAATATTGAGCGAGCTTATCTCCAGTTGTTCTAATAAAGTCAGGAACTGATGAAATTGGTACCGATACATCATGTTTTATTTCTCCACCCAACTTTGGTTGATGTTCAACAATGGCCTTTCTAATCTTCCAAATATTTTGTGTCTTAGCAATTGAGTCTGATATAACGGCATCAGTAATAACATTTTCTTCGAGTGCATGTTGAAGAGCCGCTTCCATTAAATTTTTTGCATTCTCATTATTTTTGGTATCAGAAAACTCAATTATTACATTCCATTGTTCAGCATTTACTAGAGGGTTTATGATATTGTCACCAAACTCTATTGCAATTGAGAGTCCAATATCAGGGATTAGTTCGAAGGAAGATAAGAGCTCTCCACTGAAATCTCTTAATATTTCAAGCAAATTCATTGAGGTTGTAAGGTCAGTAAGTGAAACAAAGGCAGTAACTTTATTTTCAATTTTTGGAAATAATCTCAAACTAGCAGCTGTAATAATACCGAGTGTTCCTTCTGCCCCCATGAATAGATGCTTTAAGGCATATCCCGTATTATCTTTTCTGAGTTTTTTTAGCATATTAACAATATTACCATTTGCTAATACCACTTCAATACCGAGAACTAAGTCCCTCATGTTCCCATATTTGAGCACTGATATTCCACCAGCGTTCGTTGATATGTTGCCACCAATTGTACAAGAACCTTCAGATCCAATGCTGAGAGGAAAGTGTCTAGAAACTTCAGATGCAGCTAACTGAATTTGATTGAGTATACATCCTGCCTCAACGGTAATTGTATAGTCTTTTGGGTTTAGATCTAAAATCTTATTCATTTTTTTTAGGCTAAGTATTACTTCACCATTTGGTATACCTGAGGCGACTGATCCAGTATTTCCTCCTTGAGGAACAATTTTAATGTTTTTTTCATTACACATTTTCAAGATCTTGGAGACTTGTTCGGAGCTCCTTGGAGTTAACATTAATGGTGAATTACCATGAAAATTTCCAACCCAATCTTGAAGATGTGGGTAAATTATTTCTTGATCAGTAATAATATCTCTGCCATCCAAGATGTTTGATAATTTTGAAATAAAATCTTCAAGTTGTTTATCTGGGAATGACATATTTGGTGCAATTTGTATTAAATGGTGCCGGCTGAGAGATTTGAACTCCCGACCTACTGATTACAAATCAGCCGCTCTACCAACTGAGCTAAGCCGGCACGTTTGAAACAATTTACTATTAAATCAAAAAACATTTTTTTAAAAGTAAATTATTTATAATAGTTTATTTTTGCACGTAGGAGTTTATTTGATTGCTATTTTATCTAATATAATGCCCATTGCGACTGATACATTAAGACTTTTAATTTTACCAGGGGCATTAATTTTGTATATTTGATCACAATATTTTTTTGTTAAGTTCCTTATCCCTCTACCTTCATCCCCGAATATTGCAACAACCTTATCGCTTTTATTAAAGTTTATTTCATCAATTATATTATTTGCATCACTATCAAAACCAATTAACCAAAAATTATTGCTTTTTAATTCTTCATAACAATTTGCCAGACTTTTGGCGATGATAATATCAACGTATTCTAGTCCTCCAGATGCTGATTTTGCAATTAAGCCTTCATCTAGTAAATCAAATTTTTGAGTTGTCATTACCTTGTTAATCCCATAAGCGGAACATGTTCTTATGATTGCACCTATGTTTCTGGGGTCGGTTATATTATCTAAGAAAACAATTCTGTTTGTACTTACAATATTGCTCTCTTTTAATGAGAGAATTTGTTTGGGCTTGCAAAATGAGATTATACCTTGGTGTACTTGTCCGTTTGGAAGTAGCTTATTCAATGTTTTTGTATCAGCTATATTTACTTTGAATTTTGATAAGTCAACAGTCGAATATGAAGTAATTTTTGCCATTGCGTTTTTGGTTAAATATATTTCAGCTATATTTCTGTTTATATTTGCAAGGGCGTGTATGTTGGCATGATAGCCATATATTTTTATATAATTATTATTCATGGCGCTATTAATTAATATATGGATTTTTATATATCTTTGGTGTAAAGGTGTATACAAATAATTACCTGCGGTTAAAAAACAAGTGTTTTTAATTGTGAAATTATTTATAAATAGGGCAACAAATGGAGGGGTGCCCGAGTGGTTAAAGGGGACGGGCTGTAAACCCGTTGGCTTAGCCTACGTTGGTTCAAATCCAACCCCCTCCACCATGTATTTTTATACATAAACCAAGCGGGTGTAGCTCAAAGGTAGAGCAGCAGCCTTCCAAGCTGAGGACGAGGGTTCGATTCCCTTCACCCGCTCCATAAAATTAAAAAATATTTTATTATTTTTTTGTAGATTTTTTAAAATATTCAACTATATATGGTTAATATTCATTCATCGGTAACTCAAAAATCGTAAATAAATTATGATTTAAAACTATTAAGGTAGGAATAAACATGGCTAAAGAAAAGTTTGATCGTAGTAAACCGCATTGTAACATCGGTACAATTGGTCACGTAGACCACGGTAAAACAACATTAACTGCAGCAATTACAAAAGTACTTTCAGAAACTGGTGGTGCTGAGTTCTCTGCATACGACGCAATAGACAAAGCTCCAGAAGAGAAAGCAAGAGGAATAACAATTTCAACTGCTCATGTGGAGTACTCAACTGATAACAGGCATTATGCTCACGTTGACTGTCCAGGTCACGCTGACTATGTTAAAAATATGATAACAGGTGCAGCACAAATGGATGGGGCAATTCTAGTGGTGAATGCTGCTGATGGTCCAATGCCTCAAACAAGAGAGCATATTCTTCTAGCAAGACAAGTTGGTGTTCCTGCTCTTGTTGTGTACCTAAATAAAGTTGACCAAGTCGATGACGAAGAACTTCTTGATTTGGTTGAGATGGAAGTTAGAGAATTACTGAGTTCATATGAATTCCCTGGTGATGATATTCCTATTGTTAAAGGATCTGCTCTAGCAGCGCTTGAAGGAAGAGATGATGAAATTGGTAAAAACTCAATCATGGAATTAATGGCTGCTGTTGACTCATACATTCCACAACCAGATAGACCAAAAGATCAACCATTCTTAATGCCAATCGAAGATGTATTTTCAATATCTGGCCGTGGTACAGTTGTTACTGGTAGGGTTGAAAGAGGTATCATTAATGTTGGTGAAGAGATTGAAATTGTTGGTATTAAAGATACTGTAAAAACTACATGTACTGGCGTTGAAATGTTCAGAAAACTTCTTGATCAAGGTGAGGCTGGTGATAACGTTGGTATTCTTCTTAGAGGTACAAAAAGAGAAGAAGTTGAAAGAGGACAGGTTCTCTCAAAGCCTGGTTCAATTACACCACACGCCAAATTTAAGGCAAACGCTTATATTCTTACAAAAGATGAAGGTGGTAGACATACTCCATTCTTCACTAATTATAGACCACAATTTTACTTCCGAACAACTGATGTGACTGGAATTGTTAAATTACCTCAAGGTACTGAGATGGTGATGCCAGGTGACAACATTGAAGTAGATGTTGAATTGATAACACCTATTGCAATGGAAGAAAATCTCAGATTTGCTATTCGTGAAGGTGGTAGAACTGTTGGTGCAGGTGTTGTATCAAAAATTTCTGAATAATTGATGGGTCATTTTTGGCCCACTATTATTTAATAGGAGTGTAGCTCAACTGGCAGAGCGTCGGTCTCCAAAACCGAAGGTTGGGGGTTCGACTCCCTCCACTCCTGCCATAAATGGAAGTTAATATTGTTAAATGATTAAATTTAGACCTATACAATACGTTCAAGAAATTAAAAATGAAGTCAAAAAAGTTGTTTGGCCAACAAAACGTGAAACTACTGTTACTTCAATAATGGTTTTGATATTCGTCTTTGTTGCGGCTATCTTCTTTTTAATTGCTGATCAAATTTTAAGTTGGTTTGTTGGTTTAATTCTTGGTATTGGAGGCAACAATGGCACATAATTGGTATATCGTTCACGCATACTCTAACTTTGAAAAACAGGTTGCTAATGCAATAAAGGAACAATCTGTTCAAAGAGGAATGGAAGATAAATTTAGTGAAATCTTGGTTCCAACAGAAGAAGTGGTTCAGGTACGTAAAGGACGAAAAATTCAGTCCGAAAGAAAATTTTTTCCAGGGTATGTGCTGGTTAAGATGGAAATGACCGATGATGCGTTCCATCTTGTAAAAAAAACCAATAAGGTGGCAGGATTTCTTGGTTCTCAAAATAAGCCGATACCAATTTCAGCTGAAGAAGTAGAAAGAATCATGACTCAAGTACAGGAAGGTGTTGATGGCCCTGTTTCATCAATTACATTTGAAATTGGAGAGCAGGTAAGGGTTGCGGACGGTCCTTTTGCATCATTTAGCGGTATGGTGGAAGAAGTTGACGTGGAAAGATCAAGACTTAAAGTTGCAGTATCAATTTTTGGAAGGGCTACACCAGTTGAGTTGGAGTATAACCAAGTAGAAAAGGTATAATTATTTTGATTTATCTTACAATTTATGTAATGTGTATTTTATAAAAGACAGGACTTATTATGGCAAAACAAATAACCGGATATTTAAAACTTCATGTTCCCGCTGGTAAAGCTGCTCCAGCTCCACCAATTGGTCCAGCCTTGGGGCAGCGTGGACTTAATATAATGGAATTTTGTAAGGCTTTTAATGCTCAAACTCAAGATCTTGAGCCTGAAATGCCGATACCTACAACAATAACCATATATCAAGATAAATCATTTACTTTTAAAACAAAGACTCCACCAGCATCATATTTACTGAAAAAAGCAGCAAATTTGCCAAAGGGTGGTTCAGCTCCCGGGCGTGATACAGCTGGTACAGTAACTAAACAGCAGATAAATGAAATTGCTGAGCAAAAAATGAATGATTTAAACGCAAACTCTCTTGAACAAGCTGCAAAGATCATTGAGGGTTCCGCAAGGTCTATGGGTTTAAAAGTAGCGGAATAGAGGAAAAAATGAGTAAATCTGGAAAAAGATATAGTGAAATTGAACTTACTAGAGATAGTCAATCAACATATGATGTTGATCAAGCTATTAAACTTGTAAAAACGAATGCAAAGTCTAAATTTAATGAAACAATCGAGATTTCATTAAATTTAGGTGTAGACCCAAAACAAGCTGATCAAATGGTACGCGGCGTTGTGAGTTTGCCAGCTGGTACTGGAAAAGATGTAAAGGTAGCTGTATTTGCTAGGGATGCCAAGGCACAAGAAGCAAAAGATGCAGGTGCGGATATTGTTGGTAGCGAAGATCTTGCTGAGAATGTTAAATCTGGTAAAATCGAATTTGATCGTGTTATATCAACTCCTGATATGATGGCTGTTGTTGGGCAGTTAGGTAAAATACTGGGACCACGTGGTCTAATGCCAAACCCAAAGTTAGGTACAGTAACAGATAATGTCGCAGATGCAGTTAAATCCATAAAAGGAGGATCTGTGGAGTATAGAGTAGAAAAAGCTGGCATTATTCATGCTGGAATTGGAAAAGCTGATTTTACGGAAGAGGCAATCAAGAGTAATGTTAAAGCAATGGTTGAGGCTATACAAAACGCTAAACCAACTGGTGCAAAAGGAACATATATAAAAAATATATCTTTAACATCAACAATGGGTGTTGGAGTGAAAATTGATCCAAATTCGATTATAAATTAATTTATAAAAAAATATAGAATTTGATCTTTACATTTAATAATAAAAGGCATACATATACTTTATTATGCTTGACCTGTCCAAGATTATAGGTGCTTTTGCTTAATTTCCTATATGAGACATCGATATTAATACCTAATATCGGCACAGTTAGTATTTATTACTAAGGGCAGGTTCATTTGATTTTTATCAAATGTGAACTTGAAGAGGAGACAACTGTGGATAGACAAAACAAAACAATCTTTGTTAATGAACTAAAAGAAGTTTTCAATAATTCTTCAGTTGTAATTGTCGCTCAAAATTCAGGACTGACAGTATCAGAAATGAATAAGTTGAGAAGCGCCATGCGTGAAGCTGGTGGACATGTGAAAGTCATAAAAAATAAACTTACTAAAATTGCACTTGAAGGAACACCACTGTCTGCAATTGAGGAATATCTTAATGGACCATCAATGATAGCTTATTCCGATGATCCAATTACGGCTCCAAAAATTACAGTGGAGTTTGCAAAAGCAAATGAAAAGTTTATTGTTTTAGGCGGATCTCTTCCGGAAAAGAAAATTGATCTTGGAGAAGTTAAACATCTAGCAAGTTTGCCATCATTAGACGAGCTCAGGGCAAAGATGCTTGGTTTGCTCAATGCACCAGCTTCAAATATTGCAAGTTTAATAAATACACCAGGAACAAATATAGCTCAAGTTGTGAAGGCTTATTCTGATAAAGCCGAAGCAGCGTAATACTAACTTTTATAAATAATCGAGGAAAAAATGGCAGATTTAGAAAAAATTGCAGAGGGTTTATCAAGTTTAACAATACTTGAAGCTTCAGAATTAACAAAAATTTTAGAAGAAAAATGGGGGGTAACGGCTGCTGCGCAAGTCGCTGTTGCTGCTGTGCCAGCTGGTGGTGATGCGGGTGGATCTGCTGCGCAAGCTGAAGAAAAATCTGAATTTGATGTAATCTTGTCAAGCATGGGAGATCAAAAAATTAATGTGATTAAGGAAGTGCGTGCTATTACTGGCCTTGGGTTAAAAGAGGCTAAAGATCTAGTTGAAGCCGCACCAAAACCAGTCAAAGAGGGTGTGTCAAAAGATGAAGCGGATAAAATTAAAGCTCAATTGGAAGGAGCCGGTGCAACCGTTGAAGTTAAATAATTAATTATAGCGCTCAAGCTATCATATTATCACAAATATTTAACTTTTATACGGGAACACAATATGTCTGAAACTTTCATTGGACGAAAAAGAATTAGAAAATCATTTGGTAAAATCCGCGAAGTTGCGCAGATGCCAAACTTAATAGAAGTGCAGAAATCATCTTATGATTACTTCCTTCAAACTCAAGAGCCCGAGGGTGGTCGAGACACTAATGGACTTCAGGCGGTATTTACATCCATTTTTCCAATAACTGACTTCAATGAAACTTCAAGATTAGAGTTTATTAAATACGACTTTGATTTACCTAAATATGATGTTGAAGAATGTGTTCAACGTGGGCTAACATATGCCGCTCCACTGAGAGCGACACTCAGATTGATTGTTTTTGACATTGATGAGAATACCGGAAATAAATCTATAAAAGATATTAAAGAACAAGAAGTATACATGGGTGATGTTCCATTGATGACAAATAATGGAACATTTATCTTCAATGGTACAGAACGTGTTATCGTCAGCCAGATGCATAGAAGTCCCGGTGTATTCTTTGATCATGATAAAGGAAAGTCACACTCAAGCGGTAAGATATTATATGCAGCAAGAATTATACCATATCGAGGTTCATGGCTTGATTTTGAATTTGACGCAAAGGATCTTGTCTACGCTCGTATAGATAGAAAAAGAAAAATACCGGTTTCAACAATATTGTATGCCTTAGGATATGATGCTGAAGAAATTTTATCAAATTTTTATAATATACATACAATTGAAAAAAATAAGTCTGGTTGGGTTGCAGAATTTAAAGAAGCTCAATTTAAAGGGGTCAAAATTAACACGGATTTAGTAAACGCAGATACTGGTGAAGTAGCTGTTGAGTCCGGCACAAAGATTACTCCACGCTTAATCAATAAATTATACGAAAGTGGATTAAAAAGGGTTTTATTCTCAGTAGATGATGTAATCGGACAGTTCATTGCCGAAGATATTGTTAATTTAAAAACTGGTTTGATATATGCTGAAGCAGGAGATGAAATTTCATCTGAATTGATTGAACTACTTGATAAAAATAAGATAACAAAAATTCCAGTTTTAGAGATCGATCATATCAATACAGGGGCGTTCATTAGAGATACACTGAAAGTTGATAAGAATGAAAATAAGCAAGAAGCCCTATTAGACATATACAGGTTAATAAGACCAGGTGAACCTCCAACCGATGAAACTGCTGAAAGCCTATTTGAGGGTTTATTCTTTGACCCCGATAGATATGACTTATCAGCTGTTGGTAGGGTTAAGATGAATATGAGACTTGATTTAGATGCGCCTGATAATCTATGTGTTTTGAGAAAAGAAGATGTCATGGCCGTAGTCAAGCATCTTGTTGAATTAAGAGATGGAAAAGGCGATGTAGATGATATTGATCACCTTGGTAACAGGAGAGTAAGGTCAGTTGGTGAACTTGTTGAAAACCAATATAGGATTGGCTTGCTAAGAATGGAACGTTCAATAAAAGAAAAATTGAGTTCCGTTGACATAGATACAGTAATGCCAAATGATCTAATAAATGCAAAGCCTATTACTGCATCACTTAGAGAATTTTTTGGTTCATCGCAATTGTCACAATTTATGGACCAAACAAATCCGTTATCACTAATTACTCACATAAGGCGTGTATCTGCATTAGGTCCCGGTGGACTGACCAGAGAACGTGCTGGATTTGAAGTTAGAGATGTACATCCAACGCATTATGGTAGGATTTGTCCTATAGAAACACCTGAGGGGCCAAACATTGGGCTTATCAACTCATTAGCTACATTTGCTAAAGTTAATAAGTATGGTTTTATTGAGAGTCCATACAGGAAAGTTGTCAATAACACTGTCACGGATGAAGTTGTTTATTTATCAGCAATTGAAGAATCCAAATATAATATCGCTCAGGCAAATGCTCCTCTTGATAATAAGTCAAAATTTGTTGAAGAACTTATCAATTGTCGTGTTGCTGGAGATGTCCAATTGATACCAGCAGAAAAAGTAGATTTTATGGATGTTTCACCAAAACAATTGGTTTCGGCTGCTGCAGCATTAATTCCCTTCCTAGAGAATGATGATGCTAACAGAGCACTTATGGGATCAAACATGCAAAGACAAGCTGTTCCACTGATGAAAACTGAAGCCCCATTTGTGGGTACTGGTATGGAAGCAGTTGTTGCAAGAGACTCAGGAGCAGCTGTTACTGCTCGAAGAACAGGGGTAGTTGATCAGGTAGACTCAAATAGAATAGTTGTCAGAGCAACAGATGAAAAAGATGCATCAAAATCTGCCATTGATATTTATAATTTAGCAAAATTCCAGAGGTCAAATCAAAATACTTGCATTAACCAAAGGCCGCTTGTTAAAGTTGGAGAACATGTTGATCAAGGCGACATAATAGCAGATGGACCATCCACTGATCTTGGAGATTTAGCACTTGGTAAAAATGTACTCGTCGCATATATGCCTTGGAATGGTTACAATTATGAGGACTCAATTCTTATTTCTGAAAGAGTTGTTAGAGAAGATACTTTTACTTCAATTCATCTTGAAGAATTTGAAGTCATGGCAAGGGACACTAAACTAGGTCCTGAAGATATAACAAGAGATATCCCTAATGTCGGTGAAGAAGCTCTAAAGAACCTTGATGAAGCTGGAATAGTATATATTGGAGCTGAAGTTAAATCAGGGGATATTTTAGTTGGTAAAATAACCCCAAAGGGTGAAAGTCCGATGACACCAGAAGAAAAGCTCCTACGTGCAATTTTTGGTGAAAAAGCTACAGATGTAAGAGATACGTCTTTAAGACTTCCTCCTGGTGTTAATGGAACGGTTGTTGAAGTTCGTGTGTTTAATAGGCATGGAATAGAAAAAGATGAGAGGGCTCTTGCTATTGAAAGAGATGAGATTGTGAGATTATCCAAAGATAGAGATGATGAATTTAATATCTTGGATCGTAATGTCATGGCTAAGCTTCATGATACGCTTATTGGTTGTGAAATCTCAAAAGCATCAGGTGGGCTTAAAAAAGGAGCCAAGATAAATAAAGTTGATCTTGATAATATAGATAGAAAAGATTGGTGGAATTTTGTTCTAACAAATGACAAGGCAATGTCTGAAATAGATGCAATGAAAACCCAGTATGATCAATCAAGAGAAGCTATTGAAAACAGGTTCATTGACAAGGTTGAAAAGCTTCAGCGTGGTGATGATATGTTACCTGGCGTAATGAAGATGATAAAAGTCTTTGTTGCTGTAAAAAGAAAGTTACAGCCTGGTGATAAAATGGCAGGGAGGCATGGTAATAAAGGTGTGGTTTCCAGAATTATGCCTCAAGAAGATATGCCATATCTCGAAGATGGAACTCCTGTAGATGTTGTACTTAACCCTCTTGGCGTTCCAAGTAGAATGAATGTCGGTCAAATTCTTGAGACCCATTTGGGATGGGCTTGTAGAGGTCTTGGAAAGATAATCGCCGACTCAATTGATCTCATAAAAACAAATGATCCAGACGCTAAAGCTCTTAGGAAAACACTTAATGATATCTATGGTAAGAACGAGACCATTGACTCTTTTGGAAAAGAAGATTTAATTGAGTTAGCACAGAATCTGAAGAAGGGTGTACCAATAGCTACTCCTGTCTTTGATGGTGCAAGAGAAAATGATATCAACGAGTTGCTTGAAAAGGCGGGATTAGATAAATCTGGTCAAGTTAAGTTGTATGATGGTAGAACCGGAGAGCCTTTTGATAGGAAGATAACAGTTGGCTACAAATATATACTTAAGCTTCACCATCTTGTTGATGATAAAATACACGCAAGGTCTATTGGGCCTTACAGTCTTGTAACACAACAACCACTTGGTGGTAAGGCTCAATTTGGTGGTCAAAGATTTGGAGAAATGGAAGTGTGGGCTCTAGAAGCGTACGGAGCAGCATATACACTTCAAGAAATGCTCACAGTTAAATCGGATGATGTGGCTGGAAGGACGAAAGTATACGAAGCTATAGTCCGAGGAGATGATGCTTTTGAAGCTGGGATTCCTGAGTCATTCAACGTTCTTGTAAAAGAAATCAGATCACTTGGCCTAAATATTGAATTAAAATCCTCAGAGGTATTTAATGAAGGCTCTGCAAATACGCTGTCCGATATGAGCAGTGAATAATAGGGAAATAATATGAATCAAGATCTCACAAATGTTTTTAATCCAAACTTTTCACAATCACAAATCTTTGATCAAATTAAGATTTCTATTGCATCACCTGAAAAGATGCTTTCTTGGTCTTTTGGTGAAATCAAAAAGCCTGAGACAATAAATTATAGAACTTTTAAACCCGAGAGGGATGGGTTGTTTTGCTCCAGAATTTTTGGTCCTATAAAAGATTATGAATGTCTTTGTGGCAAATATAAACGTATGAAATACAGAGGTGTTATTTGCGAAAAATGTGGAGTTGAAGTAACTCTTTCTAAAGTAAGGCGTGATCGCATGGGGCATATTGAGTTAGCTGCTCCTGTCGCACACATTTGGTTCCTAAAGTCTTTGCCATCAAGGATTGGATTGCTTCTTGATATGAGGCTCAAGGATCTTGAACGTGTTCTTTATTTTGAAAACTTTATTGTTACCGAGCCAGGTTTAACACCATTAAAAGAATTACAATTGCTTACCGAAGAAGAAGTGTTAAATTATAAAGACGAGTATGGTGATGACTCTTTTACTGCTGGGATTGGTGCTGAAGCTATCAGAGATCTATTAACGAATCTCGATTTGGAAAAACTAGCAGATCAACTCAGGGTTGAGATTGATGAGTCAACATCTGAACTAAAACCAATTAAACTTGCTAAAAGATTAAAAGTAGTTGAGGCATTTATTAGTTCAGGTAATAAACCAGAATGGATGATTATGACTGTTGTCCCAGTTATACCACCAGAACTAAGACCATTAGTTCCATTGGATGGGGGTAGATTTGCTACTTCTGATTTGAACGACTTATATCGAAGAGTAATCAACCGAAATAATCGTCTAAAAAGATTAATCGAACTTAAAGCTCCAGAAATTATTATAAGAAACGAAAAAAGGATGCTTCAAGAATCAGTGGATGCACTATTCGATAATGGAAGGCGTGGGCGTGTTATTACTGGTGCGAATAAACGACCGCTAAAATCGTTAGCTGATATGCTTAAAGGTAAGCAAGGAAGATTTAGACAAAATTTACTTGGGAAAAGAGTTGATTATTCTGGAAGATCTGTAATTGTTACCGGGCCGACATTAAAATTACATCAATGTGGTTTGCCAAAAACAATGGCTCTTGAGCTTTTCAAGCCCTTTATTTATTCTCGCTTAGAAGCAAAAGGTCTCTCTACTACTGTAAAACAGGCAAAAAGACTTGTAGAAAAAGAAAGACCTGAGGTATGGGATATTCTTGATGAGGTAATTCGTGAACATCCAGTATTACTGAATAGAGCTCCAACATTACACAGATTAGGTATTCAAGCTTTTGAACCAACATTGGTTGAAGGAAAGGCAATTCAACTTCATCCTTTAGTATGTTCTGCATTTAATGCTGATTTTGATGGTGATCAGATGGCTGTTCACGTGCCTTTATCACTTGAGGCACAATTAGAAGCTAGAGTTCTGATGATGTCTACTAATAATATTTTACATCCTGCAGATGGATCACCTATCATTGTTCCAAGTCAGGACATGGTGCTCGGGTTATACTATCTATCACTTGTCAAAGAAAATGAACCAGGTGAGGGTATGGTATTTGGTAACATGAATGAAATTCATTACGCGTTGCAAACAGGTGTTATTTCATTGCACTCAAAAGTCAAAGGAAGGTTTGTTACCAAAGATGCTGAAGGCAATCTTATAAAAGAAACTCATGAGACAACACCAGGTAGACTTTTGATTGGTGAATTATTGCCAAAATATCACACAATTAAGTTTGCATTATGTAATAAGATAATGACTAAAAAAGATATCTCGAGAATGATTGATGAAGTTTATCGTCACTCTGGTCAAAAAGAAACGGTTATTTTCTGTGATAAAATTATGGCTTTGGGATTCCATCACGGGTGCCGTGCTGGAATTTCCTTTGGTAAGGATGACATGGTAATTCCTGAAACAAAGTCAAATTTTATTGATGAGACAAATAATCTCGTTAAAGAGTACGAAAGCCAATATAACGATGGTTTAATTACTCAAGGAGAGAAATACAATAAAGTAGTCGATGCATGGGCAAAATGTACCGATAAAGTTGCAGATGAAATGATGGCAAAGATTCAGGTCATTGAAATAGATGATGTAACTAAGAAGCAAAAAGATCAAAATTCAGTTTATATGATGGCGCATTCAGGTGCACGTGGTTCTCCTGCACAAATGAAACAGTTAGCTGGAATGAGGGGACTTATGGCAAAGCCATCTGGTGAAATAATTGAAACACCAATTACATCAAACTTCAAAGAGGGTTTATCTGTTCTTGAATACTTCAATTCAACGCATGGAGCAAGAAAAGGATTGGCTGATACTGCTCTTAAAACAGCTAACTCTGGGTATTTAACTAGAAGATTGGTTGATGTTGCTCAAGATTGTATAATTCTTGAAAAGGACTGTGGTACAACTAATGGGATTACTCTTAGGAGTGTTATGGATGGTGGTGATACAATCGTTCCAATTGGTGACAGGTTATTGGGCAGATATCTAACAGATGATATTCTTGATCCAGCAACAAATGATGTTTTGTTTGATAAAGATCAAATGATCAACGAGGCCCTTGCAAGAGAAATTGATGAACGGGGTCTTGATGCTGTAAAGGTGAGGTCTGTACTAACTTGTGATGCAAAAGTCGGAGCTTGTGCAAGATGCTACGGTCGTGACTTAGCGCGTGGAACTCCTGTGAACGTTGGTGAAGCTGTAGGTGTCCTTGCTGCACAGTCAATTGGTGAGCCCGGTACCCAGTTAACTATGAGAACTTTTCATATCGGAGGTACAGCTCAAGTTGTTGACCAATCATTTATTGAAAGCTCGCATGAAGGGGTTGTTTCAATACAAAATCCAATACTAGCAAATGACTCCAATAATAAATTAGTTGTAACTGGTAGAAGCCTAGTTGTTGCTATTCTTGATGAGAACAATATAGAGAGATCTCAAAATAAAGTTCCATATGGAGCACAGTTATTCGTAAAAGATGGTGAAAAGATTGAGAGAGGGCAACGTATTGCTTCTTGGGACCCATACACAAGACCAATTCTTGCAGATGTTCCAGGAAAAGTGGATTTTGAAGATCTTGTAGATGGTCTCTCAATAGATGAAAGGCTTGATGAATCTACAGGAATATCACAAAGGGTTGTTATTGATTGGAGAAGTTCATCGCGTGGCAATAATCTGCAACCATCTGTTGTTTTAAGTTCAACCTCAAAAAGCAAATCTAAAACTGATGCTCGTAAATTTATTTTGCCAGTGAATGCTATTCTATCTGTTGAAAAGGATGCCGAAGTATCAGCGGGAGATGTTCTGGCAAGGGTTCCAACTGAAAGTGCAAAGACAAAAGACATAACAGGTGGATTACCAAGAGTTGCAGAATTGTTTGAAGCAAGAAGACCGAAAGATCATGCAATTATTGCAGAGATAAGCGGAGTTGTTGAATTTGGGAATGATTTTAAAAATAAAAGAAAAATCAGAATTATACCAAATGATGATAGTGAGCAATTGCGTGAATACATGGTACCAAAAAATATCCATCTAGAAGTACAGGATAGGGATAAAATCGAAAAAGGTGACTTTATAATGGATGGAAATCCTGCACCGCATGATATTCTTGCAATTAAAGGTGTTGAAGAACTTGCTTCATATTTGGTTGCAGAAATTCAAG
>JADHLM010000010.1 GCA_016780665.1 Hyphomicrobiales bacterium | reverse complement strand
CATTGAGTGTGGGGTTGAACTTACCAATTCTATCTAAATAATAAGTGGTAAGATCAACGGGTGACAGCTATTTTTTTTTGATTGAGGATATTATTTCCTTAAAACTTTTATCTTGCATTGAGGTACATTTTTTTTAAATAAATTATATACATTTTACTCATTTAAATATATAAACACAATTAATCTCATGCATAAGCTAAATTTCTATGCTTTTCGGTAACGAAAAATTAGTTTGACCATGAGTTAAGTGTCGACAAAATTTAGGATATAATCTAATTATAAAACAATTTGGTATATCTAATCTGAGAGTAAGAAAATGAATATTATTCAACAACTAGAAAAAGAACAACTAGACAAATTAAAAGAAAATAAAGTTATACCTGAGTTTTCACCTGGGGATACAGTTCGTGTGAATGTTAAAATTAGTGAAGGTACTCGTGAAAGAGTTCAGGCCTATGAAGGCGTAGTGATTGGTCGTTCTGGTGCTGGCATTAATGAAAGCTTCACTGTAAGAAAAATATCATATGGTGAAGGTGTAGAGAGAGTTTTCCCTGTATACTCTCCAACAATCGAGTCTATTGCTATCGTAAAAAAGGGTAAAGTAAGAAGAGCAAAACTTTACTATTTAAGGAGCAGAAGAGGTAAATCAGCTCGTATTGCCGAAAAAATAGATACAAATCGTTCAAAAGCTAAGGAAGCAAGCACACCTCAAGAAACTACTTCTGATAGTGAGTAGAACTATTCCTAATTAATTCTGGTAAAGGATGGTTTTCTATGAACTATGAACTTCTTAAAAAATTATGTGAAACACCATCTGTTGCAGGTCGTGAGCAGCGCATAAGAGATTTTATTCATAATAATGTTAAGGGTTACTTTGATGAGATTAAAGTGGACGCCCTTGGTTCCCTGATCTGTAAAAAATTTTCAAAAAACAAAAAAAAGAAAAAAATTCTTCTATTATGTCACATGGATGAAATTGGTTTTCTTGTCAGTTATATCAATCCAAAAGGGTACGTTTTTGTTGATCCAGTAGGGGGCTTTGATCCTAGAAATTTATTCTCAAGAAGAGTACTAGTGTGCACCGAGAAAGAAGACTTGAAGGCTGTGATGAATCCACAAGGTAAGCCAGTTCACACACAAAGCGCAATGGATAGAAAAAAGATTCCAGAACCAAATGAGTTTTTTATCGATACAGGTTTGGGTGAAAAAGCAAACGATAAAATACAGATTGGTGATTATGTGGTTATGGACGAACCATTCCTGGAACTACCAAAGAAGATTGTATCAAAAGCATTGGATAATAGGATTGCATGTTGGCTTGGAATGGAAATTGCCAGATATGTCTCTGAAAACAAGATCGAGTTGGATAATGATTTAATTATTGTTTTTACCTCTCAAGAAGAAGTTGGTTTGAGAGGCGCAAAAACTGCTTCATTTGATGTTGAACCTGATATAGCTATTGGAATTGATACAACTTTGGCCTGTGATACACCCGGAGTACCCGAACAAGATTGGATAACAACACATGGTAAAGGATTTGGTTTGCATATAAAAGACTCATCATTTATTTCAGATCATGAGCTTGTTTCGAAATTTGCAAAATTAGCCGAAAAAAATAAAATACCATATCAACGCACAATTCTTAGTCGTGGAGGACAGGATGGTGCTGCAGGTCAGCAAGCTGGATCTGGAGCTAAAGCAATAGCAATTGTTGTTGGAACAAGATATATCCATACTGTTACTGAAATGGTTGATAAAAGTGATTTAGAGAATGCACTCAAAATTCTTAAAAAATTCCTTGAAGATTGAGACGGGATTTTTTAACAATGAGTGTACAATATAGAATGAATTAATAATTTAATTTAAATATTAGGGTATGAAAATGAGTAGATCAAAAACTATTTATGATAAAATCTGGGATGATCATCTAATAAATACTAATGATGATGGTACATCACTTATATATATTGATAGACATTTAGTGCATGAAGTGACTTCACCTCAAGCTTTTGAGGGCTTGAGGATGACAAATAGAAAAGTTCGTTGTCCTGAAAAAACACTTGCAGTGGTGGATCATAATGTACCAACAACGGATAGAAAAAATGGCATTTCGGATGAAGAATCACGTATTCAAGTTGAAACACTAGAAAAAAATTGTAGTGAATTTGGTATAGAGTATTTCAACGAATTAGATCTCCGCCAAGGGATTGTTCATGTTGTGGGTCCTGAACAAGGCTTTACTCTTCCTGGAACAACAATTATGTGTGGGGATAGTCATACATCAACTCATGGTGCGTTTGGCGCTTTGGCAATGGGTATTGGTACATCAGAAGTGGAACATATTCTTGCCACACAAACTCTTATACAAAGAAAAGCTAAGAATTTTAAAGTTAACGTTGGTGGCACAGCACCAAAAGGTGTAACTGCCAAAGACATAATTTTATCAATAATAGGTGAAATCGGAGCTGGAGGCGGCACAGGATCAGTCATTGAATATACTGGAAAAGCTATTTCTGATTTATCTGTGGAAGGAAGAATGACAGTTTGCAATATGTCAATTGAAGGAGGGGCACGAGCTGGACTAATCGGACCTGATGAAAAGACCTTCGCATATATCAAAGACAGACCAAGAGCACCAATGGGTGAAGAATTTGAGCGTGCTGTTGAATATTGGAATGCTCTAAATTCAGATCAAGATGCATATTTTGATAGAGAAGTATATCTAGATGCAGCCAAGCTACCTCCAGTTGTTACTTGGGGAACAAGTCCGGAAGATGTTGTTTCAATTAATGGTGAAGTACCCAATCCTGATCTTATTGATGATGAAAGTAGAAAAGAAACTAAGAAAAGCGCCCTTAAATATATGGATCTCGTTCCAGGCACAAAAATAAAAGATATTAAACTGGATGTAGTATTTATTGGATCATGTACAAATGGACGTATTGAGGACTTGAGAGAAGTTGCAAAGGTTGTTGAAGGACATCACGTAAATGAAAATTTAAACGCTATGATTGTCCCTGGATCAGGTCTAGTTAAAGAGCAGGCTATCAGCGAAGGATTAGATAAAATATTTATGGCAGCAGGTTTTGAGTGGAGAGAGCCTGGTTGTTCTATGTGCCTAGCAATGAACCCTGATAAATTATTACCTGGACAAAGATGTGCCTCTACTTCAAACAGAAATTTTGAAGGAAGACAGGGATTTAGAGGAAGAACACACCTCGTCTCACCAGCAATGGCTGCCGCAGCTGCTATAGCTGGTCATTTTGTTGACGTTAGAGAATTTACAAAATAGGAAATTAAGATGGAAAAATTCAAAAATTTGACGGCAGTTGCTGCGCCATTACCTGATATAAATATTGATACGGATAAGATAATTCCTAAACAATATTTAAAGACAATCCAACGAACAGGGCTTGGTAAAGGTCTTTTTTCCGAGCTTCGTTATAATGATGATGGATCAGAGAATAAGGACTTTGTTCTCAATAAAACACAATATAGGAATGCAAAAATATTAGTTGCTGGAGATAATTTTGGCTGTGGATCAAGTAGGGAACATGCGCCATGGGCTTTACTTGATTACGGGATAAAGGTTGTCATCTCAACATCTTTTGCAGATATATTTTACAATAACTGTTTTAAGAATGGAATGCTTCCGATCGTTCTTGATGAAAAAGAAGTTAGTCTATTGATGGAAGAAACTGAAAGAGGTTCAAATGCGACTCTAACGGTGGACCTTGAAAGTCAGGAAATCTCAACATCAGACGGTAATGTTATCAATTTTAAAATTGATAAGTTTTTAAAACATTGTCTCTTGAATGGCCTTGATGATATTGCTCTTACATTAGAAAAAAATGCAGATATTAAGAGTTTTGAAGATGATGTCAAAAGTCAAAGGCCTTGGCTGTAGATAATAAAGCTAAAATAAATCTAAATAATTAAGAGGATAATATGAGTTCATATAATTTATTAATGTTACCAGGTGATGGCATTGGGCCAGAAGTTGTCAATGAGGTGGAGAGAGTCATAGATTGGTTCAATAAAAATACGGACTCTAAATTTGAGATAGAAAAAGATTTAGTTGGTGGATCAGCATATGATGCCCATGGAGCAGCTATCTCTGATACTGCTATGGATCTTGCACATAAATCTGATGCTATTATTTTTGGAGCAGTTGGTGGACCAAAATGGGATAATGTACCATTTGAAGTAAGACCTGAAGCAGGTTTGTTGAGGTTAAGAAAAGATTTAGACCTATTTGCGAATCTGCGACCAGCGATTTGCTACAAAGCCCTTGCTGATGCATCAAGTTTAAAAAGAGAGTTGGTTGAGGGTTTGGATATATTAATCCTAAGAGAACTAACAGGTGGTGTTTATTTTGGTGAACCAAAAGAAATTACAGATTTACCAGATGGACAACAAAAAGCAGTAGATACACAAATCTATACAACAAGTGAAGTGCAAAGGATTGCACGTGTAGCTTTTGAACTTGCCAAAACAAGAAAAGGTAAAGTTACATCAACAGAGAAAAGAAATGTAATGATCTCAGGTGTATTTTGGAACAAGGTTGTATCTGAGGTGCATAAAAATGAATACCCAGACATGCAATTAGAACATATTTTAGCTGATGCATGCGCCATGCAACTTGTACGAAAACCAAAACAATTTGATCTTATCGTGGCAGATAATCTTTTTGGTGATATTTTGTCTGATGAGGCAGCCATGCTTACTGGATCAATGGGGATGCTTCCATCTGCATCACTCGGTGCTGTTAATGAAACAACAGGAAAAAGGAATGCAATGTATGAACCAGTTCACGGATCAGCCCCTGATATAGCGGGGCAAGGTATTGCAAACCCTATTGCCGAAATTGCATCATTTGCTATGGCACTAAGATATTCATTTAATTTAACTGAAGAAGCAAAGTTAATAGAGGACTCAATATCTGCAGCACTTGATACTGGTATTAGGACACCAGATATCATGCAGGATGGTATGAAAAAAGTTGGAACACAACAGATTACTGATGTAATCATATCTGAAATGAATTCAAGAAGCTGAGTTAATTAATATGGGTTTAAAAATAGCAGTCGTTGGTGCAACTGGAAACGTTGGTAGAGAGATCCTGAATATTCTTGATGAGAGGATGTTTCCTTGTGAAGAAGTAGTTGCACTTGCATCAAGAAAATCTATTGGCCGAGAGCTTACCTATGGGGACAAACTTCTTAAAGTGAAAGATTTAGAGACATATAATTTTAGTGGAACAGATATTGCGCTTTTTTCAGCAGGATCAAAAATATCAGAAAAATACGGACCAATTGCTGCCAAGTCTGGCACAGTAGTCATAGATAACTCATCATTCTGGAGGTATCATGATGATGTACCACTGATTGTCCCAGAGGTTAATCCAGATGCAATTAAAGATTTTAAAAAAAGAGGGATCATAGCTAATCCAAATTGTTCAACTGCACAACTTGTGGTTGTTTTAAAACCACTCCACGATATTGCAAAAATAACTCGCGTGGTTGTATCCACTTATCAATCTGTCTCAGGAGCTGGAAATGCAGCGATGGAGGAATTATTCAATCAGACTAAGGGTATCTTTGTTAATCAGGCGCCAGAGCCCGAAAATTTTACACGTCAAATAGCTTTTAATGTAATACCGCATATTGATGTATTTATGGATGATGGTTACACAAAAGAAGAATGGAAGATGTTATCAGAGACAAAAAAAATAGTAGATAAAAGTATTAAATTAACAGCTACTTGTGTAAGAGTGCCAGTTTTTGTTGGTCATTCGGAGGCTGTCAATATTGAGTTTGAAAAATCTATAAGTCCTGAAAAAGCTAGATCAATTCTTAGAAAAGCTCCTGGTGTCATGGTTGTGGATGATCCTGAAGATGAAAAATATATTACTCCCTTGGAATGCATCGGAGATTATGCAACATTCGTAAGTAGGGTTCGAGTTGATTCAACTGTCAAAAATGGATTAAGTATGTGGGTTGTATCAGATAACCTTCGTAAAGGAGCTGCTTTAAATGCTGTTCAAATTGCAGAACTTCTAATAAATAAAAAATTAATAGGTTAATTTTTCATATTTTAATGGAATTTTACATAAGAATAATTATAACTATAACAAGATAATGTTAACAATATTGTAATATTTATGAATAATCCTCTATCTCCACATTTATCAATATACAAATTTAAACTCAGCTTATTAATGTCCATTGCGCATAGAATTACAGGTGCAGCATTATATTTCTCAATGTTAATATTTCTTTTTTTTCTTATTTCACTCTCAATTGGAGCTTCGGGTTATGAAATATTTTCGTTAATTATAAACACATGGATTGGGAAACTAGTTATGCTTGGCATAACATGGGCTATATTTCATCATATGCTAGGAGGGCTGAGGCACTTTCTATGGGATATGGTAAAGGGTTTCGAAGTTAAAACAGTCGATAAATTAGCTACTATAAGCTTATTAGGGGGAATAGCTCTTACGGTAATTTATTGGTCACTTTACTATATTTTATAAGGGTATATTTCAATGAGTAAATCACCAACAAGGCATTTTATATATCAGAGAATTACAGCAGTATTAAACATTCCTCTATCTGTTTTCCTTCTTTATTTAATTTTTACAATACCAAGCATGTCTTATATGGAAGTTTCAAGTCTATTTCAGAAACCTCATATAACTTTACTAACTATAATCCTTATAATAAATTTTTCATATCATATGAAATTAGGAATGCAGATGATTATTGAGGATTATATTCACGGTGCCAATAATCTAAGAGTGGCACTTTTATTGAACAATATACTCATATCAATCGTTATCATAGGGTCAATATATTCAGTTGTAACCATATAGATGAATGCCACTAGAAAAAGGAATTTATAAAGAATGTCAAATACACACAACATAAACGGTAGGGAATACACATTTATAGACCATACATATGATGTAATTGTAGTCGGAGCTGGTGGTGCAGGGCTTCGAGCTACTCTTGGTTGTTCACAAGCTGGATTAAAAACTGCCTGTGTAACAAAATTATTCCCAACAAGGAGCCATACTGTTGCTGCTCAAGGTGGAGTTGCTGCTGCTTTAGGTAACATGGGTGAAGACGATTGGAAATGGCATATGTATGATACTGTTAAAGGAGCAGATTGGTTAGGTGACCAAGATGCAATAGAGTATTTATGTAAAGAAGCACCAAAAGCTGTGTATGAGTTAGAGCACTTTGGATTACCATTTAGCAGACGAGAAGATGGTAAAATTTATCAGAGACCATTCGGCGGCATGACAACTCACTACGGTGAAGGCATTGCCCAAAGAACATGCGCTGCCGCGGATAGAACTGGACATGCTATGCTCCATACTTTGTATGGGAAAGCTATAAGTCATTCAGCAGAGTTTTTTATAGAATATTTTGCGATTGACTTAATTATGGATGATAATGGTGCTTGTCTTGGGGTTGTGGCCTTATGTCTTGAAGACGGAACAATTCATCGTTTTCAAGCACAGAAAACCATACTTGCTACCGGCGGTTATGGCCGTGCATATTTTTCTGCAACATCAGCCCACTCTTGCACAGGAGATGGGAATGCAATGGTTTTAAGGGCTGGACTACCTCTACAAGATATGGAGTTTGTTCAATTTCATCCAACCGGTATTTACGGTGCTGGATGTTTAATAACTGAAGGATCCCGAGGTGAAGGAGGTTATTTAACAAATTCTGAAGGTGAACGTTTCATGGAAAGGTATGCTCCATCTGCTAAAGATCTCGCAAGTAGAGACGTTGTATCAAGATCCATGACAATCGAAATAAGGGAAGGTAGAGGAGTTGGTAAAGATAAAGATCATATCCATCTGCACCTTGAGCATTTAGCACCAGAGGTATTAGCAGAAAGGTTGCCGGGAATTTCAGAAACAGCAAAAATATTCTCAGGTGTCGATGTCACAAAAGAACCAATCCCTGTATTGCCAACAGTTCATTATAACATGGGTGGGATTCCAACAAATTTCCACGGTGAAGTGTTGACTAAAATTGGAGGCGATCCAGACTGTGTTGTTGAAGGTTTAATGGCAATTGGTGAGGCAGCTTGTGTTTCTGTACATGGTGCCAACAGACTTGGATCGAACTCACTAATTGATTTGGTTGTTTTTGGAAGAGCTGCAGGGCTACGAGCAGCTGATACAACAACTCCTAATGCAAATCAACAACCGCTTCCTGCAAATGCTGGTGTTAATGCATTGGAAAGACTAGATAAATTCAGATACGCTGATGGTAGTACCTCAACTTCAAAACTTAGATCAGATATGCAAAGAATTATGCAAAATAACTGTGCAGTATTTAGAACGGGTGAAGTATTAGAAGAAGGTCAAAAACTCATCAATAAAACATGGCATGGATTAGATGATATTAAGATTAGTGATAGATCACTTGTATGGAATACAGATCTAATAGAAGCTCTTGAGTGGGACAATCTAATAGTACAGTCAGTAGTAACAGTTGAAAGTGCTGCAAATAGAAAAGAAAGTAGGGGATCACATGCAAGGGAAGATTTCACTGATAGAGATGATAAGAATTGGATGAAACATACTCTAGCCTGGATAGATAACGATAATAGAACAACAACTATAGATTATCGACCGGTTCATGAATACACTCTCAGTAATGAAGTTGCATATATACCTCCAAAAGAAAGAGTTTATTAAGGAAAGATTATGGTTGAATTAGCATTACCTAGAAATTCTAAAATCACAGAAGGGAAAAAGTGGCCCCTGCCTGAAAATCATAATAATACTCGTGAATTCAAGGTTTACCGCTGGAATCCTGAAGACGACAAAAACCCATCAATGGATACATACTATATAGATACAGAAGATTGTGGTCCCATGGTTTTGGATGCATTAATGAAGATTAAAAGTGATATAGACACATCACTTACTTTCAGAAGATCATGCCGTGAGGGAGTTTGTGGATCTTGTGCAATGAACATTGATGGAGTGAATAGATTAGCTTGTACAACTGCAATTGAAGATATTAAAGGTGCAGTTAATATTTATCCATTACCTCATCAAAAAGTTATTAAAGATCTTGTGCCAGATCTAAAAAACTTTTTTGATCAGCATAGATCTGTTGAACCATGGCTCCATACAAAAAGTGAAGAGCCACAGGAGGAATGGATACAGTCAAAAGAAGATAGGGAACAATTGGATGGCCTATATGAATGCATTATGTGCGCATGCTGTTCCACTTCTTGCCCAAGCTATTGGTGGAATTCCGATAAATACCTTGGACCAGCAGCTCTGCTTCAAGCATACCGTTGGATAATTGATAGTAGAGATGATGAACGGGAAGCAAGACTTGATAAATTAGAAGATCCTTTCAAACTTTACAGATGTCATACTATCATGAACTGCGCAAAAGCTTGTCCAAAAGGGCTAAACCCAGCTAAAGCAATTGCAAGCATTAAAAAGATGATGGTTGAAAGAAGAGTATCTAAGCAGGCTTAAGCAACTATTTCTCTTCTTTAGGTTCTAGGATTTGTTTTCCCCTATACATTCCTGTTTTTAGGTCGAGATGATGCGGTCTGTGTAGTTCGCCTGTTGACTTATCTTCAACATATGCTTCACCTTTTAGGAAGTCAGTAGATCTACGCATACCTCTTTTTGATTTTGTCACCTTACTTCTTGGGACTGCCATAATCAATATCTCCGTTATAAATTTTAATTAAGATTAATTACATATACATATTCATTTATTATTTGTCATCATTTATATATATTAAAATTAACTTTTTAATCAATTAAGAACAAAGAATCAGTAATGAGTGTTTTTAAAGACTATAACAAAATTATTACAGATTTAGATAATTATATGATCGAGATACTTGGTAACTCGGAATATCCTAAGCAGCTAGTTGATCCAATAAAATATATATTTATTGGAAAGGGTAAAAGAATTAGAGCTATATTACTAGTGGAGGTTTGTGCGCTTTTTGAATTACCATATAAAGATATACGTAATATTGCATTAGCTCTTGAATGTATCCATACTTATTCACTAATACATGATGATTTACCTGCCATGGATGACGATGACTACAGGCGTGGGCAGCTGACGTTACATAAAAAATATGATGAAGCAACAGCAATATTAGTTGGAGATGCGCTAATATCACTTGCATTTGAGTTATTAGCTACGCCAAACGATGACATAGACAACGAATGTGCACTAAACTTGGTAAAAAAACTTGCAAAATGCAGTGGCTTGGGTGGTATGGTTGGGGGACAAATTTTAGATCTAAAAATTAGTAGTTCAACTGCTTCCATTGATTTGGTAAATAACATGCAACAAATGAAAACTGGAGCATTATTTCATTTTGCATGTCTTGCAGGTCCCATAATTAGAGGGAATGATTCTGATCAAAAGATATTTGCACAATTTGCAGACTTTTTTGGCTCCATATTTCAAATTAGTGATGATCTTATTGATATCGAGTCTACTTTATCGGAGGCTGGTAAAAATGTTAATAAAGATAAGGAAAAAGATAAATATACACTAATAGAATTTCTAGGAGTGGATGGAGCAAAGGCACAAATAGCACAGAAGTTAGAGGATGTCCGAATTTTATTACATGATTATGGTGTTAAATCAGAGAGACTCATTAATCTATGCCAGGAGTTGGTTGATAGGAGATCATAAGATTAAATTATCAATAAGCCTTGTATTTCCTAATTTTAATGCAATTAATAGGATATATTTATCTTTCCCCGGTTGATATTCATTACATATTTCTAAATTATTGAGAGTTCTTAATTCGAGATATTCAACTTCAAAACCGATGGAGTTTAATCTGTTTATTTCTCTTCGAATGGATTGTGAAATATCACTATTTTTTTTACAAAGGTTAGCCTTTATTTTTAGTAATGAGGCATATATCTCAGAAGCTAGCATTTTGTTCTCATAACTTAAATAGCTATTTCTTGAAGATAAAGCCAAACCATTATCCTCACGAATAATCGGAGATAAAATCAAATTCACCTCCATAAAAAGATTTGCAACCATATTTTTTATTAAAATAAATTGCTGATAATCTTTTTGTCCAAAAATTGCAATATCGGGATGTAATATATTAAATAGTTTATTCACGACCAAAAGCACACCATTAAAATGCCCGGGTCTTTTTACCCCACATAAGTCATTCATTAGTTTTGGATTATTAATTGTTATTTCTGAGCTGAGATGAGATGGGTACATTAAATTCACATCGGGGCAAAAAACTAGGTCAACCCCTTCTTTTTCAAGTAACTCCAGATCATTTTTTAATGTTCTAGGGTATTGATTGAAATCCTCTGTTGGGCCGAATTGTCTTGGGTTAACAAAAATTGAAACAATTATCTTTGTTGCACCATTTTTTTTTAAATTTCTAACTAAACTCAGATGTCCATCATGAAGATTACCCATTGTAGGAGCAAATCCTATAATATCTCTATCGTTTTTCCACTGTGCGATCTGTGCTCTCAATGGATCTATATTATCAGAGAATATCTGCATTATTTAAATGTATGTTCTGGTGCTGGATAACTTTTGGTTTTAACTGCGTTAATATATTCCATAACAGCTTCTTGTATTGTATTTTGTCCAGTCATAAAATTTTTAGAAAATTTTGGTAACTTACCAGGTGTTATTCCAAGAATATCATATAAGACTAATATTTGACCGTCTACGTCTGGTCCTGCTCCGATACCTATAATTGGAATTTCGATCTCTGATGAGACTATTTTTGCTGTAGAAGATGAAACGCACTCTAGAAGCAAAATATCCGCTCCTGACGCTTCTATTTTCTTTGCCTCTTTAATCAGTTTTAGAGCATCAGACTCTTCTTTTCCTTGCACTTTATAGCCGCCCATTTTATTAACTGATTGTGGCCTTAAACCAATGTGCGCACAGATTGGAATGTCTGACATTGCTAGTTTCTCAATAATATTTATTTGCGATTGGTTTCCTTCGAGTTTTATCATTTGTGCTCCACCATCTTGCATAAGTTTTTTAGCATTTTCCATCGCAATGTCTGGATTATAAAAACTCATAAAAGGCATATCCGAAATGAGAAAAGAGTAATTTAATGATGATGATACAATTTTAGAGTGGTAGATCATATCTTCGATTTTTACAGGGACGGTAGTTTTGTGTCCTTGTACAACCATTCCCAGTGAGTCTCCAACTAAGATAATTTCAGTTCCTGCTTGATCTAGTAGGTGTGCAAAAGTAGCATCATAAGCTGTTAAGCAAGCAATTTTTTCTCCTTTTTGCTTGAGTTCTCTTATTGTATTTAAAGTTATAGATTTTAACTGCTTACCATCATACATATTATGCACCTAGTGACTTCTTAGAATATTTATTTTGAATGTAATTATACAGAATTTTTTTAAAATCATCTGCTATATTTTTACCACGCAGCACTTTGTACTTTTCTCCATCAATAAATACTGGAGCGGCTGGTTCTTCTCCTGTTCCAGGAAGCGATATTCCAATATTTGCATGTTTTGACTCTCCAGGACCATTAACAATACAGCCCATTACTGCAACTTTTAGACTATCAATACCATTATATTCCTTTTTCCAGTTTGGCAACTGTTCAGATATGTAATGTTCAATGTCTATTGCTAATTCTTGAAATACTGTAGAAGTCGTTCTACCACAGCCTGGGCAAGCAACGACATTCGGCCTATATGATTTGATATTTAAAGACTGCAATATTTCTTTTGCAACGCGCACCTCTTCTCTTCTGTCTTCATTAGGTTTTGGGGTAAGGGAAACTCTAATAGTGTCTCCAATATTTTTGTTTAGAAGAATAGAAATTGCTGACACAGAAGATACAATACCCTTAATACCCATTCCTGCTTCAGTCAGTCCCAAATGAAGTGGATAATTGGTCTGATCATAAAGGTCTTCGTATACTCTAATCAATTCGTTTACATCACTCACCTTTGCAGAAAGAATAATTTTTGACGAATTTAAACCAATTTCTTCTGCTCTATTTGCTGAGTAAACAACTGATTTAACAAGTGCATCGCGTAATACTTCCGTAGAACTTCTTTTGACCTCAAGCTTATTATTTTCATTCATGAGTGTAGTCAGTAATTCCTGATCTATACTACCCCAATTCGCACCGATTCTAATTGGTTTATCATACTTACAAGCCATCTCAATTATTTCGGAAAATTGTTTGTCTTTTTTATTTTTAAAGCCAACATTTCCTGGATTTATTCGATATTTATCCAAACTCTCCGCACAATCGGGAAAATCTTTTAGAAGCTTATGTCCAATATAATGAAAATCACCAACAAGTGGAATTGAATAGTTTTTCTTTAATAAACTCTCCCTTATATATGGAACAGCTTTCGCGGCATCATCTCTATCTACAGTAATTCTAACTATCTCAGAACCTTCTTCGTAGAGATCGATAATTTGTTGAGTGGTTTTTGATACATCAGCTGTATCGGTATTTGTCATTGACTGAATAACAACTGGTTCACCACCACCAATTGACACATTACCGACTTTTACAATAATCGATTTTGGTTTTGCACTCATGATCACAGCTAAGTTTCTTATTTAGGTTAAATATATACGAATTAATGAATAAAAAAAGTACTCAATTGTAATAGATTTTCACAATAATTTCAGTTTAAATTATGGATTAATTAAAAATTCTCTGAAACTTAGCAGGAATTCTCTCTTTAGATTTAAGTATAAAATAAATCAGCAAACTATATAACAAGGTAGATAAGATAGTATTTGTAGCAAATGGGATTGCCATTATATATGCAATTATTAGACCATTAAAAGTATATCCATAGTAACCCGTTGTCCAAAACCCAAAGTTTGTGACTACAAAAAATACTAAGCAAGATGCAAGTGACATTACGGTAATATTTAGGAGGTTAAATCTCCTAAGTAGAAAATAACTTGATAATGAGATTATAATGAATGATAAGTATATCCATATCATATAGCTATAGAAACCAATAAGTATATCAGATAGGAAAATTGCAAGTAATGGAATTGCAGTTCCAATAACTTTATCATTAGTAATCATTGGTAAGGTGACGGCAATAGCTAAAATCGGAGTAAAGTTAGGTGGATGGGGTATTATTCTACTGATTGCTAGAATGATTATAGTATATAAGATTATTCCGATTATTTTCATCACAATTCACATTGCGACAAAAGCATGATTCTGTCAAGCACTTCACCCAACTGACACGACTCATAAACGCAATTATTATAAAATGAAGAAATAATTTTTCCTATAAAATCAGAATTGAAATAAAAAATAGTTAAATACGAAAAAAAATATTTGGTTCATTCATCGATATAATCAATAATAATATTAATTTAACATGGAAAAAAAATGATTTATGAATATCAAGGTAAAAGACCACAAATCAATACAAAGAGTTGGGTAGCAGAGAATGCAGTTATTATAGGTAGTGTGGTTTTAGAAGAAGAAGTAAGTATTTGGTGGAATGCAGTATTGAGAGGGGATAATGAGCCAATCGTTATTGGAAAAGGTTCAAATATACAAGATGGATCTGTGGCACATACAGATCCGGGATATGGATTATATATTGGGTCAAATGTAACAGTTGGTCATATGGCCATGATACATGGATGTACTATAGGGGATAATTCATTAGTTGGCATCGGAGCTATTATCTTAAATGGTGCAAAGATTGGGAAGAGATGCTTGATTGGCGCAAATTCATTTATTCCTGAAAACAAAGAGATACCAGATAATTCTATTGTATTAGGGGCACCTGGAAAAGTAGTTGGTGAAGTTCAAGACAAACACAAAGCGATGATGGAACGTGCACAAAAAAGTTATGTACGAAGATCATATTTATACAAATCAGATTTAGTAGATATTTCTGGTGACTTCAGTTTTACTAAATAGGATTGAAATTCCAAAAAATTTGTAATACAAATATAATATGAATTTTAATTTAGGGAGAAAGCCATGAATAACAAATTAGTAATTGGGGTTATTGTTGCTGTTGTTGTAGCTGTGGCTGCATATTTTATTATGCAAAATGCGGGTACAGATAATGTAGGTGACTCTGGAACAGGCGGTAAGTTGATGAGAACAAACCAAACTGATGGGCCAGTTGAAATAGGCAGTAAAACTGTTGATATTGAAATTCTCAATGAATTTGAGACTTACGGTCAAGCATTCTAAGTAAATTACGCCATATTTATTTATTAAAGGGCTATTAAGAATTAAATAGCCCTTTTTTTGTTACTACGAAAAACATCAACTTGTAATAAATTCATAAACTACTATATGTAATCAAAAATCATTGATCAGCTATACACAGACATTATGAATTATGATATAGAAAAAAAATATGACTATTTGCTACAAAACAATGAAATTGAATTTGATCAAAAACAATTCGACTTACTGAAAGAATTATCAAAAAAAAGCACAGAGTTTTTTGGCTACATAAACAATCATTCAATCCTATCAAAAATTGGTATCTTAAAGGTAAGGCCCCCAAAAGGTATATACATATATGGGCAAGTTGGCAGAGGAAAATCAATGCTTATGGATTTATTCTATAACAGCATAGATATTAAAGAAAAAAGGAGAGTACACTTCAATGCTTTTATGAATGAGGTACATGATGAAATTTTCAAGTGGAGACAAAAAATAAAGGATGCTGATGGAATAAATCAGAATACAGACCCTGTCCTCATGGTTGCTAAATTAATTAAGAAAAATTGTAAGCTATTATGCTTTGATGAATTCCAGGTCGAAGATATTGCAGATGCAATGATACTCGGTAGATTGTTCAAAATATTATTTGAAATGGGAATATTGGTAATCTCAACTTCTAATATACATCCAAGAAATTTATATTTAAATGGTCTAAATAGGGATACCTTTCTTCCATTTATTGACAAATTAGAAGAGAATATGGATGTATATAATTTGGAAGCATCCAAGGATTACAGAATGGATAGGATAAAAGATACAAAGGTTTATTTTTCCCCAGATAATGAAAAAAATCAAAAATACTACATTGATACTTGGCAAAATCTGATTGGTAGTATAGAAGTTAGCAATAGAATTCTAACTGTTAAGGGCAGAGAATTACTCATAGATAGATCGGCAGGTAAATATGCTCTGTTTAGCTATGTAGACTTATGTGTTAAACCATTGGGTGTTGCTGATTATATTGAAATAGCCAAAAATTATGATGTGATTTTTATTTCAAATATTCCATTAATTGATCCAAAAAAAAGAAATGAAATAAAAAGATTTATAAATTTGATTGATACATTTTATGAAACAAAAAAGATCTTGTTTATATTAGCTGAAACTGCTCCTAAAGATATTATGATTGGAGGAAAAGATGATAGTATCTTTCAAAGAACAGTTTCACGATTAGAGGAAATGCAATCAGCTGAATACTTAAATAATATAATTGAAGTTTAAAAAAGAGAGGGATTATTATGGGTGCAGGAAGAAATAAGATATCACTTATTGGAGCTGGTCAAATAGGTGGTACATTGGCTCTATTGTCAGGATTAAAGGAATTAGGAGACATAGTTCTTTTTGATATTATAGATGGGGTTCCTCAAGGCAAAGCTCTAGATATTGCCCAAGCTAGCACAGTAGAAATGTTTGACTCTAAAATACAAGGAGCCTCTGATTATAGTGCAATCGCTGACTCAGATGTTATCATTGTTACTGCAGGAGTGCCTCGTAAACCCGGTATGAGTAGAGATGATTTGCTCGAAATTAACCTAAAGGTAATGAGCTCTGTGGGAGAAGGTATAAAAAAATATGCACCTAACTCATTTGTAATTTGCATTACAAATCCACTAGATGCGATGGTATGGGCTCTTCAAAAAGCAACAGGTCATAAGCCAAATATGATTTGTGGTATGGCTGGTGTTCTTGACTCGGCAAGATTTAGACTATTTCTTGCTGAAGAAATGAATGTTTCAGTTGAAGATGTGACAGCTTTTGTTCTTGGGGGACATGGAGATACAATGGTACCTCTCACAAGATACTCTACAGTAGCTGGTATTCCACTCCCAGATCTAATCAAGATGGGTTGGATTACTGAGAAAAAACTTGCAGATATAGTTCAAAGAACGCGTGACGGTGGTGCGGAAATTGTAGCACTATTAAAGACAGGTTCAGCATATTACGCACCCGCAAGTTCTGCAATTTCTATGGCAGAGTCATACTTAAAAGATAAAAAGAGATTATTGCCTGCAGCAGCCTATCTTCAAGGTGAATATGATGTGAATGATTACTACATTGGTGTGCCTGTGATTATAGGTAAGGATGGCGTTGAGAAGATTGTAGAAATTGATCTTAATAAAGATGAAAAGGAAGAATTTGATTCCTCTGTAAATTCTGTTAAGAACCTTGTGGAGGCATGTCAAAAGATTGCCCCAAATTTAAAATAAGCAATTGCTAATTAATTTCAAAAATCTATGAATATTCACGAACATCAAGCTAAAGAATTACTCAAACAATTCAATGTACCTGTTTTGAATGGTTTTGTTGTATATAATCAAAACGAACTAGATAAGCAAATAGATACATTGAAAGGGCCTATTTGGGTTGTTAAAGCTCAAATTCATGCAGGTGGGCGTGGAAAAGGTGGCGGTGTTAAAGTCGTTAATAGCAAAGAAAATGTTTATGAAGCTTTTAATAATATGATGGGTATGAATCTTGTTACCAAACAGACTGGTCCAGAAGGTAAGGAAGTCAAAAGAATATATATAGAAGATGGCTGTAAGATAAAAGAGGAGTTCTATATATCTTATCTTATCGACAGAAAAACAAAATCTATCTGTCTAATTGCATCTTCTGAGGGTGGTATGGATATTGAAGAAGTGGCAGAAAAAACTCCTCTTAAAATTACTAAAATATTTATTGATCCAGTAACAAATAAATTATCAAAAGATGATGTAAGCAAAGTATCAGATATTTTGAGTCTTGGGGAAACCCAATTTGATCAGTTAAATGAAATTTTAAGTAACATACTAAAGTTATTCATCGAAAAAGATGCAAGTTTAATTGAGATTAATCCTTTTGTGCTCACGGAAGACAATCAATTTCTTTGCCTTGATGCAAAAATGAACTTTGACTCGAATGCACTTTTTAGACATGAAGAAATATTATCTTTAAGGGATCTAAGTGAAGAAGACCCATTAGAAATTGAAGCATCAAAGCATGGTTTAAACTATATAAAATTAGATGGTACAATTGGGTGTATGGTCAATGGAGCCGGATTAGCGATGGCTACCATGGACATCATAAAGCTTTATGGTGAAAAGCCAGCAAATTTTCTTGATGTTGGCGGTGGTGCAACAAAAGAGCAAGTGATGAATGCTTTCAAAATTATCTTAAGTGATGAAAGCGTAAAAGGCATTCTCGTAAATATATTTGGTGGGATCATGCGCTGTGAAATTATCGCTCAGGGTATAATTGACACTGCAAATGAACTAAATCTATCGATACCTCTTGTTGTTAGATTAGAGGGTACAAATGTTGAATTGGGCAAAAAATATCTTGATGAGTCAGGACTAAATATAATTCCAGCAAACGATTTAGATGAAGCTGCAAAGAAAATTGTAAGTGCCGTTTCGAAAGGTAATTAATGTCGATTTTAGTTGATAGAAATACAAAAGTTATATGCCAAGGATTTACTGGTAAGCATGGGACGTTCCATTCACAGCAAGCCATAGAATATGGAACAAAATTAGTTGGAGGAGTTACTCCTGGAAAAGGAGGAAGCGTGCATCTAGATTTACCTGTCTTTGATACTGTTTCTAATGCGGTTTCAGAAACTGGTGCTAATGCAACTTCGATTTATGTACCTCCAAAATTTGCAGCATCAGCAATTCTTGATGCAATAGAAGCTGAAATAGAAATAATTGTCTGCATTACAGAAGGTATACCTGTATTAGATATGCTAGAGGTGAGAGCCGCACTTGAAAAATCGAAATCAACTTTGATTGGTCCAAACTGTCCAGGAATTATTACACCAGAAGAATGCAAAATTGGTATCATGCCGGGGCATATCCATAAGCCTGGATTAGTTGGAATTGTATCCCGCTCAGGGACTCTGACTTATGAGGCGGTTGCACAAACTACAGCTGTTGGTTATGGTCAATCTACATGCGTAGGCATTGGTGGTGACCCTATTAAAGGAATTGACTTTATAGAAGTGATTGAAAAATTTAATTCTGATGATAAAACTGAAGCAATAATAATGATTGGTGAAATTGGTGGTTCTGCTGAAGAAGATGCGGCTGAGTTTATAAAAAATAGCAAGATTAAGAAGCCAATGGTTGGTTTTATAGCTGGTGTTACAGCACCTCCTGGACGTAGAATGGGTCATGCAGGGGCGATTGTTGATGGAGCTTCTGGATCAGCTGAAACAAAAATTGAAGCAATGAAAAGTGCTGGTATTGTGATGGCAGAGTCACCAGCAATGCTTGGCGTAACTCTAAAAAAAATAAGATAATTTCTTCTAACTATTATCAGATACAAGCTTTAGATGGCTTGGTCTATTTCTTGGGTGTGCCTTTTTGTGAATGTCAAGCAGTTCAGTCTCGTTAACTTTCGTATAGATTTGTGTTGTAGATAGACTAGCATGACCTAGTAACTCTTGTATTGATCTAAGGTCTACACCAGCTTGCAAGAGATGTGTTGCATATGAATGTCTAAGTGAATGCGGAGTCGCGTTTTCTGGCAAGTTAAGATTTGAACGCATTTTTTGCATGAGTAATTGAACAATCCTTGGACTAAGCCTTTCACCCCTAACTCCAATGAACAAAGGATCATCGAATTTATATTTTTTGGGGTAAAGATTAAGATATTTTTTTAGACCCTCTCTTACTTCTGGTAAAATAGGGACTTCTCTGTATTTATTACCCTTACCTCTTACTCTGATTGTATCTTGCCAATCCTCAATAGGTGTATCTTTTATGTTTAAGTCAAGTGCCTCAGTAATCCTTAAACCACATCCATATAACAAGAGAAAAATAGATCTGTTTCTTTCATGAACCCAGTCAGGATTTTCTTTCTTAATTTCATCGTTCTCAATTAATTCTTTTGCTTGATTAATGGACAATGCTTTTGGGACGCTGCTTGGAAGTTTAGGCATTCTTATTTGGTTTATTGAATTATTTTTTAACACATCAATTTTATTTAAGAATTCAAATAATGATCTAATGCTAGACATCAAACGAGCAATTGTTTTTGAGCCATTACCGTCACGTCTTTTTTTTGCCATGAAAGCTCTAAAATCTGAGGCAACCAATGCTTCTAAATTTTTAAGAGATAAAGGACCACCTATATGTTCAATTAAGAACGAGATAAAAGCATCAATATCTCTATAATATGCATCAATCGTATTTGGGGATGCTCTTTTCTCATTTTTTATAAAATCTATCCACGAGTTCAATGCATGATTAATCTCATCCTTAACTAGATCAATTTCATATATGTTATTCATGGACATGCTTTTACCTTATTTTTTGTCCTGTTGTTTTCCAATCCTTTAAAAAATTCTCTAAACCGGTGTCTGTGAGGGGATGTTTTATCAAATCTTTTAAAATTTTAGGAGGTATTGTAGCCACATCAGCACCCAACATTGCAACTTGAATAACATGATTTGTATTTCTGATGGATGCAGCTAAAATTTGGGTATTTAAATTATCATAATTGTCGTAGATGCTTCTGATTTGACCAATTAACTCTACCCCGTCAATTCCTGAATCATCCAATCTTCCTATGAATGGTGAAATATAAGTTGCTCCAGCTTTTGCAGCAAGAAGGGCTTGGGATGCAGAAAAA
>JADHLM010000009.1 GCA_016780665.1 Hyphomicrobiales bacterium | reverse complement strand
CCCCAAAAGTACTCAGTTTAGCTTCTATTTTAGTTATATTGAATATAGCCTTTTGAAGTAAACTAGATAATGTCCCATTCCCAGTGTAATAAACATCTGCGAGTGAAATTTTTTTTATATCAAAATTAATATTCACTTCATCTAAGACTGATGAGAGTCTATCCTTCAAGTACTCCATTAAGGATGTTTCATTCCATAAATCATTAAATCTAACATTTAGAGATACATGAACTACTTCAGGAATGACATTGTGCGCTGGGTTATTTACGTCTATGGAAGTAATCTCAATATTTGTTGGTAGGAAATGCTCTGACCCTTTATCTATTTGTCCAGTAATTTTTGATAAAGCCTCCATAGCGGGTGTTATGGGATTATTCGCTTTTTCAGGGTATGCTACATGACCCTGCTTTCCAGTAATTTTTAAATCACAAGACAGACTTCCTCTTCGTCCAATTTTAATATTATCTCCAATAAACTCTTTGTTTGTAGGTTCAGTCACAATACAATCATCAATTTTTATTCCTTGATCATTTACCCACTTAATTAGAGGTTCAGTTCCATTTATGGCTACCCCCTCCTCATCACCGGTTATTAAATAACTTAATGTGCCATTGGAATCCATTTTTTCATGAAAATAGTTAATTCCAGCAATAATAGAGGCAATTACTGCTCCTTTCATATCTTCTACACCACGCGAATATATAAAATCATCTTCAATATGTCCTGAAAAAGGATGATACTTCCAACTATTCAATTCACCTGGGGGAACAACATCTACGTGGCCTGCAAAATTGAGATGAGGACTACCAGATCCTATTGTAGCAAACATATTTTCTACCTCTGGTGTATTACCTAAGTCAAATTTCACTCTATGAATCTCAAAATTATATTTTTTGAATAACTTCTCCAAAAAATTAAACGACTTTTTAACATTAGGAGTAACACTCTCAATCCTTAAAAAATCTTGTAGAATATTTTGCGCTTCAACTTGATTTATCATGAATATACTTTTTGAAATTAATTATGGCCTTAATAACTCGTTAATCGATGTTTTTGACCTAGTTTTCTCATCAACTCTCTTAACAATCACTGCACAATAAAGTCCCAGACCTTCATCCTTCATTTTCTCACTTGGTAATGTACCCGGAACTACTACAGAATAAGATGGCACTTTACCAAAATGAATATCTCCTGTGTCTCTATCAACGATCTTTGTAGAAGCTCCAATAAAAACTCCCATAGATATTACTGATCCTTCTTCAACAATGACACCTTCTGCTATCTCTGACCTCGCTCCAATAAAGCAATTATCCTCTATTATAACAGGATTTGCTTGAAGTGGCTCAAGTACACCCCCTATACCTACACCTCCACTTATATGGCAGTTCTTTCCAATTTGTGCACAGGATCCAACTGTAGACCATGTATCAATCATCGTCCCTTGATCCACATATGCACCCACATTGATAAATGACGGCATAATGACGCAATCTTTTGCAACATAAGCAGATTTTCTGATAACGGCATTTGGAACATTCCGGAATCCTGCTGAATTATATCTATCTTCATCCCAATCTAAAGTCTTACCAGCAACTTTATCAAACCAAGTTGCGTATGGACCGCTTATAGTTGAATTACTTTTCGTTCTGAAACTGAGCAAGATGGCTTTCTTAATCCATTGATTAACGATCCAATTTCCATTGATCTTTTCACAAACTCTGAGTGTTCCAGAGTCCAGTTTTTCAAGAACTTCATCAACAATCTTGCTAACTTCTTCAGCATTAGTAGATGTTGAATTATTATCGAAAACATCATTAATTATCTTTTCATAATTATTATTCATTTTTCGTTATTTTCAACCTTTCATGTATTTATCTATCAAATTTGAATATAAATCCTCATTTGATAATTTACCTATTTTATTCATATCTATATTATAATCACCAAAATTACTAGTTTCGAACAAGCTTTGCATTGCATCTCTATATGCTTGTATTGCGACAAAATAGGCTTTGTGACCTGGCAAACTGACTGAAATACCCATATTAGCAAGTTCTTCAGGAATTAATTCAGTCGAATTATTTCCCAAGATTATAGGAATATTGTGATAATCTGCTATTTTAGAAATATGATCTTTTGAATTAACATTAACATAAAAAATCGCATCAGCACCTTCCGACTCATATGCTTTGCCTCTTTCAATCATATCTTCAAATCCAGTATGAGGATAACACCCTGTTCGTGCAACAATACAGGTACTAGGATTTTTTCTAGAGTCTATAGCAATTTTTATTTTTTTTGTCGCCTCTTTTAAGTCTAAAAAGTTTGGTTTTTTGGAAGTGCCAAACTTTAATGGTAGATCTGTATCTTCTAGAGAGATCCCGGAAACACCTGCATCTTCAAGGCTCTCAACTGCTCTCTTTACATTTAATGCATTCCCATAGCCATTGTCTGCGTCTACGATTAATGGAATTTCAGTATTTTTAGCAATTCTTCTAACTATCTCAATAAGTTCCGACAATGACAGCAACATAAGATCAGGCTCGGATAAATGATCAAGTGATAGAATCCTACCAGGAATAATACCTAATTTAAACCCTACATCACCCGCAATCCTTGCTGATAATGGATTAAAAATTGTAGCAGGAAAATAACAATTCCCATTGTTTAGTAACTCTCTAAGTTTAGTATTTAGCTCTGTATTAATCATGATGTATCCATGAATATAATTACTTATTAGATATTATACACCTAAGCTCTGTTATTATCCTACTAAATTTGTAAGTGTTTGCTGCGATACCTAAAGTGGTTTCCAATCATCTTTTTTTGCTTCCCAATTATCAAAGATTTCTTGTGCAGCTTTTAAAGCATGGTTTGTTTTTGGAAAGCCAATATAAGGTGAACATTGCAAAATAACTTCAATTAATTCATCTTTATTAGCGCCTCTATTCAGAGCACCGCGCACATGTAACCCAACCTCATGAGGTAAATCTAATGCTGCAGCTGCCGCCATAACAATCATTTCACGTGTTTTTAAATCTAAATTTGGTCTATCCCAAACAGTACCAAAACAGTATTCGTGAATGGCATCGGCATGTGTTGGACAGATTTTATATAGATCATCCCACCTCTCTAGACCTTCTTTGCCAAAGGCTTCATCACGTATTTTTTTTCCTTTTTCCCATTTTTCATTTGTCATTTTTTACTCCTCTTCCTTGTTATTATTACTGTTGCTAATTTTTAATATTTTGAATTGCCGAAAAGACCCCTCTACCAATCGCCCTCGTAAGGGTATCAGATGCCAAAGATCCAATCTGCGTGAGATTATAATCATCTATATTTATTTTTTTTTCATTACTGCTAATTACAAAAATAATGTCTCCGTCCATTGGTGTACCTATAGGTTTAATCGCTCGACTTAGACCTGAAGTGCACATTTTTGCAATTTTATATAGATCTAATTTGTTTAAGTCTATGTCAGTAGCAATCACAGATATAGTTGTATTTTCTTTTGATGTTAGATCTCTCCTTAACTTAGTGTTATTCTTATATTCATAATTAAAAATATATTCAGCAAAATTTTTATGATTTGAATTAATATTACCTCCCATTTCTCCATTCATCTCATAAAAACCTGAGTATAATATCCCTGTATCATCTATAAATGGAGAGCCTAGTGAATTTATAATAGTAATCGCTCCAATAGTATACTTACTATCAATATTTATTGATGCACTGCCCAATCCACCTTTAAATATTCCCGCTTTAGCACCTATTCCTGCTCCAATATTTCCAAGAATAAAGTTCTTGTTGGCATTTTTGAAAGCAAACTTGGCCAAATTTCTATATAATTCGCTGTTTATTGATTTGTTATCTTTATCACCCAAGTCATAAATTGATGCACATGGTATTATTGGTATCGGAATAGTCGAATCTTTAATCTTAAACCCTCTATTCTCCTCCGATAATATGTCAACATATTCAGAACCGGCTGAAAGACCGAATACTGAGCCTCCAGATAATGAAATACCATCTATGTATCTAATTGTTCTTTCTGGTTGAAGTAGGTCAATCTCTCTGGATGCAGAAGCTCCACCAAATACATATGCAGATGCTGAAAATTTTTTCTCTAATTTTAAATAAGTTAATCCGGTCTGAAGATGATCATCTTCTGCATTGCCAACCAATATTCCGTCGACATCTGATATGAGATTTCTATCCCCCGGAATAATTTTTATTTTATCCATTAAGATTAGTTCTAATAAAGTTAAATTTAATCATATTTCAAAAAATAAAATATTTGAAATAAATATTATTTTTTGTTTATGTTTTTTATTTAATAATGTATAGATATTCTAACTTAGAATTAGGAGTAATTAAATTGAAACGTACTTATCAACCAAGTGTACTTGTTAGAAAAAGAAGACACGGGTTCAGATCAAGAAAAGCTACTAATGGTGGACTAAAAGTACTTAGTCGTAGGCGAGCTAAAGGTAGAAAGCGTTTGTCTGCTTAACGCAAAATAGCTTTTTTATAATTCATGGAAACCATAAAAAAAAGAGATGAATTTATTGCCTCATCACAGGGAGATAAATTCGTAACACCATCATTTATTTTTCTAAAGCACAAACTTAATGGTTCTATCAAAAATGATCCTAAGATTGGTTACACAGCTTCAAAAAAAATTGGTGGGGCAGTTATGAGGAATAGAGCAAAAAGACGAATGAGGTTCCTTGTAAAAGAGGTACTTTTTGATAGTGCCAAACCAAATACAAACTATGTTATTATTGCTCGAAGGAAAATCTTAGAATATCCCTTTAGCCAAATGGCAAATGATCTAAAAAAAATAATTTAAAAGAAAATTATAATGAATGAACAAAGAAATTTTTTACTAGCTATTACACTTTCGATAATAGTTCTTCTTTTTTGGCAATACTTTGTTGGGAATAAACAAATCGATGATAGGACCCCTGAAGAAATATCTTTTGAAAATAATAACGAAGTTAGACAAGATTTGTCGAACATACCTCTTCCAAGCGATCCTGTCAAAAATAATGATACCACCATTCAAGCGCCAGGGGTATCATCTAACAATACATATCTTGAGACAAGACGTATTAAAATTAACACAGAAAACTTGAGTGGTTCGATTTCACTCACAGGAGCAAAGTTAGACGATATTCAACTAAAAAAATATCGTGAAAGCTTATCAGAGGATAGTGATCTGGTTCATGTATTTAGACCATATTCATCTCAAGAACCATATTATGCGCACCAAGGATGGGTGTCTGGTTCTGATATTAAAATAAAACTACCCGATGATAAATCAGTATGGGAAATAATTGAAGGCGAAGAACTTTCAGTTAACCAACCTATAAAGCTACAATGGGATAACAGCGAAGGTCTTGTTTTTACAAAGAAATACATTGTTGATGAAAACTATCTATTCACAGTTGAACAATCAGTAAAAAATAATACTGATAATGATCTAACTATCTACCCATATTCCCTAATTTCTAGGAAAGGCTTGCCTGATGACTATCAAAATTTCTTTGTTCTTCATGAAGGCTACATTGGTGTACTTGGCGATGAAGGAGAAAAGAAAGCAGATTATTCTGATATTGCAGAAGAAACTGAGTCATTTGAAAATATTTCAGGTGGATGGCTTGGGTTTACGGATAAAAACTGGGCCACAGTGATTATTCCACCAGAGACGATTACTTATCAAGGTAGGTTTACATCACAAGGAAATGGAACTATTTATCAAGTAGATTATCTAGGGGAAGCTCAAAAATTGAATGCAAATACTTCAATTGATATTGAGTCGAAAATATTTGCTGGAGCAAAAGAGGTAAAAATACTTGATAGTTATGAAGAAGTGTATTCATTTGAGAAATTTGACCTTCTTGTCGACTGGGGATGGTTCTATTTTTTAACAAAACCACTCTTTTATGTACTTCAATGGCTATATGGATTACTTGGTAATTACGGCTTATCAATACTTGGGGTAACAATTCTGATTAAAATTGTCTTTTTTCCTCTGGCAAACAAAGCCTATGTCTCAATGAGTGCTATGAAAAAGCTATCTCCAGAAATGCTAAAAATAAGAGATACTTACAAAGATGATCGTGCAAAACAACAGCAAGCAATAATTGCATTATATAAAAGAGATAAAGTAAATCCTTTATCCGGATGTATACCAATTCTAATTCAGGTTCCTGTATTCTTTGCCCTTTATAAAGTCCTATTGTGTACAATGGAAATGAGACATCAACCATTCTTCGGATGGGTACAAGATTTGTCTGCAAAAGATCCAACAACTTTATTCAATCTATTTGGGTTAATTCCATGGACACCACCTTCTTTTTTAATAATCGGAATCTGGCCAATTATCATGGGATTCACTATGTTTATTCAGATGCGTCTTAACCCAGCGCCCCCAGATCCGATACAGCAAAAAATATTTGCGTGGATGCCAGTATTTCTTACATTCCTTTTTGCTCAGTTTTCTGCAGGTCTTGTAATATATTGGGCTTGGAATAATACACTTTCCTCCCTTCAACAATATATTATAATGAAACGTATGGGTGTTGAGGTTGAATTATGGTCAAATATAGCGAATACATTCAAGAAGAAGAAATCATAAAATCATTAATAATTGACATTAACGACTTTACTGATATTGAGCTTGAAAACTCAAGGCTTTTATTTGCTAGAAGTAGTAAATTCGTAATATCAGTGGCAAGTAATTCTGGGTACCCGTCTCATAATAAAAGAGAAATAGCTTTTGCTGGAAGGTCGAATGTTGGAAAGTCAAGTCTTATAAATTCAATCACAGAAGTTACAGGATTAGCCAGAGTATCTAATACTCCTGGAAGGACACAAATGATCAATTTCTTTTCTCAAGATGATGCTTTCTTTTTAGTAGATCTTCCCGGGTTCGGCTATGCCAAGGCAAGTAAGGATGCAATTAAAAAATGGAAAAATCTGACCTATGATTACCTTCAAGGAAGAAAAGAACTGGAGCTTGTACTTTTTCTGATTGACTCGAGACATGGGATAAAAGAAATTGATGAAAATATTATGGACATACTTGATAGCGCAGCAGTGTCATATCAAATAGTTATGACAAAATATGATAAAATTAATAAATCTCAGAGTCAAAAGCTAATAGAAACAACAAATGAAAAAATTAGCAAAAGAGCTGCTGCAAGACCTGGTATTTTAGTCTCATCAATTAAAGATAAATATGGTCTTGATATAATAAGAGCGCTCATATATAGAATTATAAACACTTAAATGGTTATCTAATGCAAAAAATAGACTCAACCGTAAGAGCAAAGATTTTATCTGAAGCCCTTCCATATATGCAAATGTATAATAAGAAATACATAGTCGTAAAGTATGGTGGACATGCAATGGTAAATAGTAATTTAGCAGAAAAATTTGCACAAAATATTGTTATGTTACAACATGCTGGCATGTACCCAATTGTTGTTCATGGTGGTGGTCCTCAAATTGGACAGACCTTAAAAGAACAAGGTGTAGAAAGTAAGTTTCATAATGGACTCAGAATAACAGACGCAGAAACCATAAAGGTTGTTGAAAAGGTTCTTTATGAGATAATTAATAGAGATATAGTACATAGTATTAAAAAATTTGGCGGATATTCTGTTAGTTTATCAGGAAATAAAGACTCTATAATTCAGGCCAAAAAATTAACTGACATCCAGGAAACTGACTCCAATATTGAAAAGATCATGGATCTGGGATTTGTCGGAGAACCTGAAAATATATCTCCAGATATAATTATAGAAAAGTGTAACTCAGGGCAAATACCCGTCATTACACCACTTGGTATAAGTCATGATAATATCACTTACAACATCAATGCTGATACTGCAGCTGGAGCAATTGCAAGTGCACTAAATGCAAAACGATTGCTTATGCTAACTGATATTGTGGGTGTCCTTGATATCAATAAAAACCTAATCAATGAATTAAAAATAAGTGAAGCAAAACGACTAATATCCAATGGTACAATCACTGGCGGTATGATCCCAAAAATTGAAACATGTATTGAAGCAATAAAGAATGGAGTGGAAAAATCTGTAATTTTAGATGGAAGAGTTGAAAATGCTATAATATTAGAGCTATTCACTGAAGATGGAATTGGTACACTAATAAAAAATTAATTACTTAACTTTATGAGGGTCAAATGACTATTGCAAAGACAGGAAAAATTTATCCCGAAATATTTAGATTTACAATGGGTGATTTTGAGATCACTACAATATTAGATGGACTGATTCAAAGGGATGGACCATACCCCATATTTGGACAGAATGTAAATGAAAATGAAGTTCATAGGCTATTAAAAGAGAATCTTTTACCAGAAAGACAATTTGAACATGGCTTTACACCAATTCTTGTAAACACAGGAAATGATCTAATTTTATTTGATCCTGGGAATGGTAAGTTAAATGAGAAACATGGCAGGTTAATCAGCTTACTTGAAAGTTCAGGATATGATCATAATGATGTTACAAAAATAGTTATAACTCACTGTCATCCCGACCACATTGGAGGATTGATGTATATAAACGATGGGTATTTTAGTAACGCAACCATAATAATTGGAGCAACAGAATTTGATAGTTGGAATACTGGGAAAAATATTCCAGAGCAGCGAAAAGCTAATAAAGAGCTTTTTGAGAAAATCTGTCTCCCCCTTGTTGACAAGATGGAATTTATTAAGCCAGATCAGGAAGTTGTAACAGGTATCACGGCAGTAAATGGATTCGGTCACTCCCCCGGACATATGTGCTACAATATAGAAAGCAACAACAAAACTATATTTTTCGCAGCGGATATCACCAACCATTATGTAGTATCTATGCAAGTGCCTGATTGGCATGTTATGTTTGATGATATCAAAGATCTAGCTGTTGATAGTAGAAAACGAATCCTGGGTATGCTTGCAAAAGAGAAGATTCCTATGATCGGATATCATATGCCCTTCCCTGCAGTTGGTTATGTTGAAGAGAAAAATGATGGAGGCTTTAAATGGTTACCAGTATCCTACCAATTAAGCTTTTAGTTTGGTAATTTATTCACCTTAAATTTTTTATACGCAACAGTGGCATGATGCTCACAATAAGGCATCCCACTTAGAGCTTGATGCCCACAAAAATGGAAATCATCTTCGCCTGGGTCTCCAATGGGCCATTTACAGTGGCTTTCTGTAAGATTTAAAATTGTTACCGAAAAATTATCAGGAACGACCTGAATTGATTGAAATTTAGCTTTTATTGCTTCTGTTTTAAACCCAAATTCTGACTTATCAGTATTAGATTCTTTAAATGCCAAATTTCCAGTATAACTAACTGACATGACATTCGCATCAAGTTGACCAACAACAATTTGTTTCTTTTGTGGTTTAGCTCTTGCTTCAAGTCCTAAACGATGAACTTTTCCAATAACAGCATTGCGAGTTACATCACCAATACGATTTGCGATTTGGCTCGCACTTAAGCCCTCGCTCCAAAGCTTTTTTAGTTGTTCAACTCTTTCATCCGTCCAAGCCATAGAAGTACCTCAATATATAATAATTGTGAAATCAATATGTTGTTGTAATAAGCACAATTAATAGTACTACAATTATACAAAAACATAACTTTTATGTATTGTTTTCAACAGAGATAAGTACTATAAATACATGAAATTATCACATGAATAATACACTAAAAAAATTTAGCGAAAGAAAAGAAATCGGCCTGGTTAATTGGATAGGTTTATATACTCAGATACAACGTGAAATTAGAAGATTTTTAAAAGTCTGGCAACAAACTGTATTTGGACCACTGATAACAGCTTTACTGTTTTTATTTGTTTTTTCGATTGCAATAGGAAAGGCTCGTCCAGAAATCTTTGGTATGCCTTTTTCTCATTTCTTAGCTCCAGGTATAATTATGATGATGATCTTACAGAATGCTTTTGCCAATACATCATCATCAATTGTCAGTGGAAAAATTCAAGGAAACATCGTAGACCTTTTACTCCCACCATTGAATGCTATAGAGCTTACTGTAGGGTTTCTTGTAGGTGGTGTTGTACGAGGATGCTTGATCGCTCTAATAGGCTTCTCAATTATTACATTTTTTTTAAAAATTGATTTTTATAGTATTTTTATCATTCTATACTTTTCTCTTATGGGCTCACTTTTTATGAGTCTCATTGGAATTATTGGAGGTCTATGGGCAGAAAAATTTGATCATATGGGTGCAGTTACAAACTTCATTATAACCCCGATGACATTCCTCTCTGGTACATTTTATTCTATAAAAGATCTCCCTCAAAATATACAAACCATAGCTCAATACAATCCCTTTTTCCAGGCAATAGATGGTTTTAGATATGGAATCACAGGTCATGCAGATGGTAATTTATTGCTGGGTGGCTTATGCTTGATATTATTAAATATAATTCTATTTTCAGTTAGTTGCTATTTATTTCACACTGGTTATAAATTGAAATCATGACTAAATTGAATGTAATTGACTAAATAATTTTTAAGATTAAAATATCTAACTTAACTCAAAATAATTTAACTTAATGAATAACTCCGTAGCCAAGACATATAATAGAAAAAATGTTTCATTTTCTCATGGAAAAGGTGTTTATTTGTACACTACAGATGGTGATACATATATGGACCTAGCAGCAGGGATTGCTGTAAATATACTTGGACACTCAAATGAAAAACTGGTTGAAGCACTGAAAACTCAAGCTGAGAAATTATGGCATGTCTCAAACCTCTATAATATTGAAGAACAACAGAAACTCGCAGAGAAATTAACTTCAAGTTCATTTGCAGATAAAGTTTTTTTCTGTAACTCAGGTGCAGAGGCTGTTGAGTGTACAATAAAAGCTGCAAGAAGATACCATTTTACCAAAGGAAATACTGAAAAAAATAAAATTATAACTTTCAAAGGGTCATTTCATGGCAGAACTCTTGGAACTATAGCCGCTGCCAATAATAGTTCACATCTGGAAGGTTTTGGTCTTCCTCTAGAAGGCTTCGTCAATATTGAAAGAAATAATGTTAATGAATTAAGAAGCTCCATAGATGATAATATTGCAGCAATATTAATTGAACCTATCCAAGGTGAAGGTGGTATAAACACATTTACAAAAAACTTTATAGGTGAAGTAAACGATATTGCAAAAAAAAATGATATCCTAATCCTATTTGATGAAGTTCAATGTGGAATGGGAAGAACTGGTAGATTATTCGCCCACGAGTGGTTTGGAGTAAATCCTGACGTAATGGCACTTGCAAAAGGATTGGGTGGAGGCTTCCCAATTGGAGCTTGCCTCATGACTGATGCAGTAGCAAACGCCCTTGGCCCTGGAACTCACGGTTCTACTTTTGGAGGTAATCCACTCGCATCATCTGTTGGCAACTGTGTCATGGATATTGTAAATAACAATAGCTTCTTAGCAGATGTTGAAGAAAAGGGTAAAATATTCAATACAAAATTAAATAAACTTAAAGACGGAAGTAACCTTATAAGTGAAATTAGGGGACTCGGATTAATGATTGGCATACAGTTTAGTATTGATAGCAGTATTGTTGCAAATAAACTATTTGAAAAGAAACTATTAACGGTCGGAGCCGGAGACAATGTCATAAGATTACTTCCACCTCTAAATATTACTGAATCAGAAATTGATGCGGTAATAGATATTCTTAAAATTACTCTAAAAGAAATACAAACAAATGGTTAGCAGAAAAGATTACCCAGGAAGAAACTTTATTAATCTCCATGAATTAAATAAAGAAGACTTAAATGAAATAGTGAATTTTGGTTTGGAAGTAAAAGCAGATGCAAGCAGATCAAAAGATTTAATGCAAAATAAATCATTTATACTTCTTTTTGATAAACCATCAACTAGAACTAGAATTTCATTTGAGGTTGCAATATCACAACTAGGCGCTCATTGTACCTTCTTAGATACTAAAACATCCCAGCTTGGACGAGGTGAGTCTATCAAAGATACAGCAAAAGTAATGTCAAGATACGTGAATGGAGTCATTATTCGTAATGCAAATCATGATGAACTAATAGAATTTTCTGATAATTCGGATATTCCCGTTATTAATGCCTTAACAGATTTAAGTCATCCATGTCAAATTATGGCTGATTTAATGACCTTAAAGGAGCAATTTGGCACTATTCAAGATCTTAATATTGCATGGATAGGTGACGGAAATAATGTTGCTAACACTTGGATACAGGCTTCTGCTATCTTTAATTTTAAACTCAATATGGCTATACCAAAGCGTCTTATGCCTTACAAAGAATATGTAGAAATTGCAAAAAAAAATAATGCCAATCTAACAATTACCCAAGATATTGACAGCGTTATTAAATCGGCAAATTGTATAGTAACAGACACATGGGTTTCTATGAATGATCTAGAAACAGAACGATTAGAAAAAATTAAAATACTTAAGGATTATCAAGTAAATATGGAACTACTCCAAAAATCTTCTGGTGACGCAATATTCTTACATTGTTTACCGGCTCATAGGGGAGAAGAAGTAACAAATGAAGTTATTGATAGCTCAAGATCCCTAGTTTATGATCAGGCTGAAAATAGATTACATATACAAAAAGCAATATTAAAATATTGTTTAAATATCTAAATCAAATAATCATTGACCATATTCTCAACAAAGTGCATACCTAATTTAATATCTTCTATCAAGATATACTCATTAGATTTGTGTGCTTGTTCAATATCCCCAGGACCGCATACAATTGTTTGCCAACCCTGATTTGAAAAATAGCCTGCGTCCGTGCCATATGATACACCACTCGGAGTGTTTGTTTTTGATCTCAGTTTATCTATTTTATTAGGATAACTTGACCTCACCAGAGGTAAAATATTAGAAGTATTCCGATTAATTATATATGCTTTTTCACTTTTAACTTTCATATCGGACTCGATAGCTGGTAATATATTTTCAAACAAATCCTTAAGTAAAATCGTATGGTCTAAATCTGGTAAACATCTTATCTGCCATATTAATTTTACATAATCAGGGACTATATTATGAGCGTTACCACCCTGAATCATACCAATATTTATTGTTGAGTATGGTGGATCATAATTATCATCTCTATTTTGTTCTATGAGGAGCTGTTCAAGTTCCTTTAGCTTTTCAATAAACATTGAGGCAAAATAAATAGCATTACAACCCCAAGATGGATCACAGGAGTGAGCCTTTAATCCAAAAAACTCTGTTTGATATGTATGGCAACTTTTGTGTCTATCTATTATCTGTAATTTTGTGGGTTCGCCTACAATTACAAGCTTTGGCTCTTTTATTTTATTCTTTAAACTCTCTATAAGTGGCTGAACACCCAAACAACCAACTTCCTCATCATAACTCAATGCCACATGGAATGGATAGGACAGATTATTTGAAATCAACCAAGGTGTCAGGGATAGCAGAATAGAAATGAAACCTTTCATATCTGTTGTCCCACGACCTATATACTTATCATCTGTAACATTCAGTGTGTAAGGATCTGTTGACCACTGTGATGTATCAACAGGCACTGTATCAGTGTGAGCCGAAAATATCAGTCCTTTTTTATTCTCTGCACCAATTGTATAAAATATAGAAGCTTTTGATCCATCACTATTATATATTTTTGTCGTATCAATTTGATAACCATACAAAAAATCACAAATGTAATGAACTAACTCTATGTTTGATTTTTCACTTGTGGTATCAAAAGAGATTAGCTTGTCTAGTATTTCTCTTTGAAGGGATAGCACTTGATCAAAATTAATCTTTAGCGAGATATCACTGCCTCCAGAAGTATGATGTAAATATCACCATTACTGTCAGAATTTCAAGTCTTCCAAGTAACATAGCAAATGATAATATCCACTTTGACATTGAATCAATGGAAGAATAAGTTTCTGTTGGACCGACCACAGTACCTAATCCAGGACCAACATTAGATATTGCACTTGCTGCGGCTGAAAATGCAGTTATTAAATCCAATCCAGATAGGCTTAGAACTAATCCAATGATTACAAAAGAAACAATGAATAGAAGAAAAAATGATGTCACTGCTTTACTTACACTATCAGGAATTTCTTTTCCATTATATAGAGGCACAAACACCGCATCTGGAAATGCAATTTTCTTAGTTTGAATTATAACTTGCTTATATAAAATTTGCACTCTAAATACTTTCAAGCCACATGATGTTGAGCCAGCACATCCTCCAATAAGCATAAGTATGAAAAAGAGTGAGATTATAAAAGGCCCCCATTGCATATAATCAGCAGAAACATAGCCTGTGCCGGTTAATATTGACGTAACATTAAATAATGACTTACGAATCAACTCAGAACCAACCATACCTGTATTATATTGAATATATAAAATACATAAAAATACAGATACTAATAAAATAATGAAAAAGGCTATAACCTGACTATCCATAAATAAACTAGATACTTTCCCCCTAACAAATTGCAAATACAATACAAATGGAAGACTGCCCAATATCATAAATATTACTGCCATATATTCTAAATTACTATTTGAGAAATAAGCAAATGAATCTGTATGAGTAGAAAATCCGCCAGTTGAGATTGTAGTTAGTGCATGAGCTAAAGAGTCAAATAAACCCATACCACCTATGTTATATGCTAATGCACATGCCATAGTAATTATTACATATAATAATACTAATGATCCTGCTAATTGTGTTGCTCTAGGGAGTATTTTTTCTGCATTATCAGAAGACTCAAGTCTAAATAATTGCATTCCTCCAACTTGTAACATTGGTAAAACTGCTACAGCCATCACAATAATACCAATACCGCCTAGCCATTGCAGCAATGCCCTCCAGATAAGTATACCCTTTGATTGAATCTCAAGGTTTTCAATTACAGTAGCTCCAGTAGTGGTAATACCAGACATTGATTCAAAAAATGCGTCTGTAAAACTTAATCCGGAGTCTGAAATATAAATTGGAATCGATGAAAAAATTGCTATCAATACCCAAGTTAATGTCGTTAATAGAAATGCCTCCCTCAATCCTAGTTGCTGTTCTTTACCCCATACCGATAAGATTAAAACAAAACCTGCAAGACTAGTAATTAAGGAAGAAAGGATAAAAACTCTATAATTTTGGCTTCCATACAAGCCATCAATCAATGCTGGAAATAACATGGAAAATCCCAGAATTAATAGGAATATGCCAATTATTTTTATTACCGGATAAAACTTCATCTTCTTGTATAAGATATCTAAATATCAAAATATCCAAATTGTTGAAAATCTAAATTATTTGGATATATATTTGTAATTTCAATATGTAAATTAGATATTATTTGATTTATATCTTCAGTATGAACATGAAAGTGATCTTCCTTTTCACTTTCAACCTCATTAGCGAAATCTAAATGACACCCATTAACAAACTCGGGGATACAGTCTTCAACACTCTGTATACTTTCATGTTTTAAACTATTGTACTCAACAAGTTTATTTGAGAAAATAATATAGGAAAAATATTTAAAATTTCTGTGTAATAAATCTTGATATTCTAACAATTGATTTTCTTTAAAGTCTATTTGCAAATCTTTTTTATTTTCACTGCTTGAAGTATTCATACTTTTTATTCTACTCTTTATTTTAATATAGATATAGCAAAATTCAAATCTTCAATAATATCAGAAACATCCTCAAGTCCAACAGATAACCGAAGAGTATTATCTGTTATCCCCAGAACAGCTTTTTCTTCAGAAGATAGACTCCGATGGGTTGTTGTAGAAGGATGAGTAATAAGACTTTTTGCGTCACCAAGATTATTTGATATTTTTACAATTTCTAATTTGTTAAGGAAATTAAAAGCTTCGTCCTTACCACCGTTAATCTTGAATGCAACCATAGGCCCACCGCCAATCATTTGCTTCTGTGTAATTTCAAATTGTGGATGGTCATTATGTCCAGGATATATTACCTGAGAGACCCCTGATAAAGTTTTTAAATACTCAGCAATTAAATTTGCATTTTCTATTTGCCTTTCAGTTCTAATAGCCAGAGTTTCTAAACCTTTCATCATAACCCACGCATTAAAAGGGCTTAATGCTGGCCCAGTATGTTTTAGATAATCATGAAGTTTATTTTCAACAAATTCAGCCTCACCAAGAATGACACCTCCGAGACACCTGCCCTGCCCATCTATGTGTTTCGTTGCTGAATAAATAACAATATCAGCACCAAGTTCAAGCGGTCGTTGTCTCAGGGGAGTAGCAAAAACATTATCAACAATAACTCTAATTTCATTCTCCTTTGCTATATTGGATATAGCCTCAATGTCTAATATTTCGAGCATTGGGTTTGTTGGCGTTTCAAAGAAAAATACTTTCGTATTTTTCTTTATAGCTTTTTTCCAAGCTTCTATATTTGTTGCCCTCACAATAGTTACTTCAACGCCATAATTCGGAAGAATATCTTTCAATATAGAGAGACAAGACCCAAAAATAGCATCCGCGGCTACAATATGATCTCCAGCTTGGACATTTGTAAAGAGCGACCAAAATACTGCAGCCATTCCTGAAGCAGTTAATCTTGCTGCCTGTGCCCCCTCCATCTCACATAATTTTGTTTGAAGCATAGATAGATTCGGATTTGAGTACCTACTGTAGATATATCCATCAATTTCTCCGTTGAATCTTGCCTCTGCCTCTTCTGCTGAACTATAGACGTAACCAGATGTTAAATAAATTGCTTCTGAAGTTTCATTATTTTGAGACCTCAGAGATCCATCGTGGATAAATTTAGTTTGTATATTTAGGTTTCTTTCTTTTAATTTCTTATCCATTTTTATGCATTCATAACATTTAAGTTAATTAAAAACAGAATTAGTATTAAAAAAAAAATTTTTAAAACTAGCTGATTTTTTACTAAAATGTATATCTAAATGTTGTTTAATTTAGCTATATTTAGCTATTTATATACTCATTTTTATGTATAATGATACAAAAAAATTATCATGAGCCTATTAAACGAAAATATAAAATACCCCGAAAGTATAGAAAATAAAAACCAGAGTCTGACTGGCGCAAGTGGTATTCTGCCTTACAGCCTTATAAAAACATTGATAACTAGGAAAAAGATCCAATCAATAGACCAAATTCCAGACCAACAAATACAACCAGCTAGCCTTGATTTAAGATTAGGAAGAAAAGCTTATAGAATTCGTGCAAGTTTCATACCAAATGGTAGTAAAAGTGTACTTGAGTGTGCTCAAGACCTTATCGATCATGAGTTTGAAATTGAAAACGGAGCTGTTTTGGAGAGAAATTGTGTATATTTGGTAGAATTGAAAGAATTTCTTGAATTACCAGAAAGTATTTGGGCCATTGCAAATCCAAAGAGTTCAACAGGTAGATTAGATGTTTTTACTAGAATAATTGCAGATAAAACTCAATCTTTTGATAAAATACTTCCTGGGTACAATGGTCCGTTATATGCTGAAATATCACCGCATAAGTATTCCATAATTATTCGTGAGAATTCTCGTCTCAGCCAGCTCAGATTTATCAGAAAAAATCCGTCCCAATTAGAACAACAAAGGTCAATAATTTCAGACAGAGAGCTCAAATTATTGCATAAAGAACTCTCAAATAAATATAATGGATTTGGCCTTGTAAATGGTGTTGCTAGGATATCAGATGGTCTCCAACTTGGAGTATCCTTAACCAGCTCTGATAAAATAATAGGATACAAAGCAAAACATTACACTCCCCCAATAGATCTGGATAGGATTGGCTATTATAATAAGAATGAATATTGGGATCCAATATATGAAAACGATAAAAAAAGATTGGTATTAGATCCAAATGAATTTTATATTTTAGCTTCAAGTGAATATGTAAGAATACCAGCGGAATATGCTGCTGAAATGGTACCAATAGATCCATCTATGGGTGAACTAAGAGTTCATTATGCGGGCTTTTTTGATCCTGGCTTCGGTGATGCTGAAGATTTAAGTAAAGGAAGTAAAGGCGTTTTGGAAGTTAGAAGTCTCGATGTACCATTTTATATTGAAGATAATCAAATAATTGCAAGATTAAAATATGAGAAACTTGCAGAACCTCCATCAAAGTTGTATGGTACGGATATTGGTTCAACTTATCAGTCTCAAGGACTAAAGTTGTCAAAACATTTTCATGATTAAATTTTTTTTTAGCGTCATATATTAATGGTAGACTTCAGCGATATAAAAGCATGGCCGTTTGTTGAGGCACAAAAAGTAATCGAAAAAACAAAAGATGTAAAAACTGATACAGTTATTTTTGAGACAGGGTATGGTCCATCTGGATTGCCACACATTGGAACTTTTGGTGAAGTAGCGAGGACATTGATGGTTCAAAATGCGTTTAAGGTACTCACAAACAACAAGGTAAAATCAAAACTTATATGCTTCTCCGATGATATGGATGCACTCAGGAAAGTCCCAGATAACATACCAAATCAAGACTCCACGTCAAAACATATTGGTAAACCTCTTACTGAAGTACCAGATCCTTTTGGACTTTATACTAGTTTTGGAGAACATAATAATAACAGGTTAAAAAAATTCTTAGATGATTTTTCATTTGAATATGAATTTATTAGTTCAACTGACTATTATAAAGAGGGAAAGTTTAATAAAGTCCTCATTGAAATTCTACTCAACCATGAAAAGATACTTAATATTGTAAAGCCGATACTTGGGGATGAAAGAAAGGCAAGTTATAGTCCGTTTCTTCCTATATGTAAAGAAACTAGACAAGTGTTTCAGGTTAAGATAAATGAAATCAACCCAATTGATTACACAATTAGTTATACAAACCCAATAACAGGCAAAGAGACTGAAACAGATATACTTAATGGGAACGTTAAGCTGCAATGGAGAGCTGACTGGGCCATGAGATGGAAAGCACTGTCAATTAATTATGAGATGTCAGGAAAAGACCTTATTGACTCAGTTAAACTCAGTAGCCAAATTTGTAAAGCGATTGGAGGAGAGCCTCCCGAAGGTTTCAATTATGAATTATTTCTGGATGAAAATGGTGAGAAAATATCAAAATCCCGTGGGAATGGACTATCAATTGATGAATGGTTGAAGTATGGATCACAAGATAGCTTATCACTTTTTATGTATCAATCGCCAAGAAAAGCTAAAAGATTATATTTTGATGTTATCCCAAAAAATATGGATGAATATAGCGCTCATCTCAAAAACTATACCAAGACACTAAAAGAAGAGATGGTTATAAATTATGAGAATCCAATCTGGCACATACACAGCGGTAACCCTCCAAATGATTCAATAGATATTCAATTTTCTTTATTACTGAACCTGGTAAGTGCATCAAATTCTATAAATAAGGAGATACTGTGGGGGTTTTTAAAAAATTATTATGACGCAGACTTGTTACTAGGTAATGAGATTTTGATAGATAATATGATTGGTTTTGCTATCAATTACTTTAATGATTTTGTTAAACCTAATAAAACCTATAGGATACCAAGTGACAAAGAGAAGTTAGCCCTAATGGAATTAAAAGATGTTTTAGATAACTTTAATGGTGAGCTCGATCCTGAAAATATACAAACTGAAATTTATAGAATCGGGAAAGAACATGAGTTTGAACCTTTACGAAACTGGTTTAGTGCAATATACGAAGTTTTATTAGGTCAGAAGGATGGACCTAGATTTGGATCTTTTGTTTTATTATATGGTATCGAAAATACACAAGATTTGATTGAAAATGCACTTGAAGGTAAATTTATAAATAATTCATGAGTTATTACAAAAAATTTAGAAAATTAGCTTTTCTCATCGAACCAGAAAAAGCTCACCAGCTTGCTATATCATCAATAAAATTAGGTATAAGACAACCACCGATAGAAGATAGTAAAAGTTTCTCACAAACAATTTTTAATAGAGAATTCAAAAATCCAATTGGGCTTGCTGCTGGTTTTGATAAAAATGGTGAGGTACCAAATGAAATTCTATCTTCAGGTTTTGGCTTCACCGAAGTGGGGACTATTACTCCAAAGCCTCAAGAGGGAAATCCAAAACCTAGAGTTTTTAGACTAGAAGAAGACAACGCAATTATAAACCGGCTTGGTTTTAATAATGATGGTATGGATGTAATTTTTAAGAGGCTAAATATTCTTCAAAAGAAAGGTATTATTGGTATCAATGTTGGTGCAAATAGAGACTCTCAGGATAAAATTAATGACTATGTTCTCGGTGTAAATAAGTTTGCAAAAATTGCAGATTATTTGACTATAAATATTTCATCTCCTAACACAGTTGGGTTAAGAGATTTACAGAAAGGTGAAAATTTTAATTTACTTCTAAAAACAATCTCTGAGATGAAGAAAAATGGACTCAATACACCCATCTTGATAAAACTTTCTCCAGAATTATCAAAGAATGATCTCAAAAAAATTGTATCTAGCTGTATAGAGCATAGTATTGATGGTCTGATCATATCAAATACAACGATTTCAAGGGACAAACTAAAAAGTATAAAACATTCTTCAGAAGAAGGAGGTTTATCAGGAAAACCACTTATGAAAAAATCTACTATGATGATAAAAGATGTATACAAATTAAGTAATGGGGAGTTGCCAATAATAGGAGTGGGTGGTATTTTTACAGGTCAGGATGTCATTGAAAAGATGATGTATGGCGCTTCTTTAATTCAGCTGTACACCGCGATGATTTATGAAGGCCCTGCTCTAATTAACAATATTAAGAGAGAACTTCACAATGAAATAAAAAGACTTGGTGTTCACTCGCTAACTGAAATAATTGGTACAAAAGTAGAATAGAGTCATTGCTTATCTAACTCTTGAAATTCCAGCGACTAATAGACCTGCTGCCCATGCTATAAGCACTGAAAATACTCCATATAATAATGGATTTTCATTAGCTTGGTTATAAATAAACTTGCCGGATTGTGTTTTGTTTACAAAGACATTTGATGTATCCTTGTCAACTAATTGCTGATCTTCAAAGAAATATATAGAGACTTCATAAGTTCCTTCCTTGATATCCTGTGGTAATTCAATTGAGGAACGAAATAGTCTATCTCCAATAATTCTGATACCTGTAAATTTTTCTATGAATATCCCTTTTTCTTTATTTTTTTTTATAATTGCTTGATCAATAATCTTTGATCTGTCTGAATCAAAATCACCCTTAAAATTAAGGTTTGATATCCCAATAAGCTGTTCTTTTAATAAACTCTCGGATGTAATTCGCCTAATATTCCTATTACTATAAAT
>JADHLM010000008.1 GCA_016780665.1 Hyphomicrobiales bacterium | reverse complement strand
ACAACTATTCTAGATAGAATATTATTTTGAATTGATTGGTTTAATAAATCACCAATCAGTCCTCCTGCACCTACTAAATAAATCCAATCGACTGTGGATCTGAAAAGACCGCTATTTGTTATATCAATACTTGATAGAATTAAAATCCATAATATAAAAAATGTTGGGTATCTAATATATTTTGGAATTCCAATTACTTTTTGATTTTGTAGTATCAAATTTATGCTTAAAAGCAACAACAATGCTATTAAGATAAAAGAGCCTAATCCTAAAAACTGCAGCATGAAATCAGATATTATAGCACCACTAGCGCCCAATAGATTAGTTACGGCATTATCATTATAGTTATTTATGCTTGGATCATAAGGGTTCCATGAAATTAGTGATGTAATGAGGAAAATACAGCTCGTGAATATTAGTATTCCAAAAATTCTTTTTGCCTGTTTTTTCAAAAATAACCTAAGACTGATAGGAGCAACACTTTCTATAAAATTTAGACTAGATAATTTCATTTTAATTTATTACCTTATTTATTACTTTTGCTGCTTTTGATATTTCGTCATTATCACCAACTAGTGCAATCCTGATAAATTTCTTTGAATCTTTACCTAGATCTGCATTTAAAGAAAGATATGATCCTGGAATAACTTTGATACCGGACTCCCATAATTTTATAGTTACAGACTCATCTGAACCAAACTCAGAAATATTTAACCAAGCAAAGAAACCGCCTTCAGGAATTCTAAAATTGAATTTTTTATCTAATGTTGAATGAAATGTTTCAAATTTTTCATTATATAATTTACGATTATTTTTTACATGACTTTCATCGGCCCATAATATTTCTGAAGCAATCTGAATTGGTGTTGGAACAGTTGGAGCAGCGACGTTTCTTAAGTTAAAGAATTCATCAATAATATTTTTTTCACCAAAAACGTATCCTGATCTTAGTCCTGGGGCATTTGATCTTTTTGATAATGAGTTGAACGATAAAATATTTTTAAAATTATATTTTTCTGATATTTTCAAAATACTATTTGGTGCTTTTGTTCGGTAGATTTCGGAATAACACTCATCTGAGATAATTATAAACTGATATTTTATCGATAATTCATACAAATCCCTCAGATATTGATCATTCGCAATCGTTCCTTGAGGATTTGAAGGTGAACATAAATAGAATGCGATTGTTTCAGACCAAACATCATTTGGTATTTTTTCTAAATTTATCAAATAATTGTCCGTCTCATGGACACTCAATGCGAGTATCTTTTTAGATGTATAATGCCCTGCTGTTGCATAGACGGGATAAAATGGGTCGGGTAATATAAAAGTAGATCTGCCGCTTTTTAATTTTGTTGCCAATAAACCACCGTAAAATAGACCTTCTCGAGATCCAGATATAGGCAGCAGGTTATCTTGTAAATTATTTGAATTAAGTTCAAATCTATTTTTAATCCACTTGGATAAATTGTTTCCAAAATGAGCACTTGTATTAGCAGATGGATAGTTCCTATATTTATCAAAATTACTATTAAGGACATCCCTAATTATTTCTGGTGTATCATGCCTTGGTGATCCGATGGATAAGTCTATCCAATCATCCTTACCGTCGTATTTTGAAAGGAGATCCCTTGTTCTTTGAAAAGGAGATATTGAGCTCATTATTCCTCATAATTAATTATAGACTAATTATAGGAAATTCAGGTTAAACGTATGTTAATGTTTCATAAAAAAAAGGTGGTCCGTAGACCACCTTTTCTGGGAGAATATGGTTTATAAATTATGACTTAGTAAAGTCTGGATAAGCCTCCATTCCTAACTCAGTTTTATCTACACCATTAAGTTCGGCTTCTTCGCTGACACGAATACCAATTGTTGATTTTAAAACAAACCAAACAACAGCACTAATCGCACTTACAAAGAGACCAATTGAGATAACACCAATAAATTGTGTTACAATGCTTGTGTCAGGATTTGACCACGGCACTATAAGTGTACCCCAAATACCTGCTAATAAGTGAACTGGTATCGCACCAACCACATCATCGATTTTAAATTTATCAAGCATAGGAACCGCTAGAACAACAATGATACCACCAATTGCACCAATAATTATTGCTGATAATGGTGATGGCATTAGAGGCTCTGCTGTGATTGATACTAATCCTGCTAGTGCGCCGTTCAATGTCATTGTTAGATCTACTTTCTTATACAAAATTTGTGATAAGATGATTGCTGCAACAACTCCACCAGCAGCAGCTAGGTTTGTATTCATAAATATTTTAGATACAGATGAAGCATCTTCGAGTGATCCAAGAGCCAACTGAGAACCGCCATTAAATCCAAACCAACCAAGCCATAGTATAAAAGTACCAAGAGTAGCTAAAGGCATTGATGAACCAGGCATTGGATTAACTTTTCCATCAGATGTATATCTGCCAGCACGAGCTCCTAAAATTAGAGCACCCATTAGAGCTGCCCAACCACCTGTTGAGTGAACAATTGTTGATCCGGCAAAATCACTAAATCCAAGCTCTGAAAGGAATCCACCGCCCCATTGCCATGCGCCTTGGATTGGGTAAATAATACCGCAAAGTAGTACAACAAAAATTAAGAATGGGATTAATTTAATTCTTTCTGCAACAGTACCAGAGACGATAGATGCTGTTGTTGCACAGAATACCATTTGGAAGAACCAATCTGATGCGGCTGAATAGTCACCTGTATCAGCAGATGGGTCGGGCACACTGAAAGCAGTAAAGCTTCCGAAGAAACCACCATCCACCCCATCATACATAAGGTTATATCCAACTAGCCAAAATACTAGACCAGCTATTGAATATAGAGCTATATTTTTCGTACATTGCATGGAAACACTTTTTGATCTAACCATGCCTGCTTCGAGCATGGCAAATCCTGCTGCCATCCACATAACAAGAAAACCACCAATTAAAAAGAGCAGAGTATTGAATACATAGACTGTGTCTTCAGCTGCTGCGTTTGCTGGCTCAGTCATTGAATAAGTTATGAAACTTATACCAATAGCTGATAGTAATAATTTTTTTAACATTTTTTTCTCCTAAATATTTACAGGGCTGCAGCGTCTGTTTCGCCAGTCCTAATTCTTATGGCGCTCTGTACATCTAAAACAAATATTTTTCCATCTCCGACTTTATCTGTTTTTGCTGCATCACAAATAGCGCTTGTAGCTGGTTCAAGAAGTTCATCTTTTATAACAAGATCGATTTGTATCTTTGGTATAAAATTAACTTCGTATTCAGCCCCACGATAAACCTCTGTATGACCTTTCTGACGACCGAAACCTTTAACTTCTGTAACGGTCATTCCCTCTATTCCAAGATCAACTAGAGCTTTCCTAACATCATCAAGCTTAAAAGGCTTAATAATAGCTGTAATTAATTTCATTGAATTTCTCCTTTAAAAAATTTCTACAAATATAAATGCAAAAGGCGTGCCAACTTTTGCCAAAAACCATATAAGTGATTGATATATATAAAAAAAAAAAATAATATTAAAAATATGGGAGAATAATATTTGATATTATGCCTAATATATAGGCACTATAATATAGTTGATTAATTATTAGGCAGTAATCTTATCATGCCTTCTTGGGATACAGACGCAAGTAATTTTCCCTCTTGAGAATACATGTTGCCTTGGGCAAAAGCTCTATTTCCAAAAGTATTGGGACTATTCTGATTATAGAGAATCCATTGGTTTATATCAAAGTGTCTGTGGAACCACATAGAATGGTCGAGGCTTGCCACCTGTATATTTCGTTGAAAGATTGAAATGCCATGAGGCATAAGTGCAGTATCTAATATTGTATAGTCACTTGCATAAGCGAGAAGAGCTTGGTTTAAGATTCTATCTGTATTAGCTTTCTCAGATAATCTTAACCAAAGAAGTTGTTCTGGAGGCTCTTCTTTCGGATTGACCATGTTACGGGGGCTTACAGGGCGAAATTCAATTGGTCGTTCTCTATCTCTGGTATCTTTAATATTTGCAGGGCTTTTCTTGAATATTTCATCCAAAATTTCTATTTCAGAAGATAATTCATTTGGATTTTTAATATCTCCGGGAAAATCTAATTGATGAGAAAGTCCAGTTTCATCTTTGTGGAAAGAAGTGATCATGTAAAAGATAAGATGATTATTTTGATAGGCAGAGATTATTCTTTGCCCAAAACTCCTGCCATCTCTCAGTTTTTCAACATCATATTCAATTGGGATATCAGGATCACCAGCCCTAAGAAAATAAGAATGGAGCGAGTGTAAATATTTATTATCGATAGTTTTATATACAGCTACTATAGCTTGTGCAACAATTAAACCACCAAATATTCTCTTCCATCCATATTCTTTTGCAGATGCAATGTATCTATCGTTACCAATATGTTCTAATTCCAATAAATCTAATAGGTTTTTTACGGCACTCATTTCAATATCGATGTAATTAAGATAAAATATATATATATGTATATATAGCAGAAATAGCGTGACAAGAAAAAATGAATAAGAAAAAATCTATATCATCAGATATTATTGTGATGGGTAATGGGATTACTTCTCAATTTTTTTCTCTTGTGTTATCAAAAACACTGGGAGATAGAATAAAAATTTCTCAAATAGATAAAGAAATCAAGTCTCAAGACTACGTTAGGGCCTTATCAATATCTCTTTCAACTGTTAATATATGTAAAGCACTGGACATTTGGAGTCTTATTGAACCGTATTGTTATCCTGTGAAAAAAATTATAGTTACGCATAAGGGCAAGCAAGAATCTAAGAGTAGTATTTTAGAATTTGATAATCATATTGACCAAAATATTGCTTCTTACATAATTAATGAGAGTGATTTGCGAAAGATTTTATCTCAGCAAATTGAAACGTATAAAACCATCGAATTATTTGAAACTGAAATTAATAGTTTAGATATAAATAATGAGAGTGCTTTAATTTCTTCGAATCAATATGATTTCTCATCAAAGTTAATTGTGGCAGGTGACGGAAGAAGATCAATAGTTAAAAAGATTCTCGGTATAAAATCTATTTCTTGGGATTATGATCAAACAGCTTTGTCATGTCTTATTACGCATTCCAAAAAAAATGATAATATTGCAATAGAAAATTTCTTAAACACCGGTCCAATTGCAATTTTACCATTCGGGGATTACCAATCTTCACTAGTTTGGTCAGGGACTAAGAATTTCATGAATAATTTAAACCAGCTAGACAGAAATAAACTTCTTGAAGAAGTTCAAATGCAAACAAGAGATTATATTGGTAAAATAAGTAAGATAGAAAACATTGGTTTTTTTGATTTAAATTTTAGTATAATCCGAAGATTGATTGACACAAGAGTAGCATTTATTGGTGATGCTGCTCACTCGGTGCATCCTTTAGCAGGTCAAGGCACAAATATTGGATTGAGGGATGTAGCATATTTATCTGAAAATATCATAGACTCCATCAAATATGGTCTAGATTTTAGTAATAAAAATGTGCTGCAAGAATATGAAAGAAAACGAATGCCAGACATTATAACGTCAGCAATGACATTTGATGCAATTAATCGACTATATTCAAATAATATTCAGGCAATTGAACCCTTAAAAGACTTTGCAATTAATTTTGTGAGCAAAATTCCAAAATTAAAAAAGAGTTTTGTAGAAGAAGGAGCTGGCACAAAACGAACAATGTCAAAATTAATTCAGGGAATACCAATTAGTTAGAGATAGGACTAAAATTTTCTGGATATGCCGAAGTTAATCGCATTTGTAACAAGATTTACTGATAATGTTCCACCATCATTGACTAAATCAAGTTCATTCATACTATATGTAAATTGGTATTCACTAAAAATTGAATAATCACTATTTATAGGGTAGCTGATTCCGCCGCCAAGCCTTATAGCGCCACCTGCAAATTGGTATTCATAGGTTTTATGAGTTGTACCATTTTTTGTATATGTAATATCAACGTGTGGAACCGAAACTCCTAATCCAGCTATAATAAATGGATTATAAAGATTTCCATCCCAACGTTTATAAGCGTTTGCAGTTATAAGATTGAGCCCATCTGTTAATTCAAGTCTTGAAAAGTAAGCAGGCATTTCACTTACAGGGGCATAGGCTTTTGCATGTGTAAATTCTATTCCATAACCAATATTATAATCCCAATTGACATATTTTAGCCCATAGTATGGAGGTGATGAAAAACTTTTACCTTCCCATCCTATGGTCTTATTTATTGGATCGCCATAGGCGGTACCATTTAAGTTAGCATGCGGCAGGGTTTGATAGCCCGAATATATACTAATTTCATTCTCTGCATGAGCGAACACATTGAAAAGCAATAAAGTGCCAACAATTAGAAAGATCTTATTTCTCATTTTTTACTAATTTTCTTGCTTCATTTTCTAGCATAATAGGTATGCCATTACGAATAGGATACGCCAATCTTGCTTTTTTAGCAATTAATTCATTATTATTTTCATCATATGTGAGCTGTTCTTTAGATACAGGGCAGATCAAAATATCAAGTAACTTTTTATCAAATATTTGTTTACTCATTTTATTGCATAAAATTGTTATTTTTATTTCGACTAGCTATTGATAGTTCACTTAGCGCAATTAGAATTTCAGACCTATTTTCAATATTGGAAGCTTCAAGCAAAGCTTGTTTTTCTTTTGCGTTAAAAGGGCTAAGCATGGCAAAAGCATTAATTAAGATTTCTGTATCAGTATCTGTAATAACAGACCAATCAGTAGTGAGGTCATTAACATTCAAGTAATCTGATATGACATTTAGTAATTTATCTCTATCTATAGAATTGGAAATTTCCTCGAGATTCAGATCTTCTATAAAATCGTGATAATCTACTTTCATTTTTCTATATAATTTATCTGAAAAAACTTCTTCAATTATCTTGAACCTACAAATCCCTGTTAGTTTAACTATAAAAGTCCCATCATCATTTTCAACATATGTTGATATTTTTCCGATACATCCAACATCCTCAGTTTCTGACTTCTTTTTTTTATCAATGGAGGGTTGTATGATCCCAATATATTTGTCACTCTTAATGGCATCCTCAATCATTTCGAGGTAGCGAGGTTCAAAAATATTTAATGGTAAAATCGCTTTTGGTAATAAGACACATTTATTAAGAGGAAAGATTGGCACTACTTCTGGCAAATTTTCAATACTGATTATTTGGTTCATATTATTACCTATGAAAATAAGACTGAGGAAAGACTTTTTCTTTTATCAATTGATACTGGATCTGAGAAGCCCCACACCTCGAAAAATTTTAGAAGTTGACTTTGAGCAGCTTTTTCATTCCATTCTTTATCTAATTTTATAGATTCAATCAGCAAATCCGCCGCTTCATCCTTATTACCTATTGAGTTGTAATACAGTGAAAGATCAAGTCTTGCTTGATGATCATTTGGATTTTCCTCAATTTTACTAATTAAATCATCGATTCTTGCATTATCACTAGGGATATCTTGCGCAAGTTCAATAGCAGATTTTATTTGTTTTATTTTATCATTTTGAAGTAACTTTTCTGGCACACTAGAAATAAATTTTTTTGCATTGTCCAGATCGTTCATTTTTAGATAACAATCCGCAATTTCATAAATAACATCCGTATTTTCTTGATCTTCTTGAATCATTTCATCTAATAATGATAGAGCGTCTTGGTAATTGTCTGTTTTTTTTAGGTTAATTATCTGTGTAAGTTTATCAGAATTTGGATCTGTTAATGGGCCAACATTTTTTTCTAAAAACTTTCTTAATTCAGCTTCTGTTACATTTCCCATAAAACCATCAACTGGCTTTTGGTCTTTGAACGCAAAAACAGCTGGGATTGATTGAACACCCATTTGCGCAGCAATAGCTTGATTTTCATCTACATTTAGTTTGCATAAAATAACGGATCCTGCATATTCCGTTACAAGTTTTTCTAATGTTGGAGTTAGTTGTTTACATGGTCCACACCAAGGTGCCCAGAAGTCAACAAGCACAAGAGCATCTTTTGATGCATTTATGACTTCCTCATTAAAGGTTGCTGTTGATATATCTTTTATATATTGATTAAAATTATTCATTTTTATTATATTTTTTATCCATGATAATACTTACTTCATATATGTATTTGTATCATAAAATCAATTAGATTTAATGAATTATTTGCTAGTAAATTTATTTAATTAGATATATAAATTTAAAAGTTAATTTCGCGGGCGTAGCTCAGTGGTAGAGCACAACCTTGCCAAGGTTGGGGTCGTGAGTTCGAATCTCATCGCCCGCTCCATTGACTAAACTTCATTTTCAATACCAAATTATTGCTGAGGTTTCTTATATGTCACAAAAAAGCCTTCTAATAAAAAATGGTACTGTTGCACATTCAGACACATTAGATGAAGCTGACATATTAGTTCTCGGAGAAACAATAGCGCGAATAGAAAAAAATATTTTATTTGATGCTGATAGAGTAATTGACGCATCTAATATGCTTGTCCTCCCAGGTGGTGTTGATAGCCATTGTCACATAGAACAGAGATCTGCATCTGGTCTAATTAATTCAGATACTTTTTACACAGGAACACATGCAGCAGCTTTAGGCGGTAATACGTCAGTAATTCCTTTTGCAGCCCAATATGAAGGTGACTCTCTAATCAAGGTTGTTGAGGACTACCACAAGTTAGCAAATAAGGGTGCTCTTGTTGACTACTCCATGCATATGATTATTGCTGGACCATCAGAAAGTGTTATCAATGAAGAACTTCCTAAATTAATAAAAGAGGGGCATAGCTCTATCAAAATTTTTATGACTTACGATAGATTACGAATTGATGATGAGAGTATTTTGGAGATTCTCAATAAAGCCAAAGAGAATGGGGCAATGGTTTCAGTGCATGCAGAAAACCATGAAATGATTACAAATAAAGTAGCAGAATTACTTAACGCTGAATGTTACCATCCGAAATATCATACGGATAGTCATCCAGTTGAAGGTGAGGTAGATGCATTTGAAAGAATAATTAAGATGTCTGAAGTGACGGAGCAGCCAATAATGATATTTCATGTATCATCTGAAAAAGGTTTAGGTGTTATTAGAGAAGCAAAAAAGAGGGGCGTACATTTTTTTGCTGAGACCTGTACACAATATTTAACATTAAATTCAAAATTACTCGATCAAGAGATTGTTACAGATGGTGCAAAATGGATTTGTAGTCCACCAATACGTGACAAGAATGACTCGGTTGCTTTGTGGGCTGGTCTGGAAGATAACATATTAGATTGTGTAACATCGGATCATGCTCCATATAGTTTTGATAGTGATGGAAAATTTTTTAAAGGAAACAATCCAAATTTTAAAGAAATACCAAATGGAATGCCTGGTTTGCACTGGAGGTTGCCAGTTATTTTGGATCATATCTTGCAAAAAAAATCAAAGCTCAGCATTCTTGATTTTGTGAGAATCACCTCCACAACACCCGCTAAAATATATGGGTTATTTCCAAAAAAAGGACAAATTAATAATGGATCAGATGCAGATATTGTTATTTGGGATACGAATAAGAATATGCTGCTATCAGATAGCATGGTTGTTGATGGATCAAAATATAATCCATATAAAGATTTCAAAGTAACTTGTTGGCCGAAAGAAGTTATTTTAAGAGGAAACACAATAGTAGAAGACAATGACCTTAAAGCAGATCAGGGAACTGGAAAGTTTATACCAACAGCTTTGAGTGAGTATATTTAAAATCTAGTGTTTAAAATGTCGAATGCCTGTGAAGACCATTGATATTTTTGCTTTATTGGCCGTCTCTATTACCTCTTCATCTCTAATTGAGCCACCTGGTTGGATTACAGACTTCACACCAAATTCTATAGCAGCATCTAATCCATCAGAGAAAGGAAAAAAAGCATCTGATGCAATGACACAGCCATCTCTAAATTTATCATCATGAATATTTTCATGAAACTTTTGTATTGCTATTTTTGAGGAGTCAACCCTGCTGGTTTGTCCAGCCCCTATCCCTATTGTTTGCATATTCTTTACGTAAACAATTGCATTTGATTTCACATGTTTAACGATTTTGAATGCAAATATTAGATCATTTAACTCACTCTCAGTTGGTAGGGAATTTGTAACAATTTTTAGTTGTTCCTTCTCTACAATATGGGTGTCCCTATCTTGAATCAGATATCCTCCATATACTGACTTTATTAATTTAGTATCTAGGTCATTATCGGAAATATTATTATATTTTATAATCCTCAAATTTTTCTTCTTATTGAAAATCTCTATCGATTTTTCTGTAAAGTTTGGCGCAATAACTACCTCAGAGAAAATCTTTGTAATCTCGGTGGCAGTTTCTTCATCTATGGTTGAATTTGATATTAATATACCCCCAAATGCACTTGTTGGATCACAAGAGAGTGCTGATAAATATGCATCAAGTATTGTATCTTTTTGGGCTACACCACAAGGATTTGCATGTTTGATAATGGCAAAAGTTGGTCTATCCTGAAAAAAATCATTGATCAACTGCATTGCTGCATCAATATCGTTTATGTTGTTATAAGAGAGTTCTTTCCCTTGCAACTGCTCAATCGAGCCAAAGCCATTTTCCCCTGTAATCTTTAGGGATGCTGATTGATGAGGGTTTTCACCATATCTAAGTAATTTTTCAGATGAATTTTTATTGTTTAAGTTATTTAGATTTGTATCTTTAACCCGTGAACCAAACCAATTACTTATGATATTGTCGTATGAGGATGTTAGAGCAAAAGCTTCTGCGGCAAGTTTCATTCTCTCCTCTAAATCTAATCCACCTTGTTTTTGTATTTGTGCAATTATCTGACTGTACTTTTCAGAGTTTGTTACAATGGTTACCCGTTCGTAATTTTTTGCAGATGCTCTAATCATTGAAGGTCCGCCAATATCAATGTTCTCCACAATTTCTTGTATACTATTGTTGGATTCCATGGTTTTCTGGAAAGGGTATAAATTTACAACAACTAGGTCGATCTCTGTCATATTATGATTTTGTAAGGCTTTAGAGTCCTCATCATTATTCAATCTAGATAATATTCCACCATAGATATTTGGATGAAGTGTTTTAACTCTTCCTCCCAAAATCTCTGGAAATTTTGTAATATCCTCAATATTAACGACTGGAACTTTGTTCTCTAGAAGCAGTTTTGAGGTTCCACCTGTAGAAATAATTTCTATACCTAAACTGTGTAATTGCGATGCAAATTCAACAATATTAGTTTTATCAAAAACACTAATTAGTGCACGCTTAATCCTGATAATATTTTTTGCCATATTTATATTGGAAGACTAATTTTTTATTAAATTAACAAACAAGGTAATTAACAAACAAGGTCAATTTTGCTTTTCAAGCATCTCAATTAATTCATCCAAATTAGGAACGTCTGTATAGTCCTCACTTAGGCCACCCGCCCCTGATTTATTTTTGCATGCAAAGAATGTACATTCATCATCGAGAAGTCTGATGCCATGGACTGTATTTCTAGGAATAAAAATTAAATCACCCGGGCCAGCAGTTGTTGTCTCATCTCCAAGTAAAACAGCGAGTTTCCCAGATAAAATATAAATCCATTGTTCATCATTTGGATGATAATGTGGCGGAGGTACTTCTCCTTCTCTATATGTAACAATCCCTACTTTGAGAAGATCTCCTGCATATTGAATCATTTTTATATGAGGTCTTGCTACGTCTGGTGTCGCTTGCATCTCATTTTTTCTATAAATTGGCATGTGCCATTCCTCCAAATATTACAAAGTATTCTACTTGATATTATTATGTTTTTTGTAGGATGGAAATAAAGAAACCATCATTTCCACCATCGGCTATAGTATTTGGCATAATACGCACATAGCCTTCTGGTTTAATATATTTTTTAATAATTGATATTTTATCTTTATCAATTTCTTTAATTTTTACATCAGTTCTTTCACTCAGAATTTTTTTAATTTGATCTTCTCCCTCTTCCCTCTCCATAGAGCACGTGCAATAAATTAAAATTCCACCTTTTTTTAATACATTTAAGCCATTATTGAGCAGCTTTTCTTGGATCGACACAAAGTAATCTAGATTAAAGTCTTTTCTTCTTAATATATCTGGATTTCTTCTTATTACTCCAGTTGAGCTACATGGAGCATCAATCAGGACGCCATCATAATTTTTTTCTGGTGCCCAAACAGATGCATCAGCATGAATTATCTCTGCTTTGTATTTTAATCTCTTCAAATTTTGTTGAAGTACTTTTATTCTCTCCTTACTCGAGTCAATTGCTGTTACTGTAGCACCAGCTTGAATTAGATTTGCAGTTTTTCCTCCAGGCGCAGCACAAAAATCAACAAAATTCATACCTTTAATTTCATTTTCAATTAGTTTAACAGGCAATGAAGCCGAAACATCTTGAACCCACCAAATGCCATCTGAATAGTATTTTATATCTGGAATAAAACCATAATCAAAAAGTCTTATTGTTCCTTTATCTAATGTTATGCCATTTATTTCAGACGCTAATTTTGATTCTGGGTATTTCACACTAATATCTAATGGTGGAGGTGTCAGCAATGATTGAGCGGACGATAATATTTCATTCGGCTTGTATTGCACATTCCATCTGCTCCTTAACCAATCAGGCAAAAGAATAATGGCATCAAATTCTTTTAAATTAATATTTTCTATTTCACGGCTTATTTTTCTCAGAACAGCATTAACAAGCCCTTGTAATTTGTATGATTTTCTATCTCTTTTGGTTAGATTAATTGCAATATTTACAACCGCATACGATGGAGAGCTGATTACAATAATCTGAGTAATTGAAATAAGTAGTATAATATGAATACGAGGGGAGTGTTCTTCGATAGACTTTGATAAGTATTTTTCTAGAATTTTTTCAATAAACCCCCAATATCGTAATGTAGTCATAATTATATTTTTTGAGAAGGCGAGATCTTCTTTGCGGAGAGACTTATATTTATCTTTTGAGAGATAAAAATCAAAACTTTGATCAGTATTAATGTTTTTTTGAGTGATATTCATCAAAACATCAACTGCTAGTTCTCGAGCTTTGTATCCAAGATAGTCTTTTTTTTTCAGATCATTGGGCATATTATATTTAATTTTTTTTTTAGATTATTATATTTAAGATATAATCATAGCAATAAAGCTAAAAATATGAATAAAGAAAAAAGAAATGATCTTCCTCCCGCTGCATTGAGAGCATTAGCAGAAGCAGAAGAGAGAAGAAAAAAAAATGAACAAGAAAAAAAAGAGATGCCTAAAGAAGTAGATGGACCGGAAGGACCTGAGCCAACACGATATGGTGACTGGGAAAGAAAAGGTATCACATCAGATTTCTAATTTATTTATTTTTCCTGTTTTTGATTAAATCATCTACTACTGCGGGCTCAGCTAATGTTGATGTGTCGCCAAGCTGAGCAAAATCATTTTCAGCAATCTTTCGCAAAATTCTACGCATGATTTTTCCAGATCTGGTCTTTGGTAACCCTGGAGTAATTTGAATATGATCAGGTGTAGCAATTGGCCCTATTATTTCCCTAACGGTTTGTATTAGTTCCTTTGTAATTGCGGTATCTTCAAATTCTATACCTGCCTTTAATGTAACGAATGCATATATACCTTGTCCTTTTACATCGTGGGGAAAACCAACTACTGCAGACTCAGAAACTTTTTTGTTAGAAACTAGAGCTGACTCAACTTCAGCTGTTCCAAGCCTATGACCTGATACGTTTATTACGTCATCAACTCTGCCTGTTATCCAGTAGTAACCTTCATTATCCCTTCGGCATCCATCGCCTGTGAAGTACATTTCTTTGTATGTTGAGAAGTATGTTTGCTCAAAACGATCATGATCACCATAAACAGTACGCATTTGTCCAGGCCAAGAGTCGCAAATAACGAGATTGCCAGAACACTCTCCATCAAGTACTTTCCCATCGGGGTCAACAATTGCAGGCTTAATTCCAAAAAAAGGTAATGTTGCAGAGCCGGGCTTTTGATTAATTGCACCGGGAAGAGGTGTAATCATTATTCCTCCAGTTTCTGTTTGCCACCAAGTATCAACAATTGGTGATTTTGCTTCACCAACGATATTATAGTACCAATTCCAAGCTTCTGGGTTTATAGGCTCACCCACTGTACCTAATAGTTTTAAACTGGATCTTTTTGTGGATTTTACATAGTCATCTCCAGCTCCCATCAGGGCTCTTATAGCTGTGGGGGCAGTATAAAATATATTTACATTATACTTATCAATTATTTCCCAACATCTTGATGGGCTTGGATAATTTGGTAGCCCTTCATACATAACAATTGTGGCGGCATTTGATAAAGGTCCATAAACAATATAACTGTGTCCTGTTATCCAGCCAACATCTGCCGCACACCAGTAAATATCATCTGGTTTATAATCAAAGACGTATTGATGTGTCATTGAAGCATAAACTAAATATCCACCTGAAGTATGAAGAACACCTTTCGGTTTACCCGTTGAGCCAGATGTGTACAAAATAAACAGAGGATCTTCAGCACTCATTTCTTCCGGAACAGACTCATTGCTAACTGATTTAGCTTCTTCATGATACCAATGATCAATATTATCATTCCAATCTATTGGATTTCCTGTTCTTTGAATAACAAGACTATGTTTAACATCTGTCCCTAGTCTTTTTGCAATAGCTATTGCATTATCAACATTTTCTTTGAGAGGAATTATTTTTCCACCCCTTAACCCTTCATCTGCAGTAATGATTATTTCAGATTTACAATCGTCAATTCTTCCAGCAAGAGCTTCGGGAGAGAACCCACCAAAAACAACCGAATGTATTGCTCCGATCCTAGCACAGGCCAGCATCGCAAATGTAGCTTCGGGTATCATTGGCATATAAATAGTTACTCTATCGCCTTTTTTAGTTCCAAGGTTCTTTAATACATTAGCAAATTTACAAACTTCACTATGAAGCTGCGCGTAAGTGAAGGTTTTCGTTTCTTTTCCATCATCACTCTCCCAAATTATAGCTGTTTTATTAGCATTTTTACTGAGATGCCTATCAACACAATTTGCTGCCACATTTAAGGTTCCATCCTCAAACCACCGAATATTGATATTGCCTTTCTTGTATGAGGTGTTTTTAATAATGGTATATGGTTTTATCCAATCAATTCTCTTCCCATTCTCTTCCCAGAATTTTTCAGGAGAGCTTACGCTTTCTTGATATAACTGATTATATTTTTCATTATTTACATAGGCTTTGTTTGCCCAATCTGAATTTACTTTATTTCCAAAAAAATCACTCATTTCATTCTCTTTTTACATTTAATTTTAAATTTAATATGGAGATCCTATTTTACAGATGATATCCCATTCATGGTTTGTGACAGGTTGAACAGAAAGCCTAGAATTTTTCACTAATATCATATCTGATAATTCTGGCATGCTCTTAATCAAGTCTAAGTTAACAGTATTTTTGAAGCTTTTGTGATATGCAAGGTCTACACATCTCCAAGTTTGGTCTTCAATTGTGGTATCTTGATGAGACTCAGCTATGACTCGTACAATCCCTACAATATTTCTTTCTTTAACAGAATGATAAAAAAACCCCAAATCTCCGATTTTCATGGCATCCATATTATTGCGAGCTTGGTAATTTCTTACTCCATCCCATTGTGTGCCTTTATCACCTGCTTTAATTTGGTCATCCCAAGACCAAGTACTCGGTTCAGATTTAAAGAGCCAGTAAGCCATTAGTTCATTACTTTCTAAATTTCATCTTTCAGAGGCCTATTCATTAAAAGCCCAATTGCCTCATCAATATTATAATTATTGTATAGTATATTGTATATTGCTTCAATGAGGGGCAAATCGATATTTTTACTATTTGCAATGTTGTAGACAGCTTTCGCAGTATGGTAGCCTTCAGTAAGATAATCTATTTTTATATCTGTGCTACCACTTTTTCCAATATCGTAGCCTAACTGAGTATTTCTTGATTTTAAGTTGGATGCAGTTAGAACTAAATCACCAAGACCAGATAATCCAATAAAGGTATCTTTTCTTGCGCCTAGGCATTCCCCAAACATGATAATTTCATTCATCCCTCTGCTTATTAAAGAAGCAACGGATCCATCCCCCAAATTCTTTCCCATCGCAATACCAGTAGATATAGCAATTATATTTTTTAGAGCTCCACCAATTTGAGTTCCAATAATATCTTCACTAAAATAAGGACGAAAATTATTATTTGCCAATAATTCTCCAACATCTAACAGAACCTCTTTTTTTTCACATGCAAGAGTTAGAGCAGTTGGTTTGCCATTTGCTATATCAATAGCAAAACCTGGTCCAGATAAAACCATTGGTATCCAATTTGGCAGATTAATTTTACTTATTTCATGTAGAAGGAGATTTTTACTAGTATCAATGCCTTTTGATGCAATAATAAATGGGATTGTCTTATCTTTGTTTTTTTGTATACATCCTGAAATATTATCAAATTCTTGAGTTGGTGAGGCGTATATCAATATATCTGAAGCCGAAACATCATCTAAATCCGATGAAAAATGAATATTATTCCCAATTGGTATATTGCCAATTGAATTTGATCTTCTTGTTTTTTCTAGATCACTAGCTTTTTGAGGATTGTGATGCCACAGCTTAATATTGTGACCATTTTTTTGTAAATTTATTGCAAGAGCAATACCCCATGCACCTGCTCCAATTATTCCAAAATTAATCATGCTTTTATACCAGCCCCTCTAACTTTTTGACCTTCTAAATCAAGAGGCCATCTTGTTCTTACTGAGACATCGTTCGTTTCTAAAATACCGGCATTGGATCTTTCAATCCCAGCCCATGCAATCATTGCTGCATTATCTGAGCATAGTTCTTTTGGCGCAACAAAAACTTTAAATTCTTTTTCTTCACTCAATTCTTTTATAGATGAGAAGATCTTTTTATTAGCAGCAACCCCACCAGCTATGACCACATTTAGATCGATATTTTTAAATTCATCCCGAAAACAGCTAATAGCTCCCTCTAATTTATCTTTCAAAACATCAATTATAGAGTCTTGAAATTCAGCACAAATATTGCAAGCTGTTTCTTTTGAGATTGGTATAGATTTTTCAATTTCTCTTCTCACTGCTGTTTTCAATCCAGAAAATGAAAAATTTAATTCTTGAGAGTTAATTAAAGGCCTTGGAAATTTAAAATTATAATCTGTTTTATTAGTAGCCATAGACTCTACTATTGGACCGCCTGGATATCCAAGGTTCAGAGATTTTGCCACTTTATCGTATGCCTCTCCAAGCGCATCATCAATAGTTGTTCCAAGTCTTGTGTATTCTCCAACATTTCTTACAATTAAAATCTGCGTATGACCCCCTGTCACTAATAATAAAAGATAGGGAAATTCTACCTTTTGAACCATTCGAATTGTTAGTGCGTGTCCTTCAAGATGATTAATTCCTAATAAGGGTTTTTTTGTAACACTTGAAATAGCTTTAGCGATTGTTACACCAACTAACAATCCCCCTTTTAACCCAGGGCCAGAAGTTACAGCAATAGAGTCTAAATTGTTGAAATCACAATCTGCCTCATTCATCGCTCTTTGAATAACTTTATCAATATATTGTATGTGAGATCTCGCAGCAATTTCTGGAACAACTCCGCCATAGTCCGTATGTTCTGAAATTTGGGAGTGAACAACGTTTGATAATATTTCACATCTTTTTATGCTATTAAGTTTTACAACTGCAGCAGATGTCTCATCACAACTAGTTTCAATACCAAGAACAATCATCTTTTTGTTTGCTATTAAATTGGATATGTTTTAAAAAATTTATCTGAAGGATAATACCATCAAAGAAACCATTTATATATTAATTTATCAATTTTGATTTAATGTCAGATTTAAAATCCAATAAAATCTTAAGGATTGGGACCAGGGGAACAAACCTTGCCGTTAAGCAGGCAGAAATTTTAGCTAATAATATTATAACTAAAAAAATATGCTCTGCAAATGATATCGAAATAATTAAAATTAAATCATCAGGGGATCTCGTAGGGTCGTCAATAGGTCCATATGATGGCAAAGGATTATTTACCAAAGAAATAGACCAAGCGTTACTTGATGATAAAATTGATATTGCTGCCCATTCTACAAAAGATATTGAGAGTATAATTACTAGTGGTTTAGATTTATTTGGTGTTCTTGAAAGAGAAGATCCCAGAGATGCATTAATAACAACTAACAGTGTTACAAGTATTGAAAATCTTCCTGATAATTGCCTTGTTGGAACCTCATCTCCCCGTCGTGGGGCAATTATAAAATCCATTAGAGAAGATCTAGATGTGATAGAGTTCAGAGGAAACTTTGAAACTCGAATTAGAAAATTAATTGACAAAGAAGTTGATGCAACTTTTTTATCGATGGCAGGAATAAATAGGCTATCTTTTAAAGATTGTCATATCCTACCAATTGATACAGATACAATGACTCCAGCTGCAGGACAAGGAGCTATCGGACTTGTGGCAAAGATAGGTGATCAAAGGGTAATAGATATAATTCAAAAACTAAATCATAATGAGTCCTTTACTTGCATACTTGCGGAAAGATTAGTTTTAGAAAAATTTGGTGGCTCTTGTTTCCAACCAATAGCAATATATTCTCATTATACTGGGATAAATGAAATATCAATAACCGCAATGATATCAAACACTAATGGTAGTAAAACTTTCAAAATCAAAGAGGTGGCATCAGAAGAGACAATATTTGATATTGCTAGCGATATTGGGCAAAAATTGTTAAAATATTACCAAGAAGAATTATCAAAAGCCACAATTTAGTCCAATGAAATTTGTACTTACCAGACCGATAGAAGACTCTAAAAGGATTAAGCAGAGTCTTGAAATTCGGGGTTATAATGTTATCGTTAACCCATTACTAGAAATAAAATATAAAACAAACATATTTAATCCTGATAAATATGAGGTTTTAATATTTACAAGCCGTCATTCTATCCGTTACCTTGAAGAAAAAAACATCTTTCCAAAGAATAAAATTATCTGCGGTTGTGGCAAGTCAACATTTTTGGAAGCAAAAAAATTTGGTACAGAAAACACCTATATCTTCTACAGTAATGTTTCAGAATTAGAAGATAACTTTGCTAACATAAATGCTATAAAAGAAAAAAAAGTTGTTTATCTACGCGGTAGAGATATTACATCTGATATTGTCTCAATTTTCAAAGATGATGGGATTAACATTGATGACATAATTGTTTATGAAGCAAATGAGATTAGTGAATTCAACAATGAATTTATAAATGAATTAGATCGTGGTAAGGATTTAGCAATTTTGTTTTACTCTATCAGAACTGCTCAGGTATATCTTCAATCAATGGAGAAATATAATTTAAGTAATAAAACGTCAATAATTATGGCTTATTGTATATCTGAGAATGTTGCCAACTTTTTGACGAAGTTTGGAATAGAAACAAGGTATGCACTAGATACTTCAGATGATGCAATATTACAATTGATCAGTAATGAACATTAAAAGTTATGAATACAAGTTCTAATAGTCGAAAAAACCAGATTAAACCAAAAGTTACTATAGATGATGATGATCATGGGAAAGATCCAAAACCTAAATTTGGATTTATGAAACGATTCCTGAGTAGATTAAACTCAAAGATCTTAATGTATTTAATTACTTTTGGTGCACTTATATATTTAGTTTATTTTCTAATCCCATTTTTTAATGGAACATCAAATATTAAATTAATTGACGGAAAAATTTTATATGAGCAAGAAGCTAAAATTACAGAAATAGAGTCAAAGATTAACAATAATAACCAACTATTATTGGCTTTACAGGGTAAGGATGATGCCATCATTGATCTAGAAAGAAAGATTATAGAATTAAATAATATACTAAATACAATTTCAGAAAAAAATATTGAAATTACAGAGCAGAATAATCAGCTAATTTCGATGATTAATGAGACAAAAAATCCTTTGAACGATCAATCTACAAATCTAATCAATAATGAAGAAATGTCATTAACAGATTCTACATCAGTTGATGATGAAACATTCATACCAATGGATGACTCATTAACAAGTTTAGATAAAAATATAGCCATGAATTCTGTTCAAGATGCACCAACATCCATAGATGTATCTATTAGTGAGAATAATAAGAATATAGTAGAGTTGGTTATAAGAAGAATTGAAGAAAATATAAATCTAAAGATTGAGTTCCAAGACGAAATAGATATATTGCAAAACCTTGGATTAGGTGATTTGACAGCCAATAAACTTATCGAACTCTCTTATGAGACAGTTCCATCCCAAGACGATTTAATCAATGAATTTGATAGAATACTTGAAAGTCAGGTTAGTCTTTATGAAGGGGATAAGGGTATCAAATCTAGAGTATTTAATTATATATCTGGAGAAATTTCTATTACCAAAAAAAGTTATATTCAAAATCCCTATAAAATTGATGAAATAAAAGCAAATATTTATAATGACGATCTCTTAGATGTCTTAATTTCAATTGATCAAATAGATTTAGAAAGCGATAAATCAACATTAATTGATATGATTAAAGTCAGGAAAATATATAAAGATAATATGCAAGAATTAAGAGATAAATTTGAACTAAATTAGTATATGAAACAAGGCTTCAATAATGATTAAAATATTTTTCTTATTAACATCCTTAATAGGATTAATATATATATTCAGCTGGTTAAATACTTACACGGGCTCGGTCTTGTTCTTGTTGGGTGATTACGAGGTAACCGTATCACCATTATTTTTTACAGTTATAATTTTATCTATAGTAGTTTTATCAATCATATTATGGTTAGTATTTTCCTATATAATTCGTCTTCCCAAAAAAATTCATCAATTAAAAGAAGCAAAGATTAGAGAGAAATTACAAAATGCTATATCTAGTGGATTAATTTATGCCGCGGCAGGAAATGCAAATGCGGCAGATTTAGAAATAAAAAAGATTGATAAGCTTGCCAAAAATAAAGATGAAAATAATGAAATAATGACTCTTTTACTTAAGGCCCAAAATGCTAGTTTAAAAAAAGATAATAAGGAATTAAATAAGATCTTCCAATCTATGAAAGGGATAGAAAATACTAGAATGTTAAGTTATCGTGGACTATATACTATTTCCAAAAATGCAGAAGATCCAACAAAATCCATTGAACTTTTAAAAGAAGCCGAAGCTTACAATGCCAATGAACCTTGGTTAATGGATGAGTTGTTAAAATGTTATTTAATGACACAAAACTGGAAGTCAGCATCTGATGTTCTAGAAAAGAAATTAAATAATAAGTTAATTACAAAAAAGGAATTTAATACATACAATTCTATAGTACTGACAGCACACGCATTATCTGTAGAGGAAGTGAATCAAAATGATGCTTTAAATAGTGCACTTGAAGCGATTAAGTTAGAGAAATCACAAATAATATCAGCTTTAATATGCGCGAAGATTTTATCAGAGCAAGGGGATAAATCTAAAGCAGAAAAGATTATATTGGATACCTGGAAAATAGCTCAACATGAGGATTTAGCTTATTTATACAGCTATTTGCAGATAGGAATATCTCCAAAACAAAGAATTGAAAGAATTGAGGCCCTGATCAAAAAGACAAAAGTTTCGGGTATCGAAGGGGCAGTTGCACTAAGCAGGGCCTTTTTAGATGACCAGAATCTTGATAAAGCAAGAGAGGTTATTGAGCCTCATGTTAATGAAGTTTCTAGTAAAAGAATTTTTGAATTATTAAGTGATATAGAAGCAAAAGCATTAAGAGGAGGAGTGAAGTCACGCGATTTGATTAGAAAAGCACTAAATGTTAAAATAGATACTGGTTGGCATGACTCAGATATATCATCGTCAGTTTGGATTCCTTGTTTGCCAGCAACTGGAGAAATCAAAGTTTTAAAATGGGGTGATTATAAAATTAAATCAATAGATGACAATACTGCCTTTATTGAAAACTTTGATACTAAAAGATTACTTGCGAAAAATATTCAAGAGATAGAGATACCTGATACAAGCGATGAGATAGAAGATATAGAAGAAGTTGAAGTCCTATCGGATAATAAGCAAGATAAACCTAAAGAAGAAAAAAAAGACACTAAAACCAACAAGAATACCCCGAAAAAAGACATAAATGATGACATGATTTTACCTGATGATCCAGGGGTTGTTCAAGAAGAAGATATAAACGAACCATAATTCTACCTGATTTACTATTAAAATAATTAGCGATATTATTTATAGTTAGTGCCGATGTAACTCAGTTGGTAGAGTGCTTTACTCGTAACTTATTAGTCGATGTGAACTCGTTGACTGATAAAACTTTCAAGAGAAAATTTTTTGAGTAAATTATTAGTAAAAATTACATAATCGTCTTTGTTTACTAAAAATGTGATTGATTATACTATCTAAATTAGTGCCGATGTAACTCAGTTGGCAGAGTGCTTTACTCGTAATAAAGAAGTCGTAGGTTCGAATCCTATCATCGGCACCATTGAAGAATGTTTAGTAAATAATCAATATACTTCTATTTTTGAAGTGAGTGCTACCATAAATCAGGTCGTGACAAAGCAGCAACACACTCAAACTGAATTGGTTTTTCTGGGATTGAAGTTTCATTCAACATCATACCTGTCCAACCAAATGG
>JADHLM010000075.1 GCA_016780665.1 Hyphomicrobiales bacterium | reverse complement strand
TACATTGAAGGCGAACTCGGCATCAGAATAGAAAATTTGATGGTTATAAGAAAAGATACTTCTGTAGATAATACAGACAAATTATATTTTGAACCTATTTCATTTGCGCCATTTGAAAGAAATTTAATTGATAAAGATATACTGAATAAGAAAGAAGTTGATTGGATAAACAAATACCATGAAAAAGTCTACAAAAAACTCAGCATTGGGCTAGGTATCGAAACAAAAGAATGGCTGAGTGAAGAAACTGCATCTATCTAATTTAATAAATTTAGCCAATCATTTTCATCAATAATTTTTATATTTAAATCTTTTGCCTTAGTTAACTTTGAACCAGATTCTTCTCCTGCAACAAGTAAATCAGTTTTGTTTGAAATTGAGCTCAATACTTTTGCTCCCATTCTCTCAGCTTTATCTTTTGCCTCTGCTCGTGACATAGAGTCAAATTTTCCTGTAAAAACAATACTCAAACCACTAATTTTTGAGTCTAGTTTTTGCTCTGTTACAAAATCAAGAATATCTAATTGATCATTGAGATTCTTCACAACCGCAGCATTATGATCAATAGAAAGAAAATCCAAAAAAGATTTAATTACCACCTCACCGATACCATCATTCTCTAGAAAGGATTCTAAATAAGAATTATATTCTGAATTAAGATTGTCTATCAAACTGATTAGATTACCCATACTTTTCAAATTTTTTGAAATAATTTTTGCAGTATTAATACCAATGTGTCTTATCCCCAATGAATAAATAAATCTATCTAACGTAATTTGACGTTTTTCATCAATACTTGAAAAAAGATTAGACATTGATGTAATACCCCAACCATCTAAGGATAAAATATCAATTAAACCCAGCCCTTGCTTTGACTGCAGCGTAAATATATCATTAGGTCTTTTTATAAAACCCTTATCATAAAAAAGTTTCATACTTTTACCACCGAATCCTTCAATATTCATAGCATCTCTTGATACGAAAAACTCTAACCGTCCCAATTCTTGGCTAAGACAATAAAAGTCACCTGTGCAGCGTCTTACTGATGAAAATCTGCCTGTCGAGGGATTTATCTCTCTTATTGCTGGACTATTACAAATTGGACATAATTTGGGAAATTCATATTTTTGCGAATTAGGAAGCCGTTTTGAGATATCCACACCAATCACTTTGGGTATAACATCACCAGATCTTATAACTTCCACACTGTCACCTATTCGAATATCAGAACCATTTCTGATCTGATTCCCATCACTATCTATGCCCGAGATAAAATCTTCATTATGGAGAGTTGCATTTCTAACAACTACACCACCAATATTAATTGGTTCTAATTTTGCAACTGGAGTAAGGGCGCCCGTTCTGCCAACTTGTATATCTATATCTATAATTTTAGTTTTAGCTTTTTCAGCTTCAAACTTGTGAGCAACCGCCCATCGAGGTGACCTTGATATAAAACCTAAACGGTCTTGCAAATGAAGTGAGTTGATTTTGTATACGACTCCATCAATATCATAGTCAAGACTTGATCTGATTGAATCTAATTCAGAGTAAGATTTAATAAGCTCATTCTTTGATCGATTGATCTTTGTATATGGATTCACTGCAAAGCCCCATTCTTTGAACTTAGATATTACCTCAAAATGAGATTTAAAATTATGATTGGATATTTCACCCCATGTATATGCAAAAAAATTTAATTTTCTAGATCTTGTTATATTGGGATCAATTTGTCTTAGGGAGCCTGATGCAGTATTTCTAGGATTAACATATGTTTGTTTTCCGTTTTGAAGCATTCTTTCATTTAAATTGATGAAATCTGATTTATTCATATAAATTTCCCCACGAACTTCCAATATTTCAGGGACATCTTTTGATTCTATTATCTTCGGAATATTTGATATTGTCTTAATATTTTCTGTAACATCTTCACCAAGAGTGCCATCGCCCCTTGTCGCACCTACAGTCAAAATCCCATCTTTATATAGCAGTGATGCAGACAAACCATCAATTTTTGGTTCAGAAACAATTTCTAATGTATAGTCTAAATTAAGATTCAAATATTTTCTTATTTTTTCATAAAAATCATCAAGATCTGATTCATCAAAAATATTTGATAATGACAACATTGGTATTTTGTGTTTTACCTTTGAGAATTTTTCAGACGGCATAAAACCAATGCTTTCCGAGTATTTTGATTCCTTAATTAGAAATGGATATTTTTGCAAGACCTGCGTATGGTGTTTCTTTAATTTATCATAATCAGAGTCATTTATAGCGGAGTAGTTATCTTGATAGTAGAATTTATCTTGTCTAGATAGAAAACTCTCGACCTTATTGAGATAAGTGATTTTATCTTCAAGTGAATATGCTGATATATCGCATTCTAGAAAATTTTTAATTGGATCCATCATACTCTTCATAAATTAGGCTTTTAGAAGCTTCACGTGCTTGATTGGTAATCTTTTCTCCAGATAGCATCCTTGCAACCTCTTCTATTCTTTCTTCCATGCTTAATTGTTTAATTTCAATTGAATAATCTGAGTTATTATTTTCAATTTTTTTAATCAAGAAATGATGGTTTGCTTTAGATGCAACTTGTGGTGAGTGAGTAACTGTAAATATTTGTAATTGTTTAGATAGATTAAATAGCTTTTTCCCAATTGCCATAGCAGTTGCACCACTTACTCCAGAATCAATTTCATCAAAGATTAGTGTATCATTTTGATGCTCTTGAGACATAATAGACTTAATTGCAAGTATTATCCTTGAAGCCTCTCCTCCAGATGCAACATTATTTATCAATTCAGGTTGCTTTTCTTTACTGGTTGATATGCAGATACTTACGATGTCTTTTCCCTTTGGACCAAAGTCATCAATTTGTATTTTTGATGAAATATTTGTTCTAATGGTTACATTTGGAAATTTTAAGTGTTGAAGCTCAGATTGAAGTTTATTATCAAACACTTTCACAATATAACTTCTTTTAGTAGATATTTTATGTGAGATTTCATCATAATTCTCAACCAAACGATCATATTCCATGGTCATTTGTTTTAAGTCGGTATCTCCCGATTTGAGTAGGTTCAGTTCTTGCAGTGAACTATGATAAAAATCATTTATATTATCAGATTGAATATCATATTTTCTTCTCATTGCTTTAATTGCAAATAGTCTTTTTTCAATTTGTTCAAGATTACCATTCCCAGAACTAAGTTCAGAATTCATGCTACTTACCTTAGATTTGAAATTATCTAACAAACTTGAAACTCCATCTAACTCTTCGGAAAACAACTCATAATAATTTTGGTGAGTGGATTGGAAAACGTTGATTTCCTTGAACAACTTATGCAGAATTTCTTCAAGACCATTATCATTATTCATGTACATATTAATATTATCAAGCGCTGACATTAACTTAACTCTATCCAGTAAAAGTTTTCTTTTTTCACTAAGTGTTTCTTCTTCGTCATTGGAAATATCCATGTCCAAAATTTCATCACACATGTTCTGAATGGTTTCAATTTTATTTTCAGCTTGCTTCAATTTAAATTCTTTTTCTTGAATTTCTTTTTGAAGTGTTTTTATCTTTGACGATAATGATTTCAACTCAGAGAGATTGTCAGCATAATCTCCGAAACTATCGATAATGTCAATATGGTTTGATTGGTCAATAAAGCTAAGATCTTCATTTTGCCCATGTGTTTCAACTAGAAATGAGGATATTTTTTTTATAATTGACAAGCTTACTGGGTTATCATCAATATATGATTTTGTCTTACCATCTTTGAATTGAACTCTCTTCAAATATATGTAATCCTCAACATCGATATCACAATCCTCACATAAACTTTTAATTTGATTATTGGCTGATATTACTAATGTAATTGTAGCTTTATCTTTATTATTTTTTACAATACCAGGATTGCTCTTTGCCCCAAGTGCAAGTGATATAGAATTCATTATAATCGACTTACCAGCGCCAGTCTCACCAGTGAAGACATTGAGACCATTTTTAAAATCAATCTCTAACTTATCTATAAAAATTATATTATGAATTGAGAGTGATAAAATCATAGAAGTATTTTAACCTTACTATTTATTTCCAAACTTCCTTAATCCAGCTACTTCTCTCCTCTTTTGGTCTTAGACCAGCATATTCTAGCTGGTTATAAATATATTCATACCATTCACTGTTTGGATAGTTATAGCCTAAAATAGCTGCTGACGATTGAGCTTCGGTGAAAATACCAAGTGAAATATAAGACTCGGAGTATCTAGCAAGCGCCTCTTCAATATGTGATGTTGTTTGATATTCAGAAATTATGACCTTAAATCTATTAATTGCTGCCGAATGTTGTTTTCTTTTTTGATAATACCTTCCAATTTCCATCTCTGATCCAGCAATATGGTCAACTACTAAGTCTCTTTTGATTCTTGAGTCTTTTGCGTATTCTGATTCAGGAAATCTATCAATTATTGTGTTAAAGCTTTGTAAGGCTAATTTGGAGTTTATTTGATCTCTACCTATATTAGCAACTTGAAGGTAGTAGGATAATCCAATTAAATAGTTCGCATAAGCAAGATCCTTACTATTTGGGTAAAGCTGCATATATCTTGTAAGCTGATTAACTGCATTATTAAATTTTTTTGCTTCAAATAATGAATATGATGCCATTAGAAGAGCTTTCTCAGACCAATTTGAGTAAGGATATTCTCGCTCTATACTTAAAAATTTATCAGCAGCCTCTTCATATTGTTTTTTATCAAGATATGAAACGGCATCATTATAAATTTTATCTAATTTTTCTTGTGAGTATGGTTCAACATCAGGGCCACTTGCACAAGAAGCAATAAGTATAAGAAGAAGGAAAAGAGAAAATAAGTTTTTCATACTGTATATAATACAACGTATTATATTATAATTTACACTGTAAATTTAATGATTAACAATCTTCTGTAGACTGTTAGGTTTTGAGCTACATTATTTTTGATCATCTAATTCCTCTAATACCCAAGCATTTGGATTTTCAAACAAATTTTTCAAAGCAAAATAATTTAGGTTATGCCCACCACATACTGAGGTATATTTACCAATAATACCATATCCTGCTAATTTCAGATCGCCACATATATCTAAAATTTTATGCCTT
>JADHLM010000007.1 GCA_016780665.1 Hyphomicrobiales bacterium | reverse complement strand
TTGAAATAAACATGATACAGGTCTTTCTGAAGGATGTATTGAATTAATTTCGATAGAATTAATACTTATTGATCCTGATTCTGCATATATAAAACCTGCAATGAGATTTAATAATGTTGATTTTCCTGAGCCACTTTGACCAATTATACCAATCCACTCACCATTATCCACATTTAGGGAATAGTTGGTTTTAAAAGCATCTAAATTTACAGAAATATTTTGAATTTTAATCATTTTTTTTCTCCAAATATCTGTTCTGCAATAAATATAATTGAGGTAGTTAATATTAATAGTAGTAATATTCCTTCTGCAGCATTATCCATCCTGTATGAGCCAAGACTTTGATAAATATATAGTGGTAATGTTCTAATATCAGTTGAGCCAAATAATGATATAACACCTAGATCACCCATAGATAATGTAATTGAAATTGCTAATGATGTGGCTATTGAACTTCTCATCATGGGTATCTCATATTTCAATACCCTTGATATTCCTCTAATGTTATATGCATCAAAAAGTCGTGAATAGATAGAAGATATTCTTATATAATCACTTCCCAGAATGCGTATACTAAATGGTATGGTAGTCAAACAATTTATGCCAATTATTACATATGGAGCAATTTGTTGTATATTGAATATATTCCTCAGAGATAAAAATATACCTGTTGCTAATAAAATTGGTGGAAGTATGAGGATTAAATTTCCAGATAATTCGATCATTACTGCAAGCCACTTAATTCTATATTTTAAAATAAGTATTTTAAGAGTCATAAGGAGCATAATCGACAGTAATACAGACAAAATTCCAGATGAAAACCCAAGAATTATTGTCCAATACAAAGAATTTAAAAGTCCTGTATTCCCGATTAATGAGTAAAAATTACTAACCTTCAAACATGATACAATCAGAGCAATAATTGGCAGAAGGAAAACAGCTATTCCGACTAGAATTATGAATATGTCATATGTCAATATTTTATAATTATTGCTTTGTATGTTTGGTATTTTTAAATTTATTTTTATATATGGTTCAATTCTATAATTTTTTGTAAAACTTATTATTAATAGAGCAAGAACACTAGCAAGCACAATTTGGATAATTCCAAGTGCTACTGCTCTGTCTATATTGAATTCAATTTTTAAAGCATAATAGATTGCGACCTCTATGATGGAATATTTAGGACCACCGCCTAATATAAGTACAACTACAAAGCTAGTGAAGCATAAACAAAATATGATTGCAGATGTTATCAAGATATTATTCCTGATAGCCGGCCATTCTAGTATTTTAAATAATTGCCATCTATTTAAATTATTTTGAATTGCCACTCTCCATAGTTCATTAGGAATTGTATTTAATGAACCCAATATCATTCGAAGTGCAAAAGGTACATTGAAAAAGATATGCGCAATTAAAATACCATTAAGTCCATATATATATTCAAGTTTTTCTCCTATGACAAACAATGAAACATCTGATATCCAACCTGAAATACCATGTAGCTTGATTATGGCGAAAACACCAATTATTACAGGTGAGATAAATGATAACCAAGCCAAGGAAAGAACTATTTTGACTAACCTGTATTTCAGATATTTTTGTATGGTCAGGGCCAAAGGTAATGCTATCAAAATACTAAGAAAACATGAAATTAGAGACTGGTAGATTGTAAAATAAATTATTGACTGGATATAACGGTCGTTAATTATTTCTAAAATAAGTTTGAAACTTGAGTATTTTGTTATACCAAACAGAGAGACAGTTATAATTACCAAAATAAGAAATGATGCTAATAAACCAGGTATGAGCCAATTATATTTTCTCATTTTAATAACAGAAATTTATAAGATTAGTTACTCAGACTACTTTCCCATTCTCGAATCCATTGCTCATTATTTAGAAAAATCTCTTCTGGTTCAATCCGGAGAGGATTTTCAATTTTTATCAAATGATCATAGCTTTCAGGCAAATCTGCTTCAAGTATCACAGGATACATCCATTGTGTTGTTGGTAAGATATCTTGTGCCTCTTTGGATATAATAAATTTAAGAAATTTATCTGCGATTTTATCGTTTTGGGTATTTTTTAGTTTAGCTGCAACCTCAATTTGCTCATAATGGCCCTCAATAAAATGCGCTGCTTTGTATCTATAATCATTTTCATATGTAATATGGTATGCAGGAGAAGTTGTATAACTGAGTACCATATCAGCTTCTCCATCGAGGAATAATCCATATGCTTCACTCCATCCCGGCGTTACAGTAACAATCTTTTCACCAAGTTTTGCCCATACTTCTGTAGCCTTGGATCCATAGATGTCCTTGATCCATAAAAGTAACCCAAGTCCAGGAGTTGAAGTTCTTGGGTCTTGAATAATGATCCTTATATTATTTGACTGCAAAAGGTCGTCGAAGCTCTTTGGTGGCTCGCTTGTTTTCGTACTGTCATAAATAAAGGAAAAATATCCATAATCAAAAGGAACAAATATATCGTCATCGAAGCGGTTGCTGATGGCTAGGTTAGTTATATCTATATTATGCTGATTAAAAAGGTTTGTGTCGCGAGCTCTCTGAAGTAGATTAGAGTCTAAACCTAATACCACATCTGCATTAGTATTTTTACCTTCATACATTATCCTAGTTAAAATTTCCACACCATCCGAAAGTCCGATCAACTCTAGATCACAATTGCATTCTTTTTCAAATTTCTCCTCCAATAATGGTCCTGGTCCCCATTCCGCAACAAATGAGTCGTATGTGTAAACTGTTAGTTTCTCATTTGAGTGAGATATGTTTATACTTACCAATATTATAAGAAGAGTTTTTATATATAATTTCATTTTTTGCTCCTATTATGAATAGCTAATAGGGTTTGAAATCATATTTTTATCTCAATCCCTACGCCGGTATTATCCGTATCAGGTTCATCGGGTTAGCCCTTAAGCTTCTCAGTATTAACACCCCGTTGAGTTAGTGATAATAATAAAGACTTTAATTTTATTGTCTATCAATTAATCATTATTTATGCTTTTATAAAAAACAATTTATTCCTACAGATAAGAAGTGAGTATGGATTTATTCTTTGTTTTATGTTTTTTTGCAGGATTCTTAAGTTTCCTGTCGCCTTGTGTACTTCCGATAGTTCCATCATATTTATGCTTCCTAACAGGCGCATCAATTACTGATTTAACAGGTGATGAACATAATAATCTAAAGAAGAAATTGATAACGCGCTCTATATTTTTTGTCATAGGATTCTCATTAATTTTTATCCTTATGGGAGCGTCTGTAAATATATTCAGACCAATTTTAAATTATAGTTTTCATTTCTTTTGGATTTCTGTGGATCTTCAAATGTTAGCTGGTACTATAATCATAATATTTGGTTTACACCTAATTGGGCTTTTTAAATTTAATCTTTTATATAGGCAATTCAGTTTTAATCTGAAATTTAAAAATAGAACAAACCTTATTGCATTTGTATTAGGTTTAGCGTTTGCTTTTGGTTGGACACCTTGCATTGGTCCGATATTAGCTACAATATTAACCTTAGCGTCATCCGAACAAACAATTGTCAGAGGGACATTATTACTATTTTTCTATTCAATGGGATTGGGTGTGCCTTTTATACTCAGTAGTTTTGCCATCAATAGTCTCATAAATATAATAAAAAAGTTTAAACAAAGATATTTATATGTAGAGGTTTCCATGGGCGTTATGATGTTAATTACTGGACTAGCATTTATTATGGGATGGACAGAAGATGGTGCCTTTTATTTACTTGATAACTTTACAATTTTATCAAGGTTTGGGATTTAATTTTTATAAAAAATGATTACATAAATGATAATGAAAAATAATGATTTAAACGTATTACCTATTGGCCATCCTGTTGTCAAGTATGGTAGAGTTGGTGTTCTTTTAATAAACCTTGGAACTCCGGATGCAACTGATTACTGGTCAATACGAAAATATCTAAAAGAATTTCTTAGTGACAAAAGGGTAATTGACATTAACCGTTACTTATGGTGGGTCATACTCAATGGTATAATACTGACTATACGGCCTAGTAAAACTGCAAAGGCTTATAAAGAAATTTGGAATTATGAAAATAATGAGTCACCACTTAAAACATACACAAGATCTCAGTCAGATATTTTGAATTCAAAATTATCTAATATTGAAGTTGACTGGTGTATGCGTTATGGAAATCCATCAATTAATTCAAAACTTACTGAAATGAGGGAAAAAGGAGTTGATCGTTTGCTGATTTGCCCTCTCTATCCTCAATATTCTGCCGCAACCACGGCTACAGTTAATGATAAAGTTTTTGAGGTTTTATCAAAAATGAGGTGGCAGCCATCAATCAGGACAATGCCACCTTTTTTTGATAATTCTGATTATATTTCTAAATTGAATATTTCATTAAATAACCATCTCGATCAATTAAGCTGGGAACCTGAGGTTATTTTAACGTCTTATCATGGTCTTCCAAAAAGGTACTTAACCCTGGGAGATCCATATCATTGCCATTGCCATAAGACCACAAGATTATTGAAGGAAAAATCAGCAAAATACGGAGATAGGTTAAAGATGTCTTTTCAATCAAGATTTGGAAGAGAAGAATGGCTGCAACCATATACAGAGGAAACTGTTATTAACCTTGCAAAGGATGGTATTAAGAATCTGGCGATAATATCCCCAGCATTTTATTCAGATTGCGTTGAAACACTCGAGGAACTTAATATTGGTATCCAAGAGATTTTTCATGAATATGGTGGAATAAATTTTACATTAATTCCATGTCTCAACGACAGTGATGAGGGAATAAGTTTACTTGAGAAACTTATAATTAATGAGTTATTGGGTTGGGTATAGCTATAATGCTGTTAAATTTATTAGATCATGTAAATGAACTATGCCTTGTGGTTTGTCATCTTGAATAACAAATAAACAAGTTATTTTCTTTGAGTTCATTAAACTAACGGCATCAGTTACAGACCTTGTCTTTTCTATAGTAATGGGACTATATGTCATGATATCACTTGCCGGCTTTTTCAGTATATTTTGGTGAAGTGATCTTCTGAGGTCTCCATCAGTAATGATACCAGTTAGTGTGCCTTTTCCATCAGTTAATCCAATGCAACCAAATCGTTTATTTGTCATTATCAGGATTACTTCATCAATGTTTGTGTTTTGATTGGCTAGTGGAATATTTTTACCAACGTGCATTACGTCCTCTATATTTAATAAATTAGCTCCGATTTTCCCTGAGGGATGGAGTAATTTAAATTCCGATAATGAAAATTTCTTAGTGTACATTAATCCGATAGCGATTAAGTCACCAATGATTAGTTGCAATGTAGTTGAGGTTGTGGGGACCAGATTTATCGGACCGGCTTCATTGTATTCAGGTAATACAATTGCAATGTCTGAATTAGAAGAGATAAAGCTCTCTTTATTTCCTGTAATAGATACAATGGGGATGTTATGTTTTTTTGCATAATTGACTATATTGTTAAATTCAGACGTCTCACCAGAATTTGATAAAATCATCAAAATATCATTATTCTTGACTACTCCAATATCACCATGATTAGCCTCACTAGCATGTAAAAAAATTGAGGGTGTGCCAGTTGAGCTTAGGGTTGCAGAAATTTTATTACAAATGTGCCCACTCTTACCAAGGCCACAAATTATAATATTACCTTTGATAGAGTTAATTAATTCAATAGCCCTGATTATTTCATCACCAAGTTTTTTTGGAATTTCCGACGCTATTTTTTGAATAGAGTTAAGTTCGGTATTAATACTTTTAAGAAGCAAATTTTTAATATTTTCTGTCATCTATTCTTAGTTTTTCAAGGCTTTACAAACTATTTGATATCAATATATGATAGAAAGCAGAGTTTATAAAACAGTTTTTTAGCTTGGATAATTTATTGAATTTTTTTTTACCACCTGATACTCTTAAGTTATGGCAAAAATCAAATTATTACCACCTGCACCAGAAGTATCACTTTCCAGTAAAATTTCCGATGATGTGAAAACAACTACATGTTATATGTGTGCGTGTCGATGTGGAATTAAGGTGCATTTGAGTGACGGGAAAATTAGATATATCGAGGGTAATCCTGATCATCCAGTAAATGGAGGTGTATTATGTGCTAAGGGTTCCGCAGGGATTATGCATCAAAATTCTCCAGGAAAGTTAACAAAACCTCTTAAGCGTGTTGGCGAGAGGGGCAAAGGTGAGTTTGTAGAAATTGAGTGGGATGAGGCTCTAGAAATAGCTACTGACTGGTTGGGAGCAGTAAAACGTTCCAATCCCAAAAAGCTTGCATTTTTTACTGGGCGTGATCAAAGTCAGTCATTTACAGGGTGGTGGGCCTCCAAATTTGGTACACCAAATTATGCTGCTCATGGTGGCTTTTGCTCTGTGAATATGGCAGCTGCTGGTCTCTATTCAATAGGGGGAAGCTTTTGGGAATTTGGAGAACCTGATTTTGAAAATACAAAATTATTTATAATGTTTGGAGTTGCTGAGGATCATGACTCAAACCCAATAAAAATTGGACTAGGGAAGTTAAAAAATAGAGAAAATACTAAATTTATTTCTGTAAATCCAATCAGAACAGGTTACTCATCAATAGCCGATGAATGGATAGCAATCAAACCTGGAACAGATGGTTTATTTGTATCATCAATAATTAATTATATATTGAGGGAAAATAAATTTGATTCTGAGTTTCTTATAAAAAATACAAATTCTGCATGGTTGGTTATTGATAATCCAGGTACAGATCAAGATGGTCTCTTCTTTCGAGACAAAAAAGGTAATCCAGTTTGTTTTGATGAAAATACTAATAGGGTGGTTTCTGTTAAAGAAAAAGAAATAAAACCACAACTCGAAAAAGAATTGATTATTGAAAATGGACTTAAATTACGTACAGCTTTTTGTAAATTTAAAGAGCGTTTCAACTCCTCAGAATTTAATGCCGAAATTGTTGCAAAAGAAATTGGATTATCAGAAGAAACTATAACCAGAATTTCTGAGGAAATAATTGAAGCCGCATATAATACAGAAAGCAATATTAAACAAAAATGGACTGATGTTGATGGTATAGTTCACTCAGAGTTCAAAGCAAGGCCTGTATCATTTCATGCTATGAGAGGAATTTCTGCACATACTAATGGATTCCATACGTGTAGAATAATACATACCCTTCAAATGTTAATAGGTGCAATTGATGCCCCAGGTTCGTGGCGTTATAAAGCGCCTTTTCCGAAACCCATGCCCGGCGGCCCTGCACCTGCAAATATCATAAAAAATGATGATGGTTCTTTGAAAGGAATGCCGCTTGGATTTCCACAATCACCAGATGATTTACTGTTGGATGAAAATGATGATCCAATTAGGATTGATAAGGCGTATACATGGGAATATCCTATAGCCGCGCACGGGCTAATGCATTCAGTTCTAAGAAATGCATGGCTTGGTGATCCATATAAGATTGATGTCCTATTCATGTATATGGCAAATATGGCATGGAATTCATCAATGGCTACAAATAATGTTCATGCTTATCTAACAGACAAAGATGAACAGGGTAATTATAAGATTCCAAAAATTATATATTCAGACGCTTTTTATTCAGAGACAGTTGCGTATGCGGATTTAGTGTTACCAGATACTACATATCTCGAAAGGTGGGATTGCGTTTCAATATTAGATAGACCAATAGGAAGTGCAGACGGGCCTGCTGATGCAATTAGGCAGCCAATATTAGAATTAGATCGGGATGTAAGGCCTTTTCAAGATGTTCTTCTAAAATTAGGTGAACGGCTCAAATTACCCGGATTTACTGACCAGAATGGTAATCCTACATATCCAGGTGGTTATTCAGATTACCTTGCAAATCATGAGAGAACCCCGGGAGTTGGGCCTTTAGCAGGTTTTAGAGGTAAAGATGGAAATCAAATTGGTATTGCTGAGTCAAATATTCAACAATTACAAAAATATATAGATAATGGATGCTTTTGGTCGGATGAGTTTCCGGAGAGTGCGAGATATAATAAATATGAGAATTCTGATTATTTACAATATGCAAAAAAAATGGGTTGGGTAGGATCTGATGATACCCGTATTACCATGCAATTTTATTCAGAAACCTTTCAAAAGTTTAGACTTGCAGCAGAAGGGCATGGAAAGAGACAGCCTCCGCTTCAACTTCGAGATAGGATTAAAGATTTTTTCGATCCAATTCCTTTTTGGTATCCTCCATTTGAGGACAGCCTTAATCAGAATGGAGATTATCCTTTGCATGCTGTAACACAAAGGCCTATGCATATGTATCATTCATGGGGCGGTCAGAATCAATGGCTGCGTCAAATTACTTCAGAAAATTTTTTATTCATACATCGTGATTTAGCAAAAAAACATGATTTAAAGGATGGAGATTGGGCAATTCTAAAAAGTGCGCACAATCAAATAAGAGTGAGAGTTAAATCAATGGATGGGGTAAATAAGAATACAGTATGGACTTGGAATGCAATCGCAAAAAAGAAAAATACATGGGGATTGGATGATAACGCAAGAGAGTCCAAAGATAGTTTTTTATTAAATGACCTTATATCTGATTTATTACCAGCAAATTTATCAAAACAAGATTATGCAAATTCAGATCCTGTTACTGGGCAGGCGGCTTGGTACGATCTAAGAGTAAGTGTCAGGAAATCTACAAAACAAGATGATAACAGTATTTTATCAAACACAATATCTGCGATTAAACCAATAAATCAAGTATTGTCAAAGTTAAGTAAAGCAATTGATGTTCCAAAAGATAAAGTTAGTTCAAAAGCGCCCGAAGAATTCAAAGAGAAAGTCCCTCATAAACCTCATTCAAGAAAAGAGTTTCAAAATGACTAGTTTACATAACAATAATAAAATTAAATTAGGTTTAGTAATAGATCTTGATATTTGTGTTGGGTGCCATGCATGTGCAGTAAATTGCAAAGAGTGGAATTCTGGTGGTCACAGTGCTCCTTTAACAGATCTAAACACATCTGGTGAAAACCCCGATGGAGTCTGGTTTAATAGAGTACATACATTTGAAATTTTAGACGAGGAGTCTGATAATGGTTACACATTGAACTTTCCAAGGTCATGTTTGCATTGTGATGACGCTCCCTGCGTTACTGTATGCCCGACGGGAGCATCGTATAAACGTGAGGAGGATGGCATTGTATTGGTAAATCCAGATGCATGTATCGGCTGTAAGTTGTGTTCTTGGGCATGCCCATATGGTGCAAGAGAATATGATCAAGTTGAGAAAGTCATGAAAAAATGTACATTGTGTGTAGATAAAATCTATAATTCAAATTTACCCGAAGAATCACGAGTGCCTGCTTGTGTTTCAGCATGCCCCACAGGTGCAAGAAGCTTTGGAGATCTTGGTGATTCTAATTCAGAGGTATTTAAATTAGTTGAAGAGAGGAATGGTGTTGATTTAATGCCTGAACAGGAAACTAAACCTGTTAATAAATATCTTCTACCAAAGAGAAGGATAGGAAATACGAGAAATGCACCTAGAATGAATAATTTTAATAATCTAGAGAATAAAAAACTAAATATTCTTGAAAGATTTGTAGATAAGATTCTAAGTTAGGAAAAAAATGCATCCTGCAAAGTCTATTATATTATTTACAACAATATCTGGAATGGGCTATGGATTAATAATTAGTCTTTTGATATTCCAAATATACGTTGGGCATACTTTATCCTTCATTTCGTATTTTTTAACATTCGTTGTATCAATGGCGCTCGTTAGTGGTGGGTTATTATCATCAACATTACATTTAGGGCATCCTGAACGTGCACACTTTGCGCTAACACAATGGAGGTCATCTTGGTTGTCACGTGAAGGAGTTTTTGCAATTTTACTTTATCCAGTTATAGCTATTTATACTTTATTATTCTATCTTAATCCTGATAATAGATCTCTAGACACACTTTCTATAATCATTGTCCTCATTGCAATAGCAACAATATTTAGTACGGGTAAAATTTATAGTTCACTGCGAGCCATATATTCATGGAACACTGAATTAACAACATTTAATTATTTATCAATAGGTGGGCTCACGGGGTTAATGTTATTTCAGTCATTGCTATTACTGATGGGTTATAACTTGGCTAATATTTATTATTATCTGATCATTTTGATCATACTTTCCTGTATTGGTAAGATTCTCTATTGGGTCAGATTGGATTTGAATAATACAACAACAAATAAAAGTACTGCCCTCGGATTAAAATCACAGTTGCAAGTAAATCTTCTTGAGTCTCCCCATGATGCATCTAATTTCTTATTAAAGGAAATGGGTTATAAAGTAGCAAGGAAGCACTCAAAGAAACTAAGAAAAATAGCATTGCTTTTTGCTTTTATCCTTCCATTGCTAACAATATTTTTATCCATTGCATTAAACTTTTACCATATCACAATTTTGGCTTTCCTATTTATGATTATGGGTGTATTCATTGAACGCTGGTTATTTTTTGCTGAAGCAAAACATTCAGTTATGAACTATTATTAATACAAATAAATATTGAGGAATAGATGAGATTAGTCACATATGTAGGTAATTCAGATAATACTAAAACAGGACTTTTAATTAATGATAGAGTTGTTCCCCTCGAACAATTAGGCATATCAAATGATATGAATGAAATTATAAAATATTTTCAAAAGGTAAAAAAAATAATTAGTGAAAACAAAATTGAAAACCTTAAAACATTGGATTTATCAGATATTAAATTACATGCTCCTATTCCAAGGCCACTCAGAAACATTATGTGTGTTGGAAAAAATTATCATGACCATGCACAAGAATTTTATGGGTCAGGATTTGACTCAAGTGGTAAAAAAGCTGTAGCAGATTTTCCCGTCATTTTTACGAAAGCTACAACATCTGTCATAGCGACAGATGAAAATATTATTTTGGCAAACGATTATACAAATACAACAGATTATGAAGGTGAGTTGGGGTTAATATTATCAAAAGGTGGTAAAAATATTAAACCAGAGGATGCTTATGATTACATATTTGGTTACACAATAATTAATGATGTTTCTGCTAGAAATATTCAAAAACAACACGAACAGTGGTTTATCGGAAAAAGTCCTGATACTTATTGCCCAATGGGACCTGCTATTGTTACTTCTGATGAAATAGGCGATGTAACAAAATTAAAATTAAAAACAACTGTTAATGGTGAAGCCAGACAAGACTCAATTGTAGAAAGACTGATTTTTGATATTCCTACATTACTATCCACAATTTCCAAAACAATGACTTTAGAAGTATGTGATGTTATTGCGACTGGAACTCCAGCTGGTGTTGGTATAGGATTTGAGCCTCCTGTTTATCTAAAGTCTGGAGACCAAGTTGAAGTTAGTATAGACAAGCTTGGTGTGTTAAGAAATACTGTAAAATAGAACTCATTCAAAATTGATACTATATTACAATAAGTTACATATTTTTAGTTTTCCATATTTTGTCAATCGTGTTTATCCTGTGAAATTTATTTGGGTAAATATTAGATATTATTTTATGCGCAAGTTTTAGGCATTCATCTCTACTTTGTGGTTTTTTATGTATGATAATTTTTTTAAAAGAATTAGTCCCAGTATGATCTGCCTTTATAGAACTACTTGACTCATTTTCTTGATTTTTTGATCTGATCTTTAATTTCCACATTTCAATTTTTTTATTTGATGAGTTACTCTCACCAAAAGAAATCATAAGATACTGTGAGTTTATTTTTTTTGAATTCCATATTTTATTGAATACATCAATAATATGTTGACGCTCATTGAAATCGTATTTTTCTTTACGTCCTGCTCCAATTCTAGATCCACCTGATGACATCATATATTCCAGTTTTTAGGGAATTGTTATCCCTAATGTATAAGAATTCACTTAAGTTAATGTTAATTAAAAAAGAAATCTTGTTAGAAATAATAAACGGTCTTAATATATCATAAACTGAGGGCGCGTAGCTCAGTGGGAGAGCACTACGTTGACATCGTAGGGGTCACAAGTTCAATCCTTGTCGCGCCCACCATAAAGTAAATATTAATATGAACGATAATGATATATTTGAATTTTTAGTATTTCTCGCTGATCAATCAGCTAAAATAACTATGAAAAATTTTCGTCAAAATTTAGTGACTACAAATAAAAATACTTCCAATAACAAGATAGACCCTGTAACGGATGCTGATAAAAATGCAGAGAAGCTGATCAGAGAATTGATAGAAGAAAAATATCCAGATCATAGTATTGTTGGGGAAGAATTTAGTTCAAAGGACAGAGACCCAAGGTATAAATGGTATGTCGATCCAATTGATGGTACAAAATCATTCATTTCAGGGATTCCTCTTTGGGGAACCCTCATTGGACTCGAGATAGATGGTAGACCTGCGTTTGGTATAATAGATAACCCATCTACTAAAGAACGATATATTGGCTCAACTTCAGTTTCCTATAAAATATACGATGGACGTCAATCAATAATTCGAACTAGTGAACAGAGTAACATCAATGATCTAAAGTTTGGATACACAACTGAGGAGATGTTTGATGATGATTTTACAAAAAAGGTTTTAGCAAATGTTACTGAGGTGGTCGGAATGACACGTACGGGTGGAGATTGTTATTTTTATGGACTATTAGCTTCAGGTTACTTGGATTTGATAATAGAGAATAATCTTAAGCCATTTGATATCATTCCAATAGTTCCAATAATAATCGGTGCAGGAGGCTTTATATCAGATTGGAAGGGTCTCCCAGATTACAAGAATGGTAATATAATCGTTTCAAATAATTCAAGAAATCACCATAAAATATTAGATATAATAGAGCAAGTTAGATGACATCTTTAAATGATAAAAAAGGTAAAAATAAATTTACACATCAAATATTAGAAAAAACAGATAAAGGGCATATTAGGCATCTAATCTTGGTTGAAACTTTTGATGGTTTATACACCCCTATTGGGCTTGAATTACCAGATGGAGATGGACCATTTCCACTTGTATTATTTGCCACAGGCAACGGTGGTGGAGGTATAGATTGGTTAATTGATAATATGGAAAATAGAAGATACACAATCGATAAATTTCTTGATAAAGGATATGCCTGCGGCTGGATTCGTTATAGAGCAGAGGTAGAGCTGGGATATAATGAAGGTGGTAAACTGGTTAAGGATATTCGTCAAGGTGGAATGATGTTTAATCGTTCACCACTTGAATATGAAGATGAAATAGCAACCATTGAATACCTTAAAACTTTTCATGAAATAGATGCAAATAGGATTGGACTACTTGGAATGAGTCATGCAGGTGAGATGATCTTAAAGATAACAAGTGAATACAACGGGGTTTGTGCCGCTGTCGCAAGTGAGCCTGCTTCCCATGAATTTTTAGCATTGACACCAGACGAGAGTGTAAGGATTAATGAAGAAACACAGTTGCGTGATATTGAGTCAATGCAGATGCAATCTGTTCAAAAGGTTAGAAATAGAATTGATATCGACATAGCAAATCATAGAGTTTCATCAATTAATACGCCTATATTTGTAATGGGTCGAGATGGAGATGAACTCCAAGGTATATTTAAGCTATCCTATGATCTTCTAAAAGAGAATAAAAAAGAAGCTCTCTGGAAGAGTTATGACCATGCTCTTCATGGTTTTATATTTCCTATCAAAGAAAATAATATATATGCTGTTGAACCCATCCAAGAAGAGGCAATCCAAGATGTATTATCATTCTTTGAAAAATATTTCTTCAGACAGGACTAATCAAAATAGCATTATTATTTAGCAAAATAAGCTACATCTTCTTCACTAGCACTCCAAGCAGAATTGGTAGGCCAATTTTTGGTCATGGATTTCATAGACTCACCATAGCGAACCCTAAATAGAATTGTTCTTTCTGAACCATTTGTATATTCATGAAGTTCGCCGCGTGGATGCACTACAAAGCTGCCCTTTTTAACTTCGACTTCTTCATTATTGGTGCGCATTATACCTCCACCTTCATAGCAAAAATAAATTTCCGTAGCATCAGGATGACAATGGTTTGGGCTGACTTGACCAGGTTCCCAACAAGCTATTGAAACATCTCCTTCACCATAAAAACCGAGTTTTCTCTCTACATGTTTAATTGGATCAAATTTTTGTTCCACAGAAAAATCAAATGTATCCATAATGACCTCCAAATATTTAAAATATACTGCGAATCTTATCAGATAATTTTTTTTTTTCAAAGAGACTTGTAACTATAAATATAGCAATTATATCAGATAATGCAGATGCCTTTTGGGTCTGCTTTTTATCAACATGTTGCTCAAAGGAGGATATGATATGACATTGCAAACATTTGATTTAACACCATTATATAGAACCTCAATTGGATTTGATCGTCTAGCTCAAATGCTTGATACGATTAACATGGACGTGCCTACGGGCTATCCACCATACAATATTGAGAAATTAACGGATAATAAATACTGTATTACTATGGCAGTATCAGGATTTGATGAGGCCAACCTTAATATAGATGTAAAAGAAAATATTTTATCTGTTACGGGGGATAGTTCAAAAGATGATAATAGAGAATACCTATACAAGGGTATTTCTTCAAGAAACTTTGAACGTAGATTTAGACTTGCCGATTATGTTGAAGTTGAATCAGCAAATCTCTCAAACGGTTTGCTCAATATAATACTTGTAAGAGAATTGCCAGAGGCAATGAAGCCAAGAAAGATTGAGATTTCAACCAGTAAAGTTATTGAAGGATAACAATAATCAGATGTGGTAGTGCAACTTAGTTGCTCTACCACTTTTTTTAAAACTTCTCTATTAATTCAGTAAGTTTGTAAATATCTTTCTCATTACTATGAAATGAAGTTACTAGTCTTAAAAAACTATAATTATCCCGATGATATTGACTATCAAGTGAAATTTTTGTCCAGTTATGACAAAATACTCCATGTTTTTTTAAGTAATCTTCAAGTTCCTTTGGTACAATAATAAAAACCTCATTTATTTCTGTTTGCCATGGTAAATGTATAAAATCAAATTTATTCAAGTTTTCGGATAATAAGTTTGCCTTTTTATTAGCAGATCTTGCCAATTCAATCCATAAATCATTTTTTAGATAACCAATGATTTGTGAAGATATAAATCTCATTTTTGATAAAAGATGACCAGATCTCTTCATATAAAGATTTGTTTTCTTCGAAAGATTTGTATTAAAGAAAATTACTGCTTCTGCGGACATTGTTCCGTTTTTTGTTGTCCCAAAGGACATTACGTCAACACCCGCCTCCCAAGTTAGTTCTTGTGGTTTTTTAGCTGTAGCCGCCACAACATTTGCAAATCTTGCACCATCCATATGAATTTTTAGTTTCTTTGTATCTGCTATATTTTTTAAGTTTCTTATTTCGTCTTGTTTGTAAATAGTACCAGCTTCGGTTGCCTGGGAGATACTTAAGCTAGACGCAACCATATCAAATTCATCACTAGGGTGAAATAAAAGGGCTTTTTCCAGTTCACCATATATGATCTTTCCGTCTTTAGTTTTTACAGGGTATAATTTTGCACTGTTTGTAAAAAACTCCGGCGCATTACATTCTTCAAGGTAAATATGGCTATCAGAACCACAAAAAATTGTCCCATATTCAGGAGTTATGGATGCAAGAGATAATGAATTGGCAGCGGTACCAGTTGATACGAAGAAACTATGAATTTCTTTATTGAATATTTCTGCTAGCATTTCTTTTGCATTTTTAGTTAGTTCATCCCCACCATAAGAAGCAACTGTATTCTTATTTGCTACGATTATTTCTTTTAAAACTGGATCTGCAATTGTGTGCACATTATCGCTTCGGAAATCTATCATTTTTTATCCCAATCTTGATGTTATATGTTTAATGAAAAATTTTTCTTCTAATGCTCTAGATTTATTAATATTTTCTTGATTTTTAAAACCATGGCCTTCATTCTCATAGAGAAAAAATTCAGTATCAATACCCAGTGATTTTATTTTTTTGTGTATCTCCTCTGTTTGATTTGGTGTTACAACTCTATCTTGTTGTCCTTGAAAAAAAATAATTGGTGTTGTCATTCTATCGGTTTTATTGATTGGCGATCTTTCCAAATATTTATTGCTTTCAATATTTTTAACTCCTAAAAGGCTCGAAGTGTAACCTGACTCAAATTTATGAGTATCGATAAGCAATATCTTAAGATCGCTTACTGCATAATAGCAGGATGCACATGCAATTTCCACATCTTCGCATATCGTATTTAATACTGTAAAACCACCAGCGCTTGAACCCTTGAGAATAATTTTTTTATTTTTTAAAGAATTATCATTTTTAATAAATTCTATTGCCTCCAAACAATCTTCTGTATCATATATGCCCCAATTCCCATTTAATTCTTTCCTGAACTTTATTCCATAATTTGTAGAGCCTCTGTAATCTAGTTCTATTATATCAAAACTTCTATTTGTCCAATATTCTCTTTCTTCTGAATATCCGAAATATGAGGATGATGTGGGACCACTGTGAACTTTGAGAATTATTGCATTACTATTATTATTTTTGGATTGGTAATAGTTTAAAAAAGAATTTTTTAGTTCAATAATTTTTCTTTGGTTGTTAACTTTTATTGTTGAACTTTTTGAATTATTAAGGAATTTAATTGGTACAGATAGGATCTCATCAGAGAGTTTATCAGCAGAGCCCGCTAGAATAAGTAATTTGTCATTTGAGCACATTTGCTCGGAGTATATTTCAAGGTTTATTTTTTTGATAGAATTCTTGGATCTGTCGATAATAAATTGGCCCATTTCTCCTTTTTGGTATCCAGATGCGAAAATAAAATTTTTGTTTAGTATTTTATAGCTTGAGACACCTAATTGCCATAATGGCCTAAGCAAATCTATGGGTAACTCATGGAGTTGCCGAGACTCTCCATCTAGATATTGATAAATCTTCCCTCTATCTCCATCTTCCTTTATGTAAATTAACTTTTTATCATCCCACTCTGGTTGGAAAATAGACTTTCCTAGACCACCGTCAATTAGCGATATCTCTGATATGTTATTATAGTTATCAATTCTCCCCATATATAATTCTGATGACTCCCATGGCATACTGGGTAGGTTCCACTGCAACCAAGACAGAAATTTACTATCAGGCGATAAGGAAATATTAGAATAGAAGGATGCACCATGGACCACCTTTGTAATTTCTTTTGGGTTAGATAAGTTTATATGTGCGATATAATTTTGGGGGTAGGGTTCTAAGACTGAGTGATCTTCAACAATAAAATATAGATCATTTTCATCAGTAATTATTTCACCAATTCTAATATCATTCAAATTTGTTAATTGGCTAATTTTATTGTTATCAATGTGATAAATATTTTGATCATCACTATTAACAAAAAAGACTTGATTACTCGAAACTGTATAAGCAATTCCGCCATATTCATGGATTTTACTTCTTACATTATATTTACCTGAGGTTAAATTGGTATATTGACCATCAATTAAAGAGTATTTTATAATTGATGTTATCCCACCCAAACTTGGATCTGTTTCCATCCAATATACATAACTATCGTCCGCCCAAGGGAATGATCTCTTTTTTTCTGATGAAATTTTTGTAATTGGAGTAACGTTATAATAAGAACTAGTAGTATTTTTTTTTATGTTGGTAAGTTCACTCATAGGATTAATTAGTATAACTTGATAAGTAAAATTATCTTTCTCGTATTTTCAAATAAAAATATAAATATACACTAGCATTTTTAGCTTTAAATCTTTATATATATTGTGTATTTATATTAATTCAATTATATAAATTTTCATAAGTTATATGGAGAACGGATGTTTAAACACTACGAAAACAATGTAAAAAAAGCTATCCAAAATGGTGTTTATAGTCCCAGCAATGAGCACGATGCATGCGGCATTGGTTTCGTTGCTAATATAAAAAATAATGCGTCCCATCAAATAGTAAAAGATGGTTTGGCAATACTTGAGAATTTAAATCATCGTGGTGCAGTTGGCGCGGATCCAAAAGCAGGAGATGGGTGTGGTATTCTCACTCAAATCCCTGACGAATTTTTAAGAAAAATATCCAAAGAATTAGACTTTGATCTGCCAAAATTAGGTGAATACGGTGTAGGAAATATGTTCCTACCAAAAAATGATAAGAAAAGAGCAGATTATCTAGAAAAAATTAAAACTCTAATCTCTGAAGAAGATCTAGAAATCATCTCTATGAGAGATATACCAGTAAATAACCAAGGTTTAGGTTATTCAGTAAAACCTTCGGAACCACTTCATTTGCAGCTTTTCATTAAATCGAGCGTCACCTTACCGGATCAAGACTCCTTTGAAAGGAAACTGTTTGTTGCAAGAAAGAAAATATACAGCACTTTCATGGGTGAAACCGACAAACCTATCGAAGACTTTTACATCTGTTCTCTCTCATCCCGAACTTTATTATATAAAGGAATGCTGCTAGCAGACCAGTTGTCAGAATATTTCCTAGACTTAAATGATAAAGCATTTAAATCTTCTATAGCATTAGTCCATCAGAGATTCTCAACCAATACTTTTCCAACATGGAGTCTGGCTCAACCATTTAGAATGATATGTCATAATGGAGAGATTAATACACTTAGAGGGAATGTAAATTGGTTAAAGGCAAGACTATCTACACTAAAATCAGACTTGCTGGGCGATGATATAAAAAAAATATGGCCAATTGTTGTAGATGGGGCATCAGATTCAGCATGTTTTGATAACGTATTAGAACTTCTTGTAAACAGTGGCTATTCCATATCGCATGCTATGATGACGATGATACCTGAAGCTTGGACCGGTAATAATATTATGCCACCTAACAGAAAAGCTTTTTATGAGCATCAAGCCTCAATGATGGAGCCATGGGATGGTCCAGCCGCCATAGCTTTTACAGATGGGAAACAAATTGGTGCTACTTTAGACCGAAATGGATTGAGACCAGCTAGATACTTTATTACTGACGATGATAGAGTAGTATTGTCTTCAGAAATGGGTGTGCTTCCGGTAAAAGAAGAAAATATTATTGAAAAATGGAGACTACAACCAGGCAAGATGCTGCTCATCGATTTGGAAAAGGGACAGATAATAGCAGATGATGTGATAAAAGAAGAAATGGCTAATGCTCACCCATATGAAGAATGGCTTTCAAACAGTCAAATTATACTTGAAGACTTACCTCCAGCAAATCAAGGCACTCAATACGTAAATAAAGACCTATTGAGTTTGCAAAAGACTTTTGGCTATACTCAGGAAGATCTTAAGTTCTTATTATCTCCGATGGTTACAACAGGACAAGAGGCAATCGGCTCAATGGGAAATGATGTGCCAATATCATCTCTCTCTGATAAATCAAAATCACTTTTTACTTATTTTAAACAATTATTTGCCCAAGTTACAAATCCGCCAATTGATCCGATAAGAGAAGAATTGGTTATGTCACTCGTCTCATTTATTGGTCCGAGGCCGAACCTGCTTGATCCACATAAAAACTCAACACTTAAACGACTTGAAGTAAGACAACCAATTTTAACAAATGAGGACCTCGAAAAAATTCGCTACGTAAGCGAACTTTCCGAAAATTATTTCAGGGCAAGAACTTTAGATATAACGTTTGCTAATGATCCATCGGGAGTTGATTTAGAAGATATTCTATTGAAATTATGTGAAAAAGCAGAGGCAAAAGTTAAAGATGGTAATAACATAATAATCTTATCTGACAGATATACATCTGATAATAGGGTACCAATTCCATCTCTTCTAGCCACTTCTGCAGTTCATCACTACCTAATAAAAAAAGGTTTGAGGACTTCCGTTGGCATCGTTGTTGAAACAGGTGAAGCAAGGGAAGTTCATCATTTTTGTACATTGGCAGGCTATGGGGCGGAAGCAATCAATCCATACTTGGCATTTGAAACAATTGAACAAATTAGAAATTCTCTTGATGAAGAAATTTCAAAAGAGGAATCTCAAAAAAGATTCATTAAGGCAATTGACAAAGGCATACTTAAAGTTATGTCAAAGATGGGAATATCAACTTATCAATCATACTGTGGTGGACAGATATTTGATGCAATTGGTTTAGATCAGTCTGTTATTGACAAATACTTTACAGGGACTCACTCAAAGATTGGTGGAGTGAGTATAGACGATATAGCTAAAGAAAGTGTAGCCAGGCATGAAAGTGCATACAACAGCCCTGATATCTTAAAAATTACTCTAGATATTGGCGGGGAATATGCCCAGAGGAATCGCGGTGAAGATCACGCCTGGAATTATAATACTATTAGCGCATTACAACACGCAGTTAGAGGTAACGCTCAGGATGAATATAATCGTTATGCCAATGAAATAAATAAACAAGATAAAAGATTACTAACGATCCGTGGTTTAATGAAAATAAAAAAGGCTGAAGAAGATAATCGTAAGGGCTTATCTATAGACGAGGTTGAGCCTGCCAAAGAAATTGTAAAAAGGTTTGCTACAGGCGCTATGTCGTTCGGTTCAATAAGTAGAGAGGCCCACACTAATTTGGCTATTGCTATGAATAGAATTGGTGGAAAATCAAATACTGGTGAGGGCGGAGAAGAGGTTGATAGATTTCTACCTATGTCTAATGGGGATTCTATGAGATCTGCAATCAAGCAAGTGGCATCAGGAAGATTTGGTGTTACTGCTGAATATTTAACAAATTCTGACATGATCCAAATAAAAATGGCACAAGGAGCAAAACCTGGTGAGGGGGGGCAACTTCCAGGTCATAAAGTTGATGCAGTTATAGCTAAAGTTAGGTATTCAACTCCTGGAGTGGGTCTTATTTCACCTCCACCCCATCACGATATCTATTCAATAGAAGACCTCGCTCAGTTAATATATGACCTTAAAAATGCAAATCAAGAGGCACAAATCAGTGTAAAACTCGTATCTGAAGTTGGAGTAGGAACTGTAGCAGCTGGGGTAGCAAAAGCGAAATCTGATCATGTAACAATTTCTGGTTACGAAGGGGGTACTGGTGCAAGTCCATTAACTTCTATTAAACATGCGGGATCTCCGTGGGAAATCGGGATTAGTGAAACTCACCAAACGTTAGTCCTCAATAAATTAAGAAATAGAATATCAGTTCAGGTTGATGGAGGTTTAAGGACAGGTAGGGATGTTATAATCGGGGCTTTACTCGGCGCAGACGAGTTTGGTTTCTCCACCGCTCCACTAATTGCTTCAGGATGCATAATGATGCGAAAGTGCCACCTAAACACTTGTCCTGTAGGAATTGCAACTCAAGATCCAGAGCTTAGAAAGAGGTTCACAGGAGCTCCAGAACATGTGGTCAATTATTTCTTTTTTGTCGCAGAAGAAGTTAGGAAGTATATGGCAGAAATGGGGTTCAAAACCTTTAATGAGATGATTGGTCAAAGTCAAATGCTAGACAAAAAAGATGTAATTTCACAGTGGAAAGCAAAAGGAATTGACCTCTCAAAGATACTCTATAAGCCCGAGATCGAAGTAAATGAGAAATTATATAATTGTGAAGTTCAAGACCATAACCTTAGCTCAGTGCTTGATGTTGATCTCATAAAAGAATCTAAAAATGCTTTAGATAAACAAGAGCCAGTATTTATAGAAAAAATAATAACAAATGTTGATAGAACTACTGGTGCAATGCTGTCAAATCAGATAGCAAAAAAATATGGGCATAAGGGACTGCCTGAGGATACAATTCATATAAAATTCTTGGGGACATCAGGTCAAAGTTTTGGTGCTTTTGTCTCACATGGTGTGACTATGGAACTTGTTGGAGAAGCAAATGACTATGTTGGTAAAGGACTATCAGGAGGTAAATTAATTATTTATCCAAATTCTAAATCTAAGATAAATCCTAATAATAGTATGATTGTAGGAAACACAGTACTCTATGGCGCAATTAGTGGAGAGTGCTATTTCAGAGGTATAGCAGGGGAACGTTTTGCCGTGAGAAATTCAGGCGCAATTGCAGTCATTGAAGGTACTGGAGATCATGGATGTGAATACATGACGGGAGGATGTGTTGTGGTTCTTGGTAAGACAGGAAGAAATTTTGCTGCAGGGATGTCAGGCGGTGTTGCTTATGTTCTTGATGAAGATGGTGAATTTAACAAGAGATGTAATTTATCAATGGTAGAGCTAGAGCCTATAGCTTCCGAAGATGATTTATTAGAAAGACTTCATCATCATGGTGGTGATCTTGAAACTAAAGGTAAAGTTGATGTTCTAAAATCTATGACAAAATTCGATGATGAAAGAATATATAAGCTAGTATCAAGTCACTTCAATTATACAAATTCAGAAAAAGCTAAAAAAATTCTTGATAATTGGGAGGAATATCTGCCAAAATTTGTTAAAGTTATGCCTGTTGATTACAGACGAGCATTGCTTGAATTAGAAGGCAAAACACTAGAGACAGTAAAATAATTCAAGAAGGAAATTTAATGGGAAAAGTTATAGGATTTTTAGAAATTGACAGAAGGGATCGGAAGTACAAACCTGCTGCTGATAGGGTAAGAAATTTCAGGGAATTTGTTATACCCTTAGGTGATGCTGAAACACAAAATCAAGCATCAAGATGTATGGATTGTGGAATACCATTTTGTCATAATGGATGTCCAGTAAATAATCAGATACCCGATTGGAATGATCTTGTATATAATGGAGATTGGAAATCTGCAATAGATAACCTACATTCTACAAATAATTTTCCTGAATTTACCGGAAGAATTTGTCCCGCTCCATGTGAAGCTTCATGTACATTAAATATTACTGATGAACCAGTTACAATTAAGACGATCGAGTGCGCGATTGTAGATAAAGCATGGGAGATGGGATGGATAAATCCACAAATACCTCAAACAAAAACTGGAAAAAAAGTTGCAATAATTGGAGCTGGTCCAGCTGGTTTAGCAGCAGCGCAACAGCTTGCAAGGCAAGGGCACGATGTGGATTCATATGAAAAAAATTCAAAAGCTGGTGGTCTATTACGATATGGTATCCCAGACTTTAAAATGGAAAAACATCACATAGATAGAAGGATTGAACAGATGGAATTGGAAGGTGTAACCTTTCATTTCAATCAGAATATAGGAACCGACTCTGATATAAATGAAATCATTCAAAAATATGATGCTGTTATACTTACTGGTGGATCAGAAAAACCTCGCGATCTTCCTATTCAAGGTCGGGATTTAGATGGTATTCATTTTGCAATGGATTTTTTACCTATGCAGAACAGAGTAAACTCACTAGAAATTAATGATGACGAGAAAACAATCAGTGCAAATGGGAAACATGTTGTTGTGATTGGTGGTGGCGATACAGGTTCTGATTGTATTGGAACTTCGTTTAGACAAGGCGCTCTATCTGTTACTCAACTAGAGATAATGCCAGAACCTCCAGAAAAAGAGAATAAGGCATTAACATGGCCAAATTGGCCATTAAAGATGAGGACATCTTCTAGCCAGGCGGAGGGTGCTTTGAGAGATTTTTCAGTAATGACTGAGTCCTTTACAGGAGTGGAAGGTAAACTCACAGCGCTAAATTGTATTAGAATAGACAATTCAATGAAAAAAATTCCAAATTCAGATTTTGGAATTAAAGCCGACCTTGTTTTATTAGCAATGGGTTTTGTTCACCCTCTTCATGAAGGTTTAGTCAAAAACAGTGGTGTTGAATTGAATGATAGAGGGAACGTTAGTGCAAATGATTTTGATTATCAAACAAATAAAGAAAAGGTTTTTGTTGCTGGTGATATGAGGAGAGGCCAATCACTTGTTGTTTGGGCTATTAGAGAGGGCAGGCAAGCTGCACATTCTGTTGATAAATTTCTAATGGGTAGTACAAAATTACCAAGGTAATTGATAAAAACATCTCTTGACTTTCCTTTAATTGGGAAATATTAGTAACTAGGATAAAAAAATGAAAGTAAAGAACTCACTAAAATCACTAAAAAATAGACACCGCGCGAATAGAGTGGTTCGCCGGAAGGGACGTCTATATGTTATTAATAAAGTCAATAAGCGTTTTAAAGCAAGACAAGGTTGATCACATTTATCTATGATAAATGACCCTAAACTGACTAACAAGCCATACACAGTAAACGAAGTCGATAATTCAAATATAATATTGCTTTGCGATCATGCGTCTCAACATATACCATCTGAATATAATGGTTTGGGTCTTTCAGAAAAACTTCTGAACGAACACATATCATATGATATTGGTGCTGCTAAACTAACGAATAAAATTTCTGAAAAAATAAGATCCAATTCTATATTATCAAACTTCTCAAGATTATTGATTGATCCAAATAGAGGTATAGATGATCCAACTCTAGTTATGAAATTTGCAGACCAATTTATAATTCCAGGTAATCTAAGTCTAACTTCAGATCATGTTTATCAAAGAATAGAAAGTTTTTATAAACCCTATCATAATCAAATAATGAGTATGATAAATAATCTGATGAGTAAAAATGAAGTACCAATATTGATATCAATCCATTCATTCACACGTAATTTTAGGAGTGATACAAGACCTTGGGAAATATCTGTACTTTGGGATACTGACGATAGAATCTCATCACCGATGTTATCATTTCTGAGAATGGATAATAAGTATATTATAGGTGATAACGAGCCGTATAAAGGCTATCTCAAAGGTGATACATTATATACTCATGGTACAACCAGAGGGATACCTCATGTTCTTATTGAAGTAAGAAATGATTTGATTGCTAATAATGAAGGACAAAAAAATATTGCTGAATATCTTGCAGATATAATTGAACGGATTATTAATAAATTTAATAGTCAAATTAATAACATACAGAATTTTGGAACCAGAACATTTTAGTGGAGATTTAAATGGAAAATGAACATCAGATAAAAGCACAGGTATTTGATCGTTTAGTGGCACACTTGAGGGCAAATACAGACTTACAAAATATTGATCTAATGAATTTAGCTGGTTTTTGTAGAAATTGCCTCGCAAAATGGTACGCAGAGGAAGCTGAAAAGAATGGTATATCAATTGACTATGAAGAATCTAGAGAGCTTATTTATGGAATGACTTATGTTGAATGGAAAGAGAAATATCAAAAATAAATTTTAATTCTAATCAAAATTGATAATAACTACGTTACAATTACAGGAAAACAATATGCTTGATAACACTAATAAATTACCTGAATGGGACCTATCTGACCTATATGATAAG
>JADHLM010000074.1 GCA_016780665.1 Hyphomicrobiales bacterium | reverse complement strand
TTATTTGAGTGTAATATTGTTTCTATCATATCAATTACGTAAAATAATAATAAAAAATTATTAATAAATATATCTCAAAGGAAAACAAAATGTCTCATACCTTGATACCTGACACTCAAGCACCAAACTTAGAATTAAAACTTTTGGGCGGAAGAGAATGGAAGTTAAGTGAACAAAAGCCATCATCATTTACAATGGTCATTTTCTATAGAGGCTTGCATTGTCCTGTATGCAAAAACTACCTAACAAAACTAAACTCTATGATGGAGACTGTTAATGAATTGGGCTTCTCAGTAGTTGTTGCTTCAATGGATCCACTTGAAAGGGCAGAAGAGTCAAAAAAAGACTGGGGAATCGATAATTTAAATGTTGCATATGGACTGGATGAAAAAACTGCAAGAGCTTGGGGATTGTACATATCTAAATCGATAAATGAGAGAGAAAATAAAATATTTTGTGAACCTGGACTTATGTGGATTAAGCCAGATGGCAAGTTATATTTAATAGATATTGGAAGCATGCCGTGGGCAAGGCCGGATTTAGAGACGCTTCTGCCGAAAGCAAAATTTGCTGTAGATAATAATTACCCGGCAAGGGGAACCCAAAATTAATCATAGTCAAATCATGAAAATACTATCAGCTATATTTATTGTTTTACTTCTAAATTTGAGTGAAAGTCACTCTTTGGAGGTATTTAATTGCACGGATAGCCCTACTGATCAAATGGAAGTTTTTAAAAAATGGGATAATTGTCTTGGGACAGTAAATTATCCGAGTGGCTCAGTATTTGTAGGTGAATGGAAAAAAGGGCAAAAATTTAGAGGCAAGCAAGTTTATATTGATGGAACATATTATCAGGGGGAATGGAAAAATGGTGTTTATCATGGTAAAGGAATAAAAACTTCAAAATTTTTCTTTAATAAAGAGGGGGTGTGGCAAAATGGTAAATTCCAAATACGAATGAAAGTAGATGTCGAGAATTATATTGGTGAGGAATATTGTATTGAGAAAGGTCTCGTTAAGGGATCGGCTGAATATGATAAATGCCTTATGGAACTTACATTATTGAATTAATCTGCTGCTTTCAAAGTGATTATTTCTTTTTAAGCCAATGCTCATAGATTTCAAGTTCTAGCGTATCAATGTTTGACCCCTTATAATTTTTCCAAACATGGGCTTGTTTAAATCTACATCTATACAATGGGATTATAGATGGATTATCATAAGATAGAGCTATTTCTTCTGGATTAGGAAATTCACCACAGACTCTCTCAACAATACCCTCTTTACCCCTTATGTATGATGGGGTTCTACAATGTGATGTTGAAACTCTATCATCAACAATAATTGAGTCATTAATTTTGAATTTTGTTTTCATATTAATCTGGGAGCCTCACACCAACTAAATAATCTCTTTCAACAATTTTGGAGAGTTGATCTTCATTCCAACCATCTGTGTTTGATGGTCTTGGCGGTAGGATCAAATATCTCATATCTGCATTTGAGTCGTGTACCTTAATTTCTTTATTTTCAGGAACAATTGTTCCAAACTCTGCTAATACTTTTCGTGGTTCATGAACAACCCTGGATCTATAGCTTCTTGATTTATACCATGATGGGGGCATACCCAATAATGTTCTTGGGTAACACGAACAAAGAGTACAAACTACAATATGATGAGTTTGAGGTGACTGAGGCATACAGATGACATCTGCAAAAGTTTCGAGTTTTATTCCAATATCTGAAATTGCACTTTTTGCGTCTTTAATTAAATATTTTCGGAAATTTTGATCACTCCATGCTCTTGCAACTACAGTTTTACCCCTATTAGGAAAAACATTATCAAATTGATCAATTTTTTGAGCTATATCCTCTTTAGTTATCAAACCTTTACTTATCATTATTTCTGCTATTGCAAGGGTGTCAAAGTAATAATCAGGAGGGCCTTCACCAGTTTCATCTTCTTGAAAATCAGATTGCTCATGTGAGTGCGGTACACCATCATGGAGATGTTCTATTTTTTTTGGATCGGGTAAGTCTATTTTGGGCACATCAAATTCTGCAACTTTTTTGAGTTTAACTTCGTTAAATAATTCCTGACCATATATGTTTTTGTTGAGACATATATTATGAAGAGATAGACAATTTCGTTCAAAATAACCAATTTCAAAATATGCATCACCAAGTTTTTCTGTATGATATCTTAATTCATCAAGTGTTATGATCCTTTTGGATGATACAACTATTCTTAATGCGTTTGCATATTTCTCCCAATGAGTCATTTCTGGGTCATTTAGGTCAATTGGAATAGAGTTTTCACCACCTACGTCATGTGGTCCCATTTTTTTATATATTTTTGACATATTTTAATACCTTATAATTTACATATTTTAACCCAAAAAGCTTGACTTTGTTATACATAATTTTTAATTCTATTATATATATAGTTTATAGGAGCAAAACATGTTTGATGATCAAAAGTGTCCTGTTATTCATGGATCTATAGTAAGTAGCAACTCTAAAAACAGTGGTACAACAAATAAGGATTGGTGGCCAAATCAACTTAACCTGGGAATACTCCATCAACATGATAAAAGATCCAATCCCATGGATCCAACTTTTAATTACAGGGAAGAGTTTAAAAAACTAGATTATACTGCTCTAAAACAAGATCTTAAAAAACTCATGACTGACTCTCAAGATTGGTGGCCTGCTGATTATGGACATTATGGACCTTTCTTTATAAGAATGACATGGCATGCGGCTGGAACATATAGAGTTGGCGATGGACGTGGTGGCGGTGGAACAGGAGCACAAAGATTTGCTCCCCTAAATAGTTGGCCTGATAATGGAAATCTTGATAAAGCTAGAAGGTTGTTATGGCCCATTAAGCAAAAATATGGAAATAAAATTAGTTGGGCTGATCTTCTCATACTCTCTGGAAATGTAGCAATAGAATCTATGGGTGGAAAAACATTCGGTTTTAGTGGTGGAAGACCTGACATATGGTCACCTGAAGAAGATATTAATTGGGGGGTTGAAGCAGAATGGCTGGGTAACAAAAGATATACTGGTGAAAGACTTTTGGACAATCCTCTTGGTGCAGTTCAAATGGGATTAATTTACGTTAATCCAGAAGGTCCAGATGGTAACCCTGATCCATTGGCAAGTGCAAAGGACATTAGAGAAACTTTTGGACGAATGGCAATGAATGATCGTGAAACTGTTGCACTTATTGCTGGTGGTCATACTTTTGGTAAAGCTCATGGAGCAGGTGATACAGCTAATGTAGGGAGTGAACCTGAAGGATCTCCTATCGAAAATCTTGGTTTTGGTTGGCATAATAATTTAGGTTCTGGTGTTGGTCGCGATGCAATTACAAGTGGTATAGAAGGTGCTTGGACAGCTAATCCAACAGAATGGGATAATGGTTATTTTGATCTATTGTTCAAATATGAGTGGGAACTTGTTAAGAGTCCAGCAGGGGCCCATCAATGGCATCCAATCAATCCATCTGATGAAGATATGGCTCCAGATGCTCATGATACTTCTAAAAAAGTAACAACCATGATGACAACTGCAGATATAGCCCTTTTAAAAGATCCTTCTTACAAACAAATATCAGAAGATTTTCATAAAAATCCAGATAAATTAGCTGATGAATTTGCAAGAGCATGGTTTAAGTTATTGCATAGAGATATGGGTCCAAAATCAAGGTATATGGGGCCAGAAGTACCAAGTGAAGATCTAATTTGGCAAGATCCAATTCCTAAAGGTAAAGATTTTGACGTATCTAAGGCAAAGGATCAAATTAAATCTTCTGGTTTAACATTACAAGAAATGATTGAAACTGCATGGTGTAGTGCTTTCACATTTAGAGGGTCAGACCTAAGAGGTGGAGCTAATGGTGCAAGAGTTGCCCTAGAACCACAAAAAAATTGGGCAGCCAATAAACCAGAACAACTTACAAAAATTATTGATAAACTTGCAATAATAGCAAAAAGCTGTGATGCTTCACTAGCGGACATTATCGTTTTAGCTGGAAACGTTGGAGTTGAAATTGCATCTGGTAAAGAGGTTGATTTCACACCAGGACGTGGTGATGCCACACAAGAGAATACCGATATAGACTCTTTTGCATATCTCGAGCCTATCGCTGATGGTTTTAGAAATTTTGTAAGGCCTGATGTTGATATTAAACCTGAAGAAATCCTTCTTGATAAATCACAATTATTAGGTTTAACAGCACCAGAAATAACAGTGTTAATAAGTGGATTTAGATCATTAGGTATTAGTCACGATAACCAAGGAGTGTTTACACAAAATACAAATAATCTTAGCAATGATTTTTGTATTAACCTTCTAGATATGAATATTAAGTGGACTAAATCTGACGATTTTAACTATCTTGGTACCGATAAAATATCTGGTAAAGAGGTCAAGACAGCATCAAGCGTGGATTTATCTTTAGGTTCAAATTCACAATTAAGGGCAATTGTGGAGGTGTATGCAAGTGATGATAATAAAGATAAATTTATTAATGATTTTATCTTAGCTTGGAATAAAGTTATGAATAATGATCGTTTTGATGTCTAAGATTTTATCTATACAAAAGGTTTATAAATTTTGAGTATTTTTGACAAAGATTTGACAGAAGATCAAATTATGATGAGGGATGTTTGTCGTCGATTTGTTGATAATACAATTATACCTTTTGTATCAACTAACTGGAAAAATGAATGGGATTTAACTCCTGAGTCAAGATTACCAGATTCTATTCTCCAAGATGCAGATAAAATTGGTATACGTACACTTGCTGTTCCAGAGGAATATGGCGGAATGCCTCTAGATCAAGAAAGGGAAGTTAGAACATTTGCTATAATTTCTGAAGAAATAGCTCGTGGTGATTCTGGTTTGGCAGATAAACTAGTTCAAAATTGGAAGGTTTCTGTTTTATTGAGAGAACTTGCTTCAAAAGAACATCAAGATATGTGGTTTGGAAAACTAATGGAAGATCCAAATTTCCTATTTGCTCACGCTTTAACCGAACCTAAGGGAGCTTCTGATCGGTGGCTTGGTTATAATGCACCTGAAGCGGCAATGGATACAAAAGCGGTGAAAGTTGACGGTGGATGGGTTATTAATGGACGCAAACATTATATAAGTAACGGATATGATGCAGGCTTATATGTAATTTATGCAAATACTGCACCTGGAAAAGGTA
>JADHLM010000073.1 GCA_016780665.1 Hyphomicrobiales bacterium | reverse complement strand
GGTTTTTTATATTATGTATCAATAACTGGCGTTACTGGGTCAATAAAACCAGAGATAGGTAAAGTAAAAGATGCTGTATATGCCATAAAAGAGGAAACTCAGATACCTGTATGCGTCGGGTTTGGTATTAAAACAACAGAGGACGTAAAGAATATAATTAGCTTTGCTGATGGGGTTATTGTAGGATCAGCATTAGTAAATATCATCGAAAACAAAAAATCCGAAGCAAGTATTAAAGAAGGAATCCTTAATAAGGTAAAAGATTTTGCAAGCGTTCTATAATCTTAATAAATGGTGATTAGAAATGAATTGGATCAATAACATAGTAACCCCAAAAATTAAGGAAATACTTACAAAAAAAGATGTTCCTGATAATCTATGGATAAAATGTCCAGAAAGTGGGCAAATGGTATTTCACAAAGATTTGGAGTCTAATCAATGGGTTATTCCTGGATCAAACTATCACATGAAAATTCCCGCAAAAAAGAGATTAGATTTATTATATGATAGTGGGTATGAAATAATCCAAGCCGATAATAAAGTTTTAGATCCTCTAAAATTCAAGGATGAAAAAAGGTATATTGATCGCTTGAAAGATGCCCGTAAAAAGACTGGCACGGATGACGCAGTTGTTATTTCAAAGGGGAATATTGGTAATATACCAGTTATATGCATCGTTCAAGATTTTGCCTTTATGGGTGGATCACTTGGTATTGCAGCTGGGGAAGCGATTATTAGAGCAATGGATGAGGCTCTCCATACTTCATCACCTGTAATATTATTTTCTGCAGCAGGTGGTGCACGTATGCAAGAGGGCATTCTATCACTGATGCAAATGCCGAGAACAACTATTGCTGTTCAAAAATTAAATGAGGCAAAAATTCCATATATTGTTGTCTTAACGAACCCTACAACAGGTGGTGTTACTGCATCATATGCCATGCTTGGAGATGTTCATATTGCTGAACCAGGCGCATTAATTGGTTTCGCTGGGCCTCGTGTCATAGAGCAAACAATCAAAGAAAAATTACCTGAAGGGTTCCAAAGGTCTGAGTATTTATTGGACCATGGTATGATCGATATGGTTGTGCATAGACATGAACTCAGGAATAAATTAATCACTATCTGCAAACTTCTTTTAGATAAATAGATATTTCCCAAAAACATGAGATCTAATCAGTTTAATTCAATATTGGATCGTATTGCTCAATTATATCCAAAATCGATGGACTTATCGTTGGGAAGAATAAAGGGTTTACTTCATAAGTTAGATAACCCGCAAAATAAAATTAAAAACACCATACATATAGCAGGAACAAATGGAAAAGGCTCAACATTATCGTATATAGTTTCTATTCTTACGCAGGCAGGGTTCAAAGTAGACTCATATATATCACCTCATTTAGTAGACTTTAATGAAAGGTTTAGGATCGGAAATATTGGTGGTTTTGAACTTATAGATGATGAATCACTCATTGAATTACTTAATTACTGTGAAAGAATTAATGGTAAATCGCCAATAACAATTTTTGAATTAATAACTGCTGCTGCATTTTTAAAATTCTCAACCACTGGTTCAGATTTTTTGATTCTTGAGACTGGATTAGGGGGTAGACTTGATGCAACTAATGTAATTGAAAAACCATTAGTTTCAGTTATCACACCTATTGGACTAGATCATCAGCAATTTTTAGGGAATACATTAGAGAATATTGCCAGTGAAAAGGCAGGTATTATAAAGAACGGAAGTACAACTGTAATATCAAAACAGAATTATGATTTATTAGGATTATTTAAAAAAATTATAAAATTAAAAAATAATAAATCAAAAATCTATGGGGAAGATTACTCTATTAAAATTAATCCAGCAGGCTTTAATTACCAAGATGAGAAATATAATATTAACCTTCCAAATCCCAGCTTGATTGGGGACCATCAGAAATTTAATGCTGCAACTGCTATCGCAACTATATCATCAATAAAGGATTTAAAATTAGATACAGGTTTTTTCTCAAATGGAATACAGAAAACTATCTGGCCAGCAAGACTTGAACAGATAAAAAGTGGGAAGTTACATCAAGATCTTGGTGAAACAAATGAAATATGGCTAGATGGAGGGCATAATGCTCACGCTGCGTTGGCACTTGCAGATGCTCTGAAAGATCTGGAGGCTAAAAAATTAATCATGGTCATAGGGATGTTATCTACAAAAGATACCAATGAGTTTTTGGTTCCATTTAAGGATAGACTATTTAAATTAATCGCGATAAGGATACCCAATCAAGAGAATGCACAAGATCCCCAAAATATATGTCAAAATAGTAAAAAATTAGGTATAGACTCAACTTCTGCAAATGATATTTTTGATGCTTTTGATATAGTTAAATCATTACCAAAAGATTCATATAGGATTATAATATGTGGATCCTTATATCTTGCGGGTGAAATAATTAAACTTAACAATTAATGCTAAATATTTTCATCTATCCAGTCTAATAATGTTGATTTTGGGAAAGCGCCAACTTTAGTTGATACTAATTCTGAGTTTTTAAAGAGAAGTAATGTGGGGATTCCTCTTATTCCATAATTAGTAGGCGTTACAGGATTTTCATCAATATTCACTTTGATTATTGATATACGGCCATCATATTCTGATGATATTTCTTCGAGTACTGGACCGATCTGTTTACATGGCCCACACCACTCAGCCCAGAAGTCCACAAGAACGGGTACATCAGAATTGTTTATTTCATTTTGAAAATTATCATCTGTTATTTGTTTTGTTGCCATCTTAAATCTCCTTTATAAATAGCCTAACAGTTATGTTTATGAAGTCAATAATCCGCTACTATGAGATTGATATAAATCCTCTAAATATGCATTAAATTCATGAATAAATTTTAAGATTTCAGTATCTTCTCCATGCTTATCTCTTAAATTATCAATTTGATTGAATGCTTCTGGTATAGTTAACCATTTCTCACTGTTATTACTCATTAACCTATTTGCAAGAGTCTTTTGAAATATATTTCTATCATTAATCTCTAGCAGTTCTTTATTATAATTATAAATAATTTGTTTTCCAAAGTATTTATACCTCTTATCTGTAAATTCTTCACAAATTATTACTTTATCTTTCCATGCAGCTCTATGAAATTTTTTCATAGTTAGTTTATCAGAGGAGTTTGGGAATCCTCCCAAATATATACTCTCTTCATCATATACATCTAATTGAGACTCATTTGAGTAGCTCTCTGAAGCTTCATTATGAATTTCAAGTATTTTTCGTTTAAAGTCTGTATTATTTTGAATAACATCTACTCTAGATTCAAGCTCATAAAAGCCAATCTTTTCATAATTGGCAAAGCTTGTGGCATATGCCTTTGGCATGATTATGGGGTGTCTATTATTTCTAATGTACCTAAATAGTTTTTCAGATTTATATAACTCTTTTAGCTGCGCTTTATCTAGATCTACATACTCTTTTGGGTCCTTTTTCAAATCAAATAATATATTTAGTTCAGAGTTATTTTTATTACTATAAGTTCCAATATGTGTTGTAACGAAAGGATACACATTCCCATAATATGCCTCGTGATGGCAATACATTGTATCGTTTTCAAATATTTGAGAAACCCCTTTTTTTGTAGATGACTGAAGGGACCTTTCCCAGAATTCATTATTATTTATTTTTATTAATCTGCAAATTTCAATTGTTGCAATTACATCCGCTAATGCGTCGTGTGCATTTTCATGCATAATATTATTTTCGGGTGCTAATAGATCTAATTTAAATTTATTTTTGGTATCTGGTAATTTTATGGCCATAGGTGTAAATATTGAAGATGCTTGAACTACATTTAAGGCATCAGCCCGGCCATTATTGTTAATCTGAGTCAAATAAGCGTTTTCATGCAAATTTTGAAATAAAGCGTTACGGAGAAATTCTTCATCAAAATTGATAGAATTATACCCAATGAAAATAGCGGGACTCCAATCATCAAATTTCTCTTTCATTTGGTAAACAAGATCGTAGTATGAGAGCTCGTGTTTAGCGATTTCATTCATTGACAATCCATTTACTAATAGTGCCTGTGGTGCAGGAATGATAGACTTGTTTAATTTGCATTTTATATTGAACTGATCGAGTTCATTTAAGTCTTCATCGCAAAGTATTGCTCCGACTTGTATTATCTGATCCCAATATTTGTCTCTGCCAGTAGTCTCAAAGTCATAAAAAACTATTCTCATTTGTTCTCAATCAAATATTTTTCAAAATTATTTAAGGATATTAAATCCCCTGTGTGATACCAATTTGAGTCATGAAGTATACCTGAGCATTTTCTTTTCAATATTAAATTATTCCAAATCATATTGAGTGAAAAAATCTTATTATTTACTTTATTCAGAGTTCTGGTATTTAAAATTGAAATCCCCATAAAGACAAATTTCTCAATATTACTATGATTTTCTTTTGATATATTTTTATCTTTATCAAGAAAAAAATCACCATTCCCATTGTAACCGATTGCTTTTTCTTTTTTGGATAAAGCCAAAACAGCATCAGCATCATCATAAATATATTTTTCACTCAACCTATATAGTAGATCCTCATAATCATTTAAAAGCATTGTATCTGAATTAATAATATATATTGATCGATCATAGTCAGTAGGGACACCATATTTTAATCCCCCTCCAGTATCCAGGAGTTCTGTTTCTTTTGATATAATTATATTAGGATAATTTTCTTCTAAGTACTTCTCTAATTGATCAGAAAGATAAAAGGTATTGATGTAGATATTTTCAATATTTATTAATTGAAGGGCATCAATGATATAGCTAATCATCGGGTTGCCTGCAATTTCTATGAGCGGCTTAGGACACTTTTCAGTGAGTGGGAGTAAACGTTTGCCATAGCCAGCAGCTAGGATAAATGCATCATTAGGCTTTTCTTTAATACTCTTTTTGTTGTTCATCTTTTGAGAACTCAATTTTTGATAAATTTTTTCCAGAAAGTGTAGACTCGAAAGCCTGCAACCTTTTAAATATAGAAATCAGTTCAATAATTGTTGGCCAGGCATTCACGATATACTGAAATGAATTTGAAACTTGACCAAAAGCTGTAAGTATTTGTTGTAAGATCCCAAATGTAATTTCCCAGCTACTATCGTAGGAATCAATATAAGGTATGAAAAAATATTATCTGCTTGCAAATAAAAACTTC
>JADHLM010000072.1 GCA_016780665.1 Hyphomicrobiales bacterium | reverse complement strand
CCTTTTTACCAATACAAAGAATTTTAACTTGTTTCCCATTTGATAGTAATGTTTTTATTTCCTGGATTGCTAATTTAACAATATTTGTATTAAAAGCACCACAGAGTCCTCTGTCAGCAGCAGCTACGACTAATAAATGTACATTATCAGCTCCATTCCCAATCATCAATTGAGGTGCTGAACCTTCATCTACTGATGAGAGAAGATTACTCATAACATTTGAAATCTTAGCCACGTATGGGCGGGCACGCTGAGCACTTTCTTGTGCTTTATTAAGTTTCGCAGCAGCTACCATTTGCATAGCCCTTGTTATCTTTTGGGTTGCTTTTACGCTAACTTGCCTGTTTTTTAGTTCTTTTAAATTTGGCAATTAATTACTCCGCTGCGAAAGATTTCGTGTAGTTGCTAATAATGGTCTTGAGTTTTTCTTCTGTTTTATCAGAAATTTGTTGCTCTTTTGCAATTGTTTCTAGAATAGCTTTATTAGTTGTATTCATTAACTCAAGTAAGCCTTTTTCATATGCAGATATTCTTTTAACACTGACACTATCTAGATAGCCATTAACAGCTGCATATATTGAGCAAACCTGCTCTTCAACCCTAAGTGGACTAAATTGTGATTGTTTCAGCAATTCGGTTAAACGTTCACCACGTGCAAGCAATCTTTGTGTTGTAGCATCAAGATCTGATCCAAACTGAGCGAATGCTGCCATCTCACGATATTGTGCTAATTCACCTTTAATCTTCCCTGCCACTTGCTTCATTGCTTTTATTTGAGCTGAGGATCCCACACGGCTAACAGACAAACCCACGTTCACTGCAGGCCTAATACCTTGATAGAATAAATCTGTTTCCAGGAATATCTGTCCATCTGTGATAGAGATAACGTTGGTAGGAATAAATGCAGAAACATCATTCGCCTGCGTTTCAATAACTGGAAGTGCAGTTAGAGAACCTGAACCATTGTCTTCATTAAGTTTAGCTGCTCTTTCAAGAAGCCTTGAATGAAGGTAGAATACATCCCCAGGATAAGCTTCACGTCCAGGAGGTCTTCTAAGTAGAAGTGACATTTGCCTGTATGCGACTGCTTGTTTAGAAAGATCATCATAGACAATCAATGAATGCATACCATTATCTCTGAAATACTCACCCATTGTACAGCCTGTGAATGGCGCCAAATATTGTAAGGGAGCAGGATCAGATGCAGTAGCAGCAACAACAATTGAATATTCAAGTGCGCCATTATCCTCGAGTATCTTAACAAGCTGAGCTACTGATGACCTTTTTTGTCCGATAGCAACGTACACACAATACAATTTTGCACTTTCATCATCTGTTTGATTGACAGACTTTTGATTCAAAATAGTATCAAGCGCGATTGCAGTTTTACCTGTTTGTCTGTCTCCAATTATAAGCTCTCTTTGTCCTCTACCTATCGGTATAAGTGCATCAATGGCTTTAAGACCGGTTTGCATTGGTTCGTGAACAGATCTACGAGGCATAATACCAGGTGCTTTGATATCTACCCTTCCATTTTGTTCTGCTTTAATCGGACCCTTACCATCAATTGGATTACCGAGAGCATCCACAACTCTTCCCAACAATTCCTTACCAACAGGAACCTCAACAATATCCCCAGTTCTTTTAACAACGTCACCTTCATGAATATCTTTATCATCACCAAATATCACGATACCAACGTTATCCATTTCAAGGTTTAGTGCCATTCCTTTTACCCCATTGGCAAATTCAACCATTTCACCTGCCTGAACATTATCAAGTCCATACACTCTGGCGATACCATCACCCACTGATAATACTTGCCCAACTTCAGATACTTCAGCGTTAGCATCAAAGTTTTTAATTTGCTCCTTTAATATTGCAGAAATTTCTGCAGCTTTTAGATCCATTAGTTTGCACCTTTCATTAGAATTTTTAGATTATTCAATTTAGTCGAAACAGATGCATCAATCATCTGTGATCCGATTTTAACTTTAATTCCGCCAAGTATATTTGGCTCAATATTTGTTTCAAGTTGAACTTCTTTACCTGTCATCTTTTTAAGATTATCTCTTATTTGGTTTAGTTGTTCTTTAGTTAATTCACTGACTGCGGTGACTTCTGCTAAGATCTCACCACTATTTTCTTTCAAGATCAGCTCGAATGCATTCACCACAGATATAAGAGTATTAACTCTTCTGTTCCTGATTAGCACGTTTATAAGATTTTGTACTATTTTAGATGTTTTTTGTTTTTTAAAAAAAACATCAAAAACTGCTGACTGTTCCTGAGACGTAAATGTTGGACTAGATATGAGATTTAACAAATTTTCGTTATTAATTATCATACTTTTTAGTGAGGTTAAATCATCTGAAACTTGGGAAGCAATACCATCGGTACTTGCTAGTTCGTATGTTGCTTTTGCGTATCTTTTAGCCACTTCTGATATGGACGTTTCATGTGACATTTGAGAAAATTACCCTGTATAAATTCTATTTGTTATGACGATTCAGTTTAAATTTAAAATAATTTATCAGAAAACATATATTCCTTATCACAGCTAAACATTATGTGCAATAAAATCTCTATACATTTCAACAAAAGAGCCAGTTATTTACAAATTTAGAATATTTATAGAAAATTGTAAGGATCAACATCTACAACAACCCTAATCTTAGGATTAATTTTTAGTGTTTTTAACCATCTATCGACATAAAATTGAATATGTGAGTTTTTGGGACTTCTTATTAGAAATCTCATTCGATGCTTCTTTCTCAGTTTTGATATTGGGGCCTCAATCGGACCAAAAACATCAATATTTTTAGGTATATTTTTTAGCTCATCTAATCTCCTAACATAATCAAGTAATAGAGCTTTATCAGAAGAACTTATAATGATTGATACCAACCTGGAAAAAGGAGGCATTCCTGCAATTTTTCTTATAGCTAATTCAGTGTTATAAAAATCTTCTTTTTGGTTATTTTTTATAGATTGAATCAATGGATGATCTGGCATGTGGGTTATAATTTTCACAATACTTTCTTGCTTCATTCGCCCAGCTCTTCCAGCTACCTGATTTAATATTTGATATGTTCTCTCTGCAGATCTAATATCAGATAGTTCCAAACCAAAATCACCATCTATGACTCCAACATATGTTAAATATGGGAAATTATAACCTTTTGAAACTAACTGAGTGCCAATAATTAAATCAATTTCATTATTTTTTATTTTTTCTAAAGCGTTTAGTATATCTGTTGGCTTATTTAGATAATCACTTGAGAATATCATCCTTTTAACTTCAGGCAATATTCTTGCTATTTCCTCATCAACCCTCTCAATCCCTCTTCCACTTGGAATTATGGTATCCTGAGAGTGGCAGCTTTTACACACTTTAATTATTTCTTCTGTGTGCCCGCATCTATGACAAATATATTGAGAATTATTTTTATGTAGCACTAACCAAGTATCACAGTTTGGACAATCAACTCTTATACCACACTTACCACAAATTGAGAGAGGAGAATACCCTCTTCTATTTAAGAATAGTAATGATTGTTCGCCACGCACATAGTTGGCTTTTATGTCTTCTACTAATTCGACAGGCAAGAAAGACTCTTTAACTTTATTAGCTTTCCTCATATCTATAAATTTCACAGTTGGAAGCTGTGTTCCATGAAATCTATTTTCTAATGAAGTTCTTTTAAATTTATTTTGCCTGACATTATAATATGATTCAACTGAGGGTGTTGCTGTTGAGAGTATGCAGGCTATATTTAGTTGATTTGATTTGAGTATTGCCATATCTCTCGCATTATAAATTATGCCTTCCTCTTGTTTGTAAGATTGGTCATGTTCTTCATCAACAATAAGTAGCCCTAATTTTTTGAAAGGGAGGAATAAGCTTGAGCGAGCCCCAATTATTAATTTAATCTCCTTGTTCAATACCCCAAACCAAATACTCCTTCTTTGGGTTTCAGTTAAGCTAGAGTTCCACTCAGCAATCTGGTTTTTATATCTTTTCTTTAAACTGTGAACAAAGTCGTGAGTTAGTGTTATTTCAGGAAGAAGTATCAGTACCTGATCACCTTGATGTAATATCTCATCAACCGCTGATAAATAAACCTCTGTTTTTCCAGATCCTGTAATACCATCCAGTAATACTACTTCCTTTTTTTTAATTGAATTAATAAGAACTCTTGATGCTTTCAGTTGTTCTGAATTTAATTCTATTTTTGTGTCTAAATTAATTTTAGTTATATTTTCATGCGTTTCTTCTTTAATTAATATTTCATTCTTTATCATCCTGGTTATGATTGAATTTGATATAGCGGTTTTGGCAATTAATGACCTTTTATCTATAGTATTATTTTGCTTGAATTCTTCTAAAACTACTTTCTGTTTTTCTGTAATTTTGGATTGATAAATAGGATTAACTCTTAAGACATAGCTTTCTCTAGAATTTTTTTTGAAAAATTGTTGTTTGAGTGAGGCTTTTAATACCAATCCCAATGGCATCAAGTAGTAGTCTGAAATCCATTTAATAAAGTTCAACATATTTGTTGGTAAAATATATGCTTCACCTTTTCCTGCCACTTCGATGATGGGTTTAATTTTAATATTATCTGGTTTCTTTTCATTTTTATTAGCCCCCCAGACAACACCATAAAGCTCCCTTTTGCCAAAAGAAACTTTTACTATCGTTCCTACTCCCAGGTTGTCATCTGAGGTGTATGTGAAAGGTCTATCAATATTTATAGGTAACAGAACTGACAAAAATTTAGGTTTATTCATTTCTTATAATAAATTTTTTTGAATATTTAACTAAGTGATAATAATTATACCCTACGATAATAAGTCTAGGTAAATTTGATTTACTTGTCATTTATATATATAGATTCTTCCTATATTTAATATGATTGGAAAAAAGATGAAATTTTTTATTGATACCGCTGAAATTGATGAAATAGAAGATCTATCAAAAACAAATATGGTTGATGGAGTCACTACGAACCCATCACTAATTGCTAAATCTGGGAAAGATATAAAAGAGACAATCTCAAAAATTTGTCAATTAATTCCTGGTCCTGTCAGTGCAGAGGTTACAGCTATCACTTCCAGTGAAATGGTTGAAGAGGGGAAAATTTTACATGACATCGCTCCTAATGTTGTAGTCAAAATTCCACTAACGTGGGATGGGTTGGAAGCTTGTAATAAATTTTACAATTTAAAAATCCCAACAAATGTTACGTTATGTTTTTCTGCATCCCAAGCCCTTCTTG
>JADHLM010000071.1 GCA_016780665.1 Hyphomicrobiales bacterium | reverse complement strand
TATCATTATGTATAATGATATCTTTACTGATAATAGGTTTTAGATTCTTTTGTGTCTCAATTACCCAATTTTTTTTTGGAATGTTTTTTATATTAAAGTTTACAAATTTTCCAAATACACTCTGAATTATTTTTATAATATTAGTTTCATTTTTTTTATCAAAATGAAAACTAATGCATTGATCTTTCCCTGTATTTGCTTGTGAAATTGATATGATACCTTTTTCAAATAAATAATCATCATCCAATTCATCTATTGAAAGATCAGACTTGATAATTGCTTCAACATATTTAGTCATTTTTAACAACTTCTAAATACGAAGATAGAACAATTTTCTTGCCAGCTTTATCGAAATCAACCTCAACCCGATCATTTTCATTATCAATTACAATTCCATATCCAAATTTAGTATGAAAAACACGCTGATTTTGCAATACGCTAGCATTATTATAATCTGAAATCTCTTCGATAGCTTCTATGTTATTATTGAAATGTCCTGCAGCCTTTAATCTATCAATAGCTGACAATTTCTTCTTTTGATAATCAAATGCTGATGTGGTCTGAATACCATTACCATAGGTATTTATTGTAGTTCCACTTAAGGTTGAGGCATCATCAATAAATTCTCTCGAAATTTCAGAAATGAAACGAGAAGGAATTGATTGCATCCAATTACCATAAACCCTTCGGTTTTGCGAATGAATTATGTATAGATATTTCTTTGCTCGTGTCATTCCTACATGAGCAAGCCTTCGCTCTTCTTCAAGTCCACTATTACCTTTTTCATCTAATGATCTTTGATTTGGAAAAATACCTTCTTCAAGACCAGGCATAAAAACACAATCAAATTCAAGTCCTTTTGCAGAGTGTAGAGTCATCAAGCTAACTTTGCTAGAACTCTGATCATTCTCAACTTCAAGTACCAATGAGATGTGCTCAATGAATTCATGCAATGAATTAAATTCGGCAATTTGTCCAACAAGTTCCTTAATATTTTCTATTCTCGTTAGGCTCGTTGGCGTTTTATCTTTCTCCCACATTTCTATGTAACCTGAGTCTTCTAAAATTAGTTCAGTGAGAGTAACGTGGTCTAACTCATTTAATTTTTGTTTCCAATTTTCAATCATTGCTATAAAGCCACTAAGTTGAGTCCTCTGTTGAGGTTTTAACTCGTCAGTTTGTATGAGCTTTTTTGAAACATCAAAAAGTGATAAGTTATATATCTTTGATGCGTCATTAAGCATTCTGATGGTTGTTTCACCCAAGCCTCTTTTTGGAACATTTAGTATACGCTCAAATTTAAGATCATGATTTTGGTTTAATAATAATTGCAAATAAGCAATTACATCTCTTATTTCTTGTCTTTCATAGAATTTTGGACCACCAATTACTCTATATGGTATACTGTTTAGTATTAATCTATCTTCAATTTCTCTCATTTGAAAACTTGCTCTTACAAGGATTGATATCTGATCTAGATCAATTTTTGATATTAATTTTCTATCAATTTCATCTGATATAAATATTGCTTCATCCTCTGCACTCCATACAGACACAAGTTTGACTTTGTCACCTACATCATCTGAGCTGGAAGATAATTCTTTCCCCAGTCTATCAATATTATTTGCAATTAAACTCCTCGCAGCGCCTAGTATATTCACAGTAGATCTGTAGTTTTTTTCAAGCCGGATTATTTTTGATCCATCAAAATCTTTTTCAAAGTTTAATATATTATTTACATCAGCTCCTCTCCAACCATATATAGATTGGTCATCATCACCGACACATGCAATATTTCTATTTTTCTGGGATAAAATTCTGAGTAGTAGATACTGAACTGTATTTGTATCCTGATACTCATCGACTAGGATATACTTAAAAGTTGATTGAAACTTATCAAGTATTGCTTCATTTTTTATTAAAATTTGCAAAGGTAACATCAATAAATCTCCGAAATCAGCTGAATTTAGTGTCTTTAACCTTTGTTGGTAATTCTTATATACTTCTGTGCTTTTTTCATGGATAAAATCTAGGTCTATTTCAGTTTTAACCCTTTCTGGTGTAAGTCCCTTATTCTTGCATTGATCAATAAATGAAAGAAATAACCTCGGAGGAAATTGCTTTTCATCAATGTCTAGAAGTTTAATAACTTCTTTTATAACTTTTAGTTGGTCATCGGTATCTAAAATTGTAAAGTCACTTTTTAAACCAACCAGTTCTGCATGCATTCTTAGTAACTTTGTTCCAATAGAATGAAATGTACCAAGCCAATTCATACCTTCAACCGCTTTACCAATGATATTTCCAATTCTGAGTTGCATCTCTTTTGCAGCTTTGTTTGTAAAAGTAACTGCTAAAATATTATTTGGAAACGCTAGTTTTTTGTTAATAATGTGTGCAAGTCTTGAAGTTAAGACGCTTGTTTTACCTGTGCCGGCTCCCGCGAGTATTAATAGAGGGCCTTCAGTATGGAGGACAGCAGCTTTCTGTTGTTCATTGAGATAGGATAGATAATCAGTGTTCATAATAAATTATACCTATACTATTGTTATGTAATTTGAGTTATATAAATTGAATTAACCAACTAATTTCTGTTTTTTGTGGAATAATCTAACACATATAATCTAATTGCAGATGCTAAATTATCACTTTTCTTTTGGTTTTCAATTAACTCAAGCAATTTGGGGATAGATAAATTCATTTCAACGGATATTTTTTGAACCAAAATCCAGAATTCATCCTCTAGAGCAATACTTGTCCGATGCCCTGCTATACTTATTGACCGCTTTTTCATTGATTCAAATCATTTTTTTAGGATCAACCAATTTATCAAAGCTTTCTTCATCTATATATCCAGATTTTATTGCTTCTTCTTTAAGAGTAGTATTATTTTTGTGTGCTTTTTTTGCAAGTTCCGCGGCTTTATCGTAGCCAATATTAGGAGCTAAAGCGGTAACTAGCATAAGAGATCTATCAACATTTGCTTTTATATTGTCTTCCCGTGGCTCAAGACCATCTAAACAATTTATTTCAAATGATTTAACTGCGTCAGACATTAATTTTACTGATTGAAGAAAATTGTAAGCCATCATGGGATTATATACGTTTAATTGGAAATGTCCTTGACTGCCAGCCATGGAAATTCCAGTATTATTTCCAAAAATGTGGATACAAACTTGTGTTAATGATTCACATTGTGTTGGGTTTACTTTTCCAGGCATGATGGATGAGCCTGGTTCATTTTCTGGCAATGACAATTCACCTAGGCCAGCACGTGGGCCACTCCCAAGAAATCTTATATCGTTGGCGATTTTGAATAGTGATGCAGCCACAGTATTAATAGCACCATGAGACATAATCATCGCATCATGCGCCGATAATGCTTCGAATTTATTTGGAGCAGTTGTAAAATTCTTATTTGTTAACTTAGATATTTCTCTTGCTATCTTTTCACCAAAATCTTTTGGTGCATTTAAACCTGTGCCAACAGCCGTACCACCCTGCGCAAGTTCCATTAACCTTGGCAATGTATTTTCAATTCTCTCTATTCCAAATTCAATTTGTTTTGCATAGCCTGAGAACTCTTGACCCAAAGTTAATGGTGTTGCGTCTTGTGTGTGTGTTCGACCAATTTTAATGATATCATTCCATTTTTTTGATTTTTCATCTAATTTTTTCATGAATGATCTTAGATTGGGTATGAGTTGATCAATTATCTCTGTAGCACATGCAATATGCATTGCTGTTGGGTATGTATCATTCGATGACTGAGACATATTGCAATGGTCATTTGGGTGCACAGGGGATTTTGATCCAATTTTACCTCCCATTATTTCTATTGCTCTGTTGGATATCACCTCATTTGCATTCATGTTAGATTGAGTACCTGATCCCGTTTGCCAAACAACGAGTGGAAAGTGATCATTCAGTTTGCCATCAATGACTTCCTGTGCTGCTTTTATGATATTTCGTCCAATAGTTTTGTCCAGTTTTCCATAATCCATATTCACTTTTGCAGCTGCAGCTTTTACTACACCCAAAGCTTTTATTATTGAGCTTGGTTGCTTTTCCCAGCCAATTTTGAAGTTTTGGATGGATCTTTGTGACTGCGCTCCCCAATACCTATCGTTATCAACTTCTATTTCACCAAAGGTATCGGTTTCAATTCTTTTTTTCATTTTTGCCTCATAATTTCATTCATTTTTTAAATTCACTCAAAGAAACGATTTCTGCGGATCTTTTGTTCTCAGGTGTTATTCTTTTTTTTTGCATAGATGTTTCTCTGTTGCCTATATTTGTTTTGTTCTCATCATTTTTGTTTTTTGTGCCTGTAGTTACTTCATTTTGTGCAAGAAAATCAATTCCAAAATTAACTGCTGGATCAAAAAAGCTTGTAATGGCTCCATATGGAATAGTAATTTTCTCAGGTGTATTGTCAAAATGAAGTGTTACTGAAAAATGATTTTCTTTTATTTCGAGATCTTGGAATTGATGTTGAAGCACTATAGTCATTTTATCTGGGAATTTTTCTTTTAATTTTGCAGGGATAATTACATCTTCTTTTTTCGTACTGAATGTTATGTAAAGATGATGTTCCCCTGGGATATGATTACTGTCTTTGATAAATGATAAAACGTCAATGATAACATTAATCATTGCTTTACTCATTAGTTTATTATAACCGATCAAATCAGAATTCATGTGCTACACCATCGAAATTGTTTTAATTATTAAACAAAATTTCTTAAATTTAAATCACATATTTTTCTTAATCAGTGAAAAAATTGATAAATTCTGCTCATTGACCATAAGAAAAAATAACTTTGATGTAATTATTGGGTGGAGGTAAAAAAGGGGCGTTCTGTTGCCAGGTGCCCCCACACCCCGCCTTGGCTTGCTAGAGACAAGGGCTTAAGTTTCGGTGCTCAAGCTGACTATGCAGCTACTGCGACCGGAGCATAGTTGTCATTTGCAACTATAAGTTTAGCCCGATAACGGTGGTACTATACCGAGTAAAAGGTAGCCTTTTACGCTCTCGTCGATCCTATTTCGCCCCCATCATAAATACACTATTTGATTTGCTCTAATTTCTCTTACCAAGCTTCTATGGAAATATCTTTTAGTTCCATTTCTTGGAGCATAAGAACACATAAGAACGCCAAAATAACAATTACTTCTAATCCAATAGTGATTTTAATAATATCCTTTATTTTTTGCATCCTATTACCTTTAATGTATTTATGGTGGAGGCGCCGGGTAGCGCCCCCGGGTCCGATAAGTTTATTTTGACGCCAATTTATTACCATAGCTCGAAAGCTC
>JADHLM010000070.1 GCA_016780665.1 Hyphomicrobiales bacterium | reverse complement strand
AAAATGATGAGATTATTGTAACTCATTGGATTTTTAAACCAGGTGAACAAACAGGATGGCATTTGCATGAAATGGATTATATGCCAATTCAATTGTCAACAGGGAAATTAATGTTTGAATTTCCAGATGGCACAACAAAAGAAATAAATTATATTCCAAAAACCACTTCTCTTGTTAAGGCGCCATTAGAACATAATGCGATAAACACAAGCAATGAAGACGTTGTTGCTCTTGAAATAGAATTTAAGAAATAAAATTGTTACTATCAATATGTCTGAAGAAAATAAACTACATAGTAAAGTAGCGGTAATTACTGGTGCAGCTCAAGGGTTGGGCGAAGCAATAGCAAAGGAATTCGCCAGGCAGGCGGCCAAAGTTATTTTAGTAGATATAAATGAACAAGAAATCAAAAGGGTAAAATCTGAAATAGAGGATGAACAGTTGGTCGCTGACATATGTATAACGGATGTTTGTAATTCAAAAGCTGTAAATGAAACATTCAAAGACATAATAAAAAAATATAAGAAGATAGATATTTTGGTTAACGGCGTGGGTGGATTCCATAAGTTTGATAAACTGACTGATATTGATGACGCAGAGTGGCATAAAGTAATTAATACTAATCTTAATTCTGCATTCTATTGTACAAGAGCTGTGATGGAATCAATGGAAAAAAATAAGTTTGGCAGGATAATTAACATCTCATCAGGAGCAGGCATAGCTCCAAACCCACACGCACCATCCTACGTACCATATGGCGCTGCAAAAGCTGGTCTTTTAGGAATGACTAAACTACTAGCGCGAGATGCAGGAGAATATGGAATAACAGTTAATGCTATAGCACCTGGTACGGCATTGACTCCACGTGTAAGGAGAGTAAGAAATGAAGAAAGTATCAGAAATATTGCACAAATGAATCCGATGAGAAATTTAATTGAACCGATTGATTGTGCTAAAGCTGCACTTTTTTTGGCATCTGAAGATGCAAGGTATGTTACTGGTATTACTATGATGGTAAATGCTGGTAATCTAATTTTTTAATTTAAAGTTTGACCCAATCTTTGCTCTTAATTGATTTGTCCATTGCTTCTAGTATTGCGACATTTTCAATCTTTTGATCATCAGTAAATCTATACTCAATTTTGCCTCTAATAGCTCTAGACCAATCTTCAAGATTTCTTTTAATTGTATCTGTTGCTGGGAATAGTTCTTTAACTGGATCATCTCCAATTAGACAATACGTTAGTTCATTTTCAGCTTTATACATAGGATGTTTTAAGTCCCTTACTTCAGCCCACATTTTATCTCCAAATGCACTTATTCGGCAGTAATATGGTGTTTTAGAAATAACAGATAATTGACCTGTAGCACCATTTTTAAATTTTAGCATTAACACAGATAAGTCGCCGGTTTCAAAATCTAAAACTTGACTGGATGATTGAGCGAATAAACCATCAACGCTTCCAAACATTGAAATAAATAGATCAGTCATATGAACACCGGTTCCAGTCATGCCACCAGCTGGAGCTTCTTGATTAGATCCTCGCCAATTGTTTGGTTCCAGTGCTGCAAGTATATCGTGGGACCAGTTTGCTTCAATATGCATTTTTTCTCCGAACTTTTTATCCTCAATCAGTGATTTAAGTCTTTCCATAGCTGGGTCAAATCTTCGCTCATGACCAATCCCTAGAACTAACCCAGCATTTTTTGATGCTTGAATAATTTTTTCTGCTGATTTTTTTGTTAAGGTTAGTGGTTTTTCGCAGAATACTTGTTTATTGAAATGTATGGCTTGCAAGACTTGTTCTTCATGTTGTGTATTTGGAGTGCATATTATTATTGCATCTATGGAGTCATCCTTCAGCATATCTTGGTATGTATCGAAAAATATTATATTGTTTTCACTCAAAAAACTGCGATGTTTTTCTTTACTTCTTGAGGATGCTGCAACAACCCTTATATCATCACTATTCTCAAGGGTTTTAATGATAATCTTACCCCACCAACCTAAGCCTAAAAGACCTGCCTTTATCATTTTTCACCTACTAACTGAATATCATTATTGTTATTGAAACTGCTTAATATTATAGTATCAACTATAATTTAGCAATTCAGTTGGAGATTAATATGAAAGCCTTAGTTCTTGAGTCAAGAGGTGCCCCTTTTGTTTATAAAGATGTTAGTGACCCAAAACCAAATGATAATGAAGCGGTTGCAAGAATTATTGCTTGTGGCTCAGGGTTGACAATTCAGCATGTAAGGGCTGGTAGAATTAAAGTGGATTATCCAAGAATAATTGGTCATGAGATTACTGCGGTCATTGAAGAAGTAGGAAAAAATGTGACAAATGTAAAAGTTGGTGATGCAGTTACGGCATACTTTTATTTAACATGTGGTCATTGTAAATGGTGTCAAAATAATAGAGAAACATTGTGTGAAAATTTTGGAGGGTATGTTGGTAGGGAAGTAGATGGTGCATATGCAGAGTATATGAAGTTACCATCACAAAATTTTTTAAAAATACCTGATGGACTTGATTGGAAGAATAATCCAGCTGAGGTTGCTGTAATTTGCGATGCAATAGCAACACCATTTAAAGTTATAAGACACGCATCTGTAAAAACTCAAGATACTGTTGCAGTGATTGGAGCAGGAGGCGGACTTGGGATTCATATGGTAATGATGGCAAAATGGGCACATAGTAATGTTATTGCAGTCGATGTAGCAAGTGATAAATTTGATGCATGTAAAAAAGCAGGGGCTGACCTTTGCATAAATCCAAGGGAACATAATGATAATCAAGTCTTCTATGATTATACAAATGGAATGGGCGTAGATGTTGTTATTGACTTTGTATCAAGCACTGAGTCATTGAACCTAGGATTTTCTATTTTAGGCCGTGGTGGCAGATTAGTGACGCTAGGAGGAGGAGGTCCTCAGAATGTTGTTAATGCCTATGCTGGTGATCTTCTTAATAAAGAAGCAGTTGTCATGGGAAGTCGATATGCAACTAAACAAGAGGTGATAGACTCACTTGAATTAGTAGCAAGAGGTGATGTGTGGCCGCTAGTGACAGATATTAGAAATATGAAAGAAGCTGAGCAGCTTCATAAACTAGTAGAAGATGCAAAAGTTACAGGTAGAGCTGCTTTACTGATTAAATAATAAAACAAACTATGAGGTGTTATGAATACAATGAATGTGTATCTATCTGGAGAAATCCATACTGATTGGCGTGAACAGCTAATTGCTTTAACAAAAAAAAGGGGTCTTAATGTAGAATTTTCTGGCCCAGTCACTATTCACGAAAATAGTGATGATTGCGGTGTTAATATTTTGGGACCAGAGCCTAATTCTTTTTGGCATGACCACAAGGGGGCTAAGATAAATGCAATCCGAACAAGAAATTTAATCCAAAAAGCAGACTTGGTTGTGGTGAGATTTGGTGAAAAATATAAGCAATGGAATGCCGCTTTTGATGCTGGTTATGCTTCAGGACTAAACAAAGCATTAATAATAATGCATGATGAACAGCATGCACATGCCCTAAAAGAAGTTGATGCAGCAAGTTTAGCTGTCACATCAACACCTGAACAAGTGGTCAAGATCATAGAGTATGTTATGAATGGTAGTTTAGATAATTAGTTAAAAGTATATTTTATTAGAATTCTTTGTGATGTAAATTCTATGAATTTATGAAATAAAATACCTATAATAGCTAGTAAAAATAAACAAGCAAACATGCGTGGTATATTTAAACGGTATCCTGCTTCTAAAATTCTGAAAGCAAGACCCGACTCAGAGCCTCCGCTTCCAGCCGCAAATTCTGCCACTATCGCTCCAATTAGCGAAAGTCCTGCTGATACTTTTAACCCTGCTACTACACTCGGTATTGAATTGGGGACTCTCAGATGAACTAAGGTTTTGAATTTGGAAGCTTTATATAATTTAAACAAATCAATTAAATCTGCATTAATAGAATTCAAACCAAAAATAGAATTTGTTAAAACAGGAAAAAATGCAACCAACCAAACGCAAATTAGTAATGCTACTTTTGTACTATCCACGTAAATAACTATTAATGGTGCTATTGCTACAATGGGTGTAACTTGTAAAATAATTGCAAGCGGCAAGACTGTACTTTGTATTATTTTTGAGTAACTCATAACTAATGCAATGAATATTCCTCCAGTTGAAGCGAGCAAGAAGCCTAAAAAAGCAACTTCAAGTGTATTAGTCATTGCAGGAAGTAGAATTGGCCAATCATTGACTAGCGTTATTATAATGAATGAAGGTGAAGGAAGTATATATTGAGGTACTTGATAATATCTGATACAAATTTCCCAAAAAATCATCAATGATAAAATCACAATCATTGAAGAAAATTTTAATATTGTTACACTAAGAATATTTTTATTTTTCATAAATATGTGTGTTTATGGGTAATGAGTTCTTAATTTTTGATAAATTCTTGAGTAAATATATCGTCAATATTTTCAAGCTCTTTAACTACATCATACTCTAACATTTTTTTATAAAATGCTTGGACTCGGTTTGATGAAAAATAACCTATCCCATTTTCTAGTGTATCATCTGACTCGATTATCCCATATTCTTTGAGTTTGCTTATGGAATAATTAATTTTTCCATCAGTCATATCAGGGTTCTCTATTTTGATTAGTTTATTTGCTTTTGTAGAATCGCCATAGAGGTATTTTTCCCAACCAATCTTTGATGCATCAATAAAACATTGAATATCCTCTGGTCTGTTTGTGATAGTTTCATCAAGAACTTCTATGGTTGTTGCGTATGTATTAAAACCATGATCAGCTAATAAGAATATATTTGGTTCAACTCCTAATTCTTTCTTTATAACGTAAGGTTCAGACGTCAGGTATCCCTGTTGAGCGGAATTAATATTTGCAAGGAATGGACTTGGATTAAAAAGATATGGCCTTCTTTTAGATGACTGAAATCCATATTCCTCTTCCATCCACTTGTAGAATGTTACAAGACCCAAATCGCTAATGAATATTGGGTCTGCATTTTTAATACTTTCCCAATTTTTTAAGTCACCATCGGGATGAGAAATAATTATTTGAGGATCTTTTTGGAAAAAAGATGCTACCATTTTGATTGGGATATTTTCAGAGCGTGCATTTATTAACTGTATAAGATTACCTCCCATATAAAGGTCAATTTTCTTTGTTATTAATTTTGCTCTATTGTTGCTATTAGGGCCACCTTGAACGATTTCAAGATCTAAGCCACAATTTGAATATTCATTATCGGCTAATGCTTGATAGAATCCGCCATGCTCTGGTTGAGCAACCCAATTTGTAGCAAATATCATCTTATTATTTGCATGTGCACTATCAATGAGGAATATTAGTATTAAAGTAATTAATGTTTTCATTGGCTATTTCATATTGTTTTGTAATCTGTTAAGGTTTATTTATTATTATAACATAATGATTTTTTTCCAATTAACAATTGGAGTTTTATTTTTTAAATTAGAGATCATTAAGAAAAAATAAATTACCACAGAACATTATACGTTTAATGTATTTA
>JADHLM010000069.1 GCA_016780665.1 Hyphomicrobiales bacterium | reverse complement strand
CTCTTTCCATCTGCCATCACCCTGTTCAACACTGCCCAAATGTTTTAATACTTCATCTAAATTAAAATTGTAGTGAGATGCCACAGCAAGAATAGGCATATAATTATCAATTAAATTTAAGTTTTGTAATTCCGTTTCAAATGTATATCTCTTACCATAAATATTAAAATATATTTTTGATATATATGCAGTTCTTTTAATTTTACTGATATTAATATCTGCTTTTATATTTTTTCCAAAAGTTATGTATGCTAATTTTTTTTGTTTTACAGAATTGATAAGAAGATTATAGAATTAACTATCATGAGGAATGATGACCAAGCCTTCTTTATCCATTCCATCCATTATCTTAGTTTTTTCAATTGCTATATTTTCTTTGCTTCCCAAATTACCAATATGTGCCTCACCTATGTTTGTAATAATTGCTATGTTTGGATTAATTAGATGTGATAATTTACTAATTTCATTTTTCCTATTCATTCCAACTTCAAAAATTGCATAATCGGTATCCTTTTCCACCTTTGACCTTGATAAAATAACACCAAGATAATTATTAAATGATTGAGGAGAAGAAACAGTTTTACCATATCTTTTCAATATAGAATGAAGATAATTTTTTGTAGTTGTTTTACCTACACTCCCTGTAATTGCGATACGAAGAGCATTATTTTTCTTTGTCAGATGATCTGAGATATCTCGAAGAGCTTCATATGTATCCTCAACTAGAAGAAATGGGTATTTATTTTCATTAAACTTTTTCTTATCCGAAATAATGCAAGCTATTGCCCCATTTTTTATTGCGTGATCAACAAATTGATGACCATCTGATTCTTCACCTAAAATTGCAACGAAAACATCTCCAACTTCAATATTTCTGCTGTCTAAACATATAGTACTTGCAAACCCATTATGATTAAAGTTAGTTTCTGCATTAATTATTTTTGCTAATCTAGAAAAAGAAACATTAGTATTTATCTTATAATCTTGTGACATTAATCTACTTACTTAAGATATCAAAAACTGTATCGTGATCAGAAAAGGAAACCCTCCTATCCTCATATTGAATATATCTTTCATGCCCCTTACCACAAATTAAAAGATTATCATTAATTGATAATTTTGAAATCGCATGCGATATAGCTTCTCCCCTATCACTTATCTCAATAAATTTCTTCGAGTTTTGCATTAGTTCACTTCTTATCTTTGATGGATCTTCTGTTCGAGGATTATCATCGGTTATGACAACGTAGTCAGCATATTTAGCTGCAACTGCACTCATCACGACCCTTTTCCCAATATCTCTATCTCCACCTGCACCAAAGACTAAGAATAACCTGTTTGCTGTAACTTGTCTGAGTTCAATAAGTGCTGATTTGATCGCATCAGGTGTGTGCCCATAATCTACGTATATATTATTATTACCTTTGGAAGCTACAAGCTCTAACCTACCAATAACATTATTCAGATTGGAAATAGTCTTTAGGCTATCCATCAAAGAAATATTTGTATTAATTGTTGACAGGCATGCAGCGATTAGTGAATTTATTGCTTGAAAGGAAGCAACAAAAGGAGTTTCTATATTTACTAATTTACTGTTGATATTACAGGCTAAATTAATCATCTGGTCTTCACCTCTATAAATTTTTTCAATTACGATTGTTGAGTTCTTATTCCCAATTGAGATGATTTTTTTATTTCCCATTTCATCAATAAAATTGTGATATTTATTTGGAATCATGTATTTATTTATGACTGCAGTTCCATTATCAGGAAGTAACTCGGTAAATAATCTTTTCTTTGCATTAAAATAACTGATCATATTCTTATGGTAATCGAGATGGTCTCTTGAAAAGTTAGTAAATGCAGCACCTGAGATATTGAGTCCATCGATTCGACTCTGATTTAGACCATGACTTGATGCTTCAATTATAACATTATCATAATTAGCTTCAGATAATTCTGCTAATTGTTTATGAAGAGAAATAGGATCTGGAGTTGTCAAAGCATCATTACTTTGTATTTTTGAATTTCCTAATGTTCCAATTGAAGCTGAGAGTATCCCATTATTGCTCCAAATTTGTTCAGTAAATTTAGCAACAGACGTTTTACCGTTTGTGCCAGTTACGGTAATAATATTTTTTGGATATTTTCCGTAAAATTTAGAGCATGTTTTTGCAAGATCTTTCCTTACAGATGTACTCTCGAGGATAATGATATTATCAAACTGATTTATAAAATTATTTGAATTTGAAACAACAATTGCTACTGCACCTTTACTTACTGCTTGTTCAATATACTTTTTACCCAAGGTTGGATTTTCTTCAATTAGAAAAAACAAACTCCCATTAACAACATCACGACTATCCATACTTATTTGCGTGATTTCATTATTTTGTATAAATAATTTTTGCTTCTTAAATTCTAATGATTCAGAAATATCCATTGATAAGTTTCGCTTTCATCTTAATTCAGCGCTATTTCAAATTGATCAGATCTATACAAATCAATTTTATCAGTTGGTCTGATATTAAGCATTGGAGCAATTCTTGTTACTATATTTGAAAAGGTGGGAGCAGCATTCCATCCTGCAGTGGCATAACCATATGTTTCCTTTAATGGCTGAGGTTCATCTAACAGAAGAAACAAAATGTATTCTGGACTTTCCATTGGAAACACACCCATAAATGTTGATATACGTGCTTCAGGATCATATTTTCCATTTACTATTTTTTCTGAGGAACCAGTTTTTCCTCCCACAAGTATCCCATCAACCGCAGCTTTCTTTGCCGATCCATGAATAACATTCAAGTACATTAATTTTTTTATCTTTTCACTTGTAGTAACATCCAAAAATTGCTGTTTATTATTTTCCTTAATAATATCTGATTTAATGAATGTTGGCTGTACTAGTTTTCCTCCATTCACCACGGTAGAACCTGCTATAGCCGCATGAAGCGGGGTAAGTGATACTCCATATCCGTATGACATTGTTATCGAGTTTATTTCCTTCCAATCTCTAGGAATTATACTTCTTGGTATATTACCAACTTCAGTTATTTTTTCGTCCAAAATACCTAATTTTTTTAAAAATGATTTATGATACTCAACACCAAAATCAGATACAATCTTTGCTGAGCCAATATTCGATGAATATATAAATATTTCTTCTACAGAAAGTTCCCTATTTTCAGGGTGATAATCCCCTATGCTGTGCCCACCAATTTTTATTGGTTCCCTCGCATCATAAATTGTATCTAAATCAACTAAACCACTATCTAAAGCCATCGCAATTGTAAAAGTTTTAAATGTTGAACCAATTTCATAAAGAGAATTAGTTACTTTATTTGCATTTTCTGGCTTTAATGCCTGTTGAGGATAGTGAGGGTCATAATCAGGGAGTGATACTAAGCCGATAACCTCACCATTATTAACATTCATCAATACTGCAGAGCCGGCTTTTGCTGAATATTTTTTTAATGACTTAAGAAGTTCATCTCGCATTGCAAATGTGACTTCAAGATCAAGTGACAAATAAACATCATCATAATTGCCTTTTTCAATTCGTTTATCTATGTATTCCTCGATCCCAACCCTTCCATTATTATCTATATCAACATAACCAATAACATTTGCCAGCGTGTTCCCGGCACTATAAAATCTCTTTTTTTCATCAAAGAATTGTATACCTGGTATACCCAAATTATGTATTTTATCTTTCTCAACAGGTGTTATGCCTCTCTTTAGCCATACAAATTTCTTATCATTGAGAATTCTAAATTCTAAATCTTCCCTCTCAAAAGTAGGAATTACATCTAATATATTCTCTATGATATCTTCCTTGTTCTTTAATAAATATGGTCTTATTGCTACAGAAATCATATCAATATTTGAAGCCACCAAATTACCATCACGATCAAATATACTTGGCCTCATGAATATTTCATTTTTGACTTCTGTAATCTCTGCACTTACTGAGGAGGATATATTTGCAAGATATATTAATTTTCCAGATAATACTAAAAAGCCTGACATAAAACAAAAGGCTAGAAATTTGATCCTAATTTGGATACGCATCTGATTTTTGTTTATATTTCTCTCTAGCATTTTCATTTATTGATTTTCTAATTTTCAGAAAAACCAACTAGCGAGCGCTCTACTAACTCATCCATTATTTTGTTTGCTGGTTTAATTGGTATGTCTTCAATATCTTTAATTTGACCTACTCTGACGGGTTGAAGATTTAAGCCTAAATGATTTGATAAGTTTTGAATTCTATCTGGTTGTGACAGTAAACTCAACTCAGCTTGTAGGGTAAGAATTTCATTTTTTTCTTTTATGATATTCCTATTAATATCTGATATCTGATTTGAAATATTCTTACTATCATAACTAACAATATATAGTAGAAGGGCAAATATTATGGATGAGAACAATAAAAAAACGTATAAATATCTTATCATACTAGTGCTCTAATAATTTCTTCATATTTATTCATACTATAAATATCTAAATTTTCTCTAAACAAACTATCGGTTCTCTCTATACATCTGAGCTTAGCTGATCTTGATCTCGAATTAAGGATAATTTCAGATTCTTGTGGTATCAAAAATTTCTTTGTAGGATAATTAAATGAACCATCTAATATTGATTTTCCCGATGGCTCATATCTAGATTTAGAGATTGCATTTTCAGTTAGATGGGTAAATATATTTTTTACAATTCTATCTTCAATTGAGTGGAATGTGATGACAACAATTCTTCCCCCTTGATTTAAATAATTTGTAAGATTTGAGAGTAGATAAATAATTTCCTGCATTTCATCATTTACGAGAATTCTTATAGCTTGAAATGTCCTTGTAGCAGGATGGATAGATTTTCCTGGTTGTTTTTTATAAAAATTTCCTATTGTATTTTCAATAATTTTACTAAGTTCTGATGTTGTTTCAATTTTTTTTGAGTCTCTATATTCACATATCCTTTTTGCAACCAACCTTGCATGACGCTCCTCCCCAAAATCTCTGATAATCTCTGCTAAATGATGTTCCTTCAATTTATTAACTACATCATATGCACTTAGAGAGTTTTCACCCATACGCATGTCAAGAGGTCCATCCACCTGAAATGAGAAACCTCTTTTGGGATCATCTAATTGAAATGAAGAGACCCCTAAATCAAGAAGAATACCATCTACTTTACTTATTGATGAATCTCTTAAAATATCTGGTATCTTAGAAAATTTAGAAATAAAAAAACTAAATCTATCACCATAAGAGACTTTTAGCTCTTCAGCATATTGGATTGAATTTTTATCTCTATCTGTGGCAATTAATTGACAATCAGAGTTTTCAAGAATTACTCTTGAATGTCCACCGCCCCCAAAGGTGCCATCAACATAAACATTTCCTCCTCTTAATGTTAATGCCTCAAGCACCTCATTGAGCATAACTGGTGTGTGATGATATGGTCCGCCAGTAGAATTTTGTCTACTCATCATCACATCAATTACCAACATTCCTTTTACTTAACAGGCTTCTTTGCTCTTTAACCTTTTTTTGTGCCTCAATCAAATATGCATCAAAC
>JADHLM010000068.1 GCA_016780665.1 Hyphomicrobiales bacterium | reverse complement strand
ATGGTCTCATCAATAACGAGTCTGGAAAATCATTTTCAGAAAATAGTTCTTCAGATATGTGCTCTATTAATCTTACATTATCATAGCCAATATATCCAAAAATACCTGCACTCATTCTGGGTAAAGTTTTAGGCAAATCTATAAGTGAATCATTCAATAATTTATTTAATGACTCAAATGGAGTTTCTTTTGTTGGAATAAAATTACCTATTTCAGACTGCTTTATAAAGGATTTATCGGATTCTGATTTCCACCACAAGTCAGGTTTTAGTCCTATAATGGAATGACGACCTCTTTTTGTACCTCCTTCAACAGATTCTAGCAGAAAAGTGTTTGCATGATCTTTAAGCCTCATCATGATCGATACAGGCGTTATTGTATCTGAGATTATTGTCTTCCAAATAACCTGTGAGTTTTTACTATTATATATTTTTTCAGATGGATTCATCTGTATTTACTGATTTTGTGAGTTAAATAGTCTATCTATATTTCCTTGGTATAGTGTAACATTATAAGTATCTTCTAGTGATGATAAAAATTGCTCAAACAGATCACTTCTTATTTGATAATCAAGCCCTTCAACTTGTTCATTATCTCTTGAAAATGCATTATTATTACTCGGAATTATCTCTACAACTTTCCCAATTAAAATTTCGTCAGGTGATTTTCCAATAATGGTTTCGTTCATATCTGAACTTAATATCCTATTATTAAAATCTTGGCTAAACTCCACAATAGGTTTGTTTCTACTGAATGGTTCTGATTTTTTTATTTCAATATTTAGTGATTCACCTATTTCTTGAGATAAATTATTATTAATTAGAGCTTCTTCAATCTCTGCTATAATTTCTTGTTCTTTTTTATCTAGTCTCTGATTAATCATATCTGATGTAACTAAATCACGCACATCTTTGAAAGATCTAATATATGGTTGATTTATTGCATTTAATTTTATCCAAATATAACTATCCTCGGTTTCTACTACCTCTATAAAATCTCCTATATCTGAATTAAATAATTTTTCTAGCAATTGATCATTTTGTGTAATGCTGATGTCATTGTTATCGAAGTCTTTACCATTTATATCAATCTTTGAAAAGTTGGTGAGGTTAATCTTGTTTTTATCTGCAACTTCCTGGATATTCATGCCAGAAAGGAGGTCATCTTCAATTGAAAAGAATATATCATCCATGAGACTTTGGGCTGATTCAAGTTTAATCTCTTCTTCAATTGTCGAGACCAACTCGCTTAGAGGCGGAGTATACCCTTCATATATTTGATCAATATAAACAATTGATAAACCGAGTAATCCATCAATTGGATCACTGAATGTTTTAGGATCAATTTTAAATGCTATTTCAGCGAGATCAGAGTCTAAAATATCACCTTTCTGGATGGTTCCAAGGTAATCATCACTTCTGGATAAATTATACAAGTCAAGAAGTATCTCAAAGCTCATATTTTTAGATTGTGCTAAAAATTCATCTGCTGTTATTAAATCATCAAAAAAGAATTGATAAACATCTCTCGTTTCTTCAACTTTGAAGCTGTCAATGTTTTGACTGTAATAATCTTGAATTTCTCTTTGTGATACTAAAATATTATTTTTCAAACTATCAGCATTTAGGATTAGCGCTTCAAAATCTCTTGTCTCAGATTTTCTGTAACCATTTTTAAACTTATCATAAAATTCCAATAGTTCTCTCTCAGATGGTGTTTTTACGATTATATTTTTTTTTGGTATTTTAATGTAATTTATTACTTTTTCAGTGGAGTTATAATCGTTTATAATATTGAGTAATGTGTTAGGTATATGGTTTTTGTTGGCAATTAAGCTGTACAACTGATTTTGTTTGTTAGCGTTCAGTTCACTGATTAAAAAACTCTCTTCAGAGAAACCAGAAAATGATAACAATTGCCTATATTTTGCTTTATTAAAAACTCCATCAGATTTGAATGCATCATCATTAACAATTTTTTGTGCAACGAATTCTTCTGGTATATTGATCCCATATTTATTTAGTTCGATTTGTAAAATCATTTTACGTATCAAATTTTCAATTGCTATTTTATCAATGCCCAGTGACATAGACTCATTGAATGAGACTTGTTTATTTAATTGTGAGCTAATCGCTGATAATTGATAATTATATTCGTTTACCAATTCATCAAGGCTTACCTCATTCCCATCAATTTCCATTGCAACAGAATTCTTGTAGTTTCCAAAAATATCTTGAATTCCCCAGACTGCAAAACTTAGAATTAATATACCAATTAATAATTTTACAAATGGTCCTGCAACCGATTTTCTTAATGTATTTAACATATTTAATTACTCACAATCATTCCGTATTTGTTCATGTCCGTAATATAAGGTAATATGTATAAAATTTCTATTATTTTATTGTGAACATTATAGCCATGTTTATAAAACAAGATAGGGGCATAAAATGACTTTTAATACAGATTTACCAATTATTGCAGGTAATTGGAAGATGAATGGACTAAATCAATCAAAAAAAGAGATAGGCAGCTTATTAAAAAAAATCACCAATATAAGTAAATCGAATGTAATTTTATTTCCGCCATTCACAATAATAGAAACTTTTGCAAAATTAACTGAGAATTCAGGAATATTTATTGGTGCCCAAGATTGTCATCATGAAGATTATGGTGCTTACACAAGCGCTATTTCTGCTTCCATGATTAGTGACGTCAATGCAAAATTTGTAATTGTTGGCCACTCCGAAACAAGGACGGCGAATAATTATACAAATAACATAATTAGACTAAAAGCCGAGGCAGCTCATAGGAACAATCTTATTCCCATTGTATGTGTTGGTGAAAGTGATCTTCATAGGAAAAGCGGTGATCAATTTAATTTCGTAAAGGCTCAACTTGAGGAATCACTGCCGCAAAGTACAACAAGAGATAATACAATTATTGCTTATGAACCAATTTGGGCTATAGGAACAGGTAATACAGCTGCAACAAAGGATATTGTTGAGATGGTTAATTGTATATTTTCTAAATTAAATTCCATGAAATCAAATAAAAAAGATATTCCGAGATGTCTCTATGGTGGTTCTGTGAATCCTTCCAACTCTAGAGATATCTTAAGTATAGAAAATATTGGAGGACTCCTCGTTGGAGGAGCATCATTAGACTCTTCACAATTTTCAGAAATTATTAATTTAATCTAATTTAGTTTTAAATATTGTTTATTTTTTATATTTATAGTAATTAATACCAAAACGAGGTATTTATGAGTTCATTAATTTTATTATTTCATCTTGCAATAGCAATCGTACTAATCGGTGCTATTCTTCTCCAGAGATCAGAAGGAGGAGCTTTAGGTATTGGCGGCGGTGGCGGATCAGGAGGAGGGCTCTCTGGGTTCCTCAAGGGACGTGGTCAGGCTAGTGGATTGGTGAGGATTACAATAATATTAGGAGTCATTTTTTTTATAACTTCACTAAGTCTTTCAATTATAAACTCATACAACTCGCAGTCTATTATTGATCGTGTAACAGAAGATCTTGACCCAAAAGATTTGATTAATACTGAGGACACATCTGATATTAGTGTTCCGATCCTTAATTAATCGCATTTTCTTTTGATATTTTAATTTAGGATTTTACATCTTAAGTATTTTTGTTAAATTATAATTCCATGGCACGTTTTATTTTCATAACAGGTGGTGTGGTATCTTCATTAGGAAAAGGTCTTTCTTCGGCGTCACTTGGTGCACTCCTTCAGTCACATGGTTATACAGTTCGATTAAGAAAACTTGATCCATACTTAAATGTCGATCCTGGAACAATGAATCCCATTCAGCATGGCGAGGTTTTTGTTACTGATGATGGAGCTGAAACTGATCTAGACCTTGGCCATTATGAGAGATTTACTGGGGTTTCAGCAACTAAATATGATAATATAACCAGTGGTAGAATATATCAAAATATTATCCAAAAAGAGAGAAGAGGCGACTATCTTGGTGGAACTGTGCAGGTTATCCCGCATGTTACAGATGCAATCAAAGATTTTGTTTTAGATCATTCGGATGATGTAGATTTTTTGTTATGTGAAATTGGTGGTACTGTAGGAGATATTGAAGCATTGCCATTTTTTGAAGCAATAAGACAACTTAGGAATGAGTTGGGGCATGAGAATTGTATATTTATTCACCTAACATTACTCCCATTCATAGCTGCAGCTGGTGAATTAAAGACAAAACCCACTCAACATTCAGTCAAAGAGCTTACCTCAATTGGTATCCAACCTGATATAATTGTCTTAAGGTGTGACAGGGAGATACCTGAAGATGAAAGAAAAAAAATATCATCCTTTTGCAACGTTCCGTTTAGGAGGATTATTCCAGCTGTAGATGTTAAAAATATTTATGATGTTCCAATGAATCTTCACAAAAACGGTTTTGATTTTGAAGTGTTAAAATTATTTAATATTAACAGGAAAACCAAACCAGATCTTAGTAGATGGATACAAATATCTAAAAATGCAAATTCAATTGAAAATAATGTTAACATTACAATTGTAGGTAAATATGTTCAACTCAAGGATGCCTATAAATCTCTTGATGAGGCACTATATCATGCAGGGTTAATAAATAAGATTAAAGTGAATATAGACTGGCTAGACTCTGAGATATTAGAAAATACACATATCTTGGATCATTTAAATAATACAGACGCTATTTTAGTACCAGGTGGCTTTGGACAAAGAGGCAGTGAGGGTAAAATAAAAGCTATAAATTTTGCACGCGAAAGAAAAATCCCCTATCTTGGTATTTGTTTTGGCATGCAAATGGCAATAATTGAACTATCAAGATCATTGCTAGGATTGGAAAATGCAAGCACAACCGAATTTGGTACCACTGAGCATCCCGTTGTTGATTTGATGACGGAATGGAAAAAAGGGAAGTCCGTTGAGAAAAGAGATGAAAATACCGATCTTGGAGGTACTATGCGATTAGGTGCTTATGAGGCGGTGCTATCTGAAGGTTCAAAAGTTGCCTCAATTTATAATATGAATAAAATAAGCGAACGCCATCGACATCGTTGGGAAGCAAATATTTTTTATAAAGAAAGCCTAGAGAAAAAAGGCGTATTGTTTTCAGGGATGTCACCTGATGGAAAATTACCAGAAATCATAGAACTATTGGATCATCCATGGTTTGTTGCTGTACAGTTTCATCCAGAATTAAAATCTAGACCTTTTGACCCACATCCATTATTTGTGTCTTATGTTTTAGCTGCCCTTGAAAAAAGTAGATTGGTATAAGGGAACTTTTAATGCATGATATTCAATTTATAAGAGATGATCCCAATGGATTTCTTGAGAAAATTAAAACAAGAGGGGTAACTCTAGATGTAGATATTCTGCTTGATCTGGATATATCAAAAAGAGCTAAAATGTCACTTCTTCAAGAGTCTCAGAATGAGAGAAGAATATTATCAGAAGAAATTGGTAAATTAAAATCCACAGGCGATAACGATCAAGCAGATAAAAATATAAAAAAAGTTCATTCACTGAAAGAAAAAATTTCCAATCTTGAAGATGAAATCCATTATCTTGATAAGAAGCTTAATTCAATTCTTATGAGTATACCGAATCTTCC
>JADHLM010000067.1 GCA_016780665.1 Hyphomicrobiales bacterium | reverse complement strand
TGATGCAATAGCTCCAATCATATATACAGATACTATTGATATGTCTGAGGCTTGGTTTCAATCTAGATATAATAAAATTGGCCCGACGGGATCTGAAAATGATTACATCAATTGCCCCCTTACGGAAGAACAATATAATATATTTATTAATGATTTGATTGATGCTGAAAAAAATAGTTTTAATGATTGGGAAAAAGATACTCCATACTTTGACTCTTGTTTGCCAATAGAAATAATGGCTGTAAGCGGACCCCAAACTTTAAGACACGGACCTATGAAACCATTTGGATTAAATAACATACATGCAAATGGAGAAGAACCATATGCAGTAGTCCAGTTAAGACAGGATGATGCTAAAGGTAATTTATATAATATGGTAGGGTTCCAAACAAAGATAAAATATAGCTTCCAAACTGAAATTTTTAGGAAAATACCAGGTCTTAGAGATGCTAAATTTGCAAGATTAGGTGGGATTCATAGAAATACATACATAAATAGTCCATTATTATTGAACAATGACCTAAGCCTCTTATCAGATGATAGAATTAAATTTGCTGGGCAAATCACAGGTGTCGAGGGCTATGTGGAATCAACATCAATTGGACTGGTTGCCGCTTTAATGATGTACAATAAAATCAACGGGAAACCTCAGAATGGTCCACCAGCAACATCTGCAATAGGAAGTTTAATATCGTATATAACAAGAAAAGATGGAATTAAAAACTTTCAGCCAATGAATATAAATTTTGGTCTATTTGATCAAATAGATATTAGAGACCTAAGAAAATTACCAAAAAAAATACGTGATTTACAAAAAAAAGAGAGGTTATCAAATAGAGCACTTGAAGATATTAAGATCTGGATTAAAAGTTTTTGAACTCAAATAAAATTATTGATCCTGTTTAGACCAGTCTCTTTTTACTTTCAATTTTATAAGAACAGGTGAGGCAATAAATATTGACGAATACGTTCCAATTAATACACCCCAAATCATAGCAAAGGTAAAACCTTTTATAACCTCACCACCAAACAAATACAATGAGAGTAGCGCAATTAGTGTTGTTATTGATGTCATCAGTGTTCTTGATAAAGTTAGGTTAAGTGCTTGGTTTATAAGCTCTAATATAGGCATCTTCTTATACTTTCGAAGCTCTTCCCTAATTCTATCATAAATAACAACAGTATCATTTAATGAATACCCAACAATTGTTAGAAGTGCTGCTATTATCGATAAATTAAATTCAAGTTGAAACAGAGAGAACACCCCAATTGTTATAAAAATGTCATGAATTAGGGCAACTATAGCACCTACTCCAAATTGCCACTCAAATCTGAACCAAATATAAATAAGCACACATACAATTGATGCTATGACTGCTGTTATACCTTTTTGGATCAATTCACCTGAAACTTTTGGGCCAACAACTTCAATTCTTCTTATCTCATAATCAGATTGAATAGTTTCAGTAATTTTTTTTATGATCGCTTGTTGGCTACCCTCCTGATCACTGTTTTGTTCAACCCTGATTAGCAAATCAGTTTCTTTTCCGAATTCTTGTAATTGAGTATTTCCAATATCTAGACTGGATAAACGATCCCGCATTTCTGACACATCTGCATTACCAATAATCTTTTGCACTTCAATTATTGTCCCTCCATTAAAATCGATTCCAAAGTTCAACCCCTTAAAAAAAATTGTCCCTATGGATAAAATAACAAGCATGATTGAAATGGTTAAAAATGTAGCCATCTTTGATAAGAAATTTATGTGTGTATCAAATTTGATGAATTTTATTGGCTTTAACATAATAAACTTCTCATATATATATTATTTTTGGATTTGATTTCCTGATCCATCTAGCAACTATAAATCTTGTTAGAGTGAAAGCTGTAAATACAGATGTCACAATGCCAATTGCCAGAGTAACAGAAAAACCTTTTATAGGCCCAGATCCTAATTGGAATAATATAATTGCAGCTATAAATGTGGTTATGTTCGCATCAAGAATTGTCGTGAGAGCTCTTTTGTAGCCATTATCTATAGAATTAATTACAGATTTGCCATTTGCTAACTCTTCTCTGATGCGTTCGAATATTAGCACATTAGCATCAACCGCCATACCTATGGTTAATATTATCCCAGCAATGCCAGGTAGTGTTAGTGTAGCTTGTAATGTAGATAATACTGCTAAGATAAGCATTAGATTGATTATTAATGAGATATTTGAATAAAGACCAAATCGACCATAAGACAAAAACATATAAATCATAACGAAAACCAAACCAAGCAATGAAGCAATTTGTCCTGCCTTTACAGAGTCAGCCCCTAATCCTGGACCTACAGTTCTTTCTTCGAGAATTATCAATGGAGCAGGTAAAGCTCCAGATCTAAGCAGTATGGATAAATCGTTTGCTTCTTGAACTGAAAAACCACCAGAGATCATTCCAGATCCACCAAGAATTGGTTCATTTATTATTGGTGCCGAAATCACTTCACTATCAAGTACTATAGCAAAAGGCTTGCCAACATTATCACTTGTAACTTTTCCAAACTTTCTAGCACCTTGGCTATCAAATCTAAAATTTACAATTGGTTGATTAGTTTGGGGATCAAAACCTGGCTGTGCATCAATCAAATTTTCACCGCTAATTATAGAACGTTTCTCAACTATGTAGGGAAGATCATTATTATCTCGAGAATATAATATAATAGATGAACGGGATACATCATCAATATTTGATCTTGGATCCATTAGGTGAAATGTAAGTTTTGCTGTTGTACCCAATAGATCCTTTAATCTATTGGGATCATCCAGACCAGGAACTTGTATAATTATACGGCTTTTACCCTGTCTTTGGATTGTTGGTTCTTTAGTTCCAAGTTCATCAATCCTTCTTCTTAAAATCTCAATTGATTGGTCAACAGCTCTTTTTCTAAGTGACTCGACAGCAACTTCAGATAATTTTAGCCTATATTTGTTATCTGATATTTTAAGGAGATCAATCTCTTCTTGTGATTTTATGGTTGCAAATTGACTTGTTATATCTTGTGATAATCTATTAATAATATCTTCTAAACTATTGATATTAGTATTTTTATCAGACTCAATAAAAATCTCATTTTTTGAAACATCAATGCTTTTAATACTTATATTATTTGTTCTAAAATCAGATCTTAGGTCATTGTATAAATCATCTATTCTTTCACCAACAAGAACAGATGACTCCACCTCTATAAGTAAGTGTGAACCGCCTCTTAAATCCAACCCAAGGTTTACTTGTTTAGATGGAAAAAAACTTGGTAATTTATTCACTTGTGAATTTGATAGAAAATTTGGCAGTGAGAAAAATAAGCCAAATAAGCAAACAAATAATATAGATAATACTTTAAATTTTGAAAAATATAACATAACAAAATTAAGATTATATAAGGACTATTTCTTTAAATCAGATATCATACCCTTTATGACTTTAACTTTTACATCATCAGATATTTGAATTTCTAACTCTTGTTCATTGACCACTTTTGTAACCTTTCCAATTAAACCACCTTGAGTAATTACGTTATCTCCTTTTTTAAGATTATCAATCATCTCTTTATGTGCTTTCACTCGCTTTTGTTGCGGTCTAAGTATCAAAAAATAGATGATAAAGAAAATTAGTATGAATGGAAGTAGCTGAAGAAAGACATCTCCACCACCTGTGTGTGTTGCTGCATAAGCTGTTGAAATCATTGTATTACTCTCATTTAATCTAAAAAGTGCAAATAGATTGAAAAATTATTTCAATTATTTTCTTTATAATATATATAGGTTAATGAACAATTTTTAAATATAATTATCCATGATGACAAAAAATAATGAAAAATTAGTTAGTGAATTAACTAAAATCAGAGAAATATTGGACAGTCACTTTTCAAGAACTCAACAGGTTGTTGATTGGAATGTAGCAAATGCATTTATGTGGAGATCCGAGGACAAAAGTTTTAAGCCAGTTAAAAATGTAAATGCAATACCGCTTGAATTATTAAAAGGTATAGATAAAAATATAGACTTATTATTTGAAAACACAAACAACTTCTCAAAATCACTTCCAGCAAACAATGCATTGTTATGGGGCAGTCGTGGTATGGGAAAAAGTTCCTTGGTCAAGGGCGTACACGCAAAAATATCTTCTATTTCAAAAAACAAACTAATCTTAATTGAGATCCACCGTGAAGATATAAAAGATCTGCCAGATATATTAAATGAGCTCAAAAAAAGTGCTAAAGAAAATTTTATTGTTTTTTGTGATGATTTATCCTTTGACAATGACGACACAACTTATAAGTCACTCAAGACAGCACTAGAGGGTGGTATTGAAGGCAGACCAAAAAACGTTATTTTTTATGCCACTTCAAATAGAAGGCACTTAATGGCAAGGGAAATGATTGAAAATGAAACATCAACAGCCATTAACCCTTCAGAATCTATTGAAGAAAAGGTATCGCTCTCAGATAGATTTGGTCTTTGGATAGGTTTTCATAATTGCTCTCAAGAACAATTTCTATCTATGATTCTAGCATATGCACAACATTACAAGATCCCCGCAAAAGAAGATGAATTGATAGCTGGTGCAATTGCATGGGCTGCGGGAAGAGGATCAAGATCAGGAAGAGTTGCATGGCAATTCATAACTGACTTAGCTGCCAAATATAAAATTAATATATACTAATTAAGAATGTCAGAAGGATTTTGAACAATAGTACCTCTTCGAAGTTCAAAATAAAGTAATGGACTTTCTATAACACCAGTTGCACCGACTGAACCAATCACTTCACCCTTCGTTATTTTGTCCCCAATTGAGACATCAATCTTATCCAAATGTGCGTAAGATGATACCCAGTTGTTTATATGCTTAATAATTATTACTTCTCCAAAATAATCGTCATTTCCAACAAAAGTTACTACCCCAGATTCAGAAGAACTAACCTCAGCTCCTAAAGGTGCAGAAATATATATGCCATTATTTATCCTACCATAAGTTTCATCACCGAAATTACTTACAACCCTTCCGTAAATTGGCCATCTGAAAACTGGGTTTTTTATAATTTCATTTTCTGGACTATTATTATCTTGGATTTTCTTAACTAAATTAGTATTATCGTTTATTAAGTTTGCAGTTTCTGAGTTTATAGTTCCAGATGTCGGGTTAACTATAATTTCTTGACCTATACTGATCATTGAAGGATCATTTATATTATTAATTTCAATGATTTTTGAAACACTAATGTTGTACTTGCTGGCGATCGCACTAAGTGTATCGCCATATTTGACAATGTAAGGACTGATATTAACATTTTTAAAGTCTTTATTGTTTTCATTAATAACTTCAGTAGATTGTACTACGTTAATTTCATTTCTTTTTGCAATAAAAAGTCTATCACCACGATTAAGAATAAATGGTCTTTTGAGTGAATTATAGTAAATAATGTCATTAACATTAACTCCAGTCTCTTTGGCGATCAATTCTATTGTATCCCCATCTTTAACTATCCAATAATTACCAACATAACTATTGCTTGAGTTTGCTGTATCGGCAGGTAAAATTGGAATTTGGTTGGTAACACCAAATCTTTGAATATTTGAGCTACATGAAACCAATGAGAAACATGATAACA
>JADHLM010000066.1 GCA_016780665.1 Hyphomicrobiales bacterium | reverse complement strand
ACTCGTGGTCCGCTTGGTAATACATAATTAATATCTATTGTCTTATCAATATTATTAAATTTCTCAATTGCATTGACTTGAACAAAAGGAAGTCCATTATTTCTTAGATAATCAACAATTTGCAAATTACTAGTTTGAATAGCTTTTTCACTATAAACGTCCCCCGTAATAGTTTTTATATTATCGCTTATTTTGTTTAATTCACTATAATTTATTTCATTGGTAATATTTATTGAACCGAAATTATATCTTTCACCCTCTTCAACTGTGAATGTTATAATAAAGGAGTCTTTTTTACCATCGAGTTCAGCAACAGAGTTTATGACTTTAAAATTGACATATCCATTGTTTCTATAGAATTGCTCCAACAGCTCTTTGTCATATTCCATAATTAAGTTGTCATATGATCTGCCAGTACCCCATATACCATCTATTAGCGTCGACCTTTTGCTCGCAATGGCATTTCTTAATTTTCTATCTGAAAAGTTCACGTTTCCAATAAAATTAATATCTGTAATCTTAGTTACATTCCCCTCATTAATTTCATAAATTAAATTTATTCGGTTAAAGTCAAGCTTTATTACTTTGGGCTCCACATAAACACTATACCTACCTGCTGCTCTGTAAGAATTTATTATCCTTGAAATATCTTCCTCTAATTTCTTATTTGAAAAAGTAGACCTTGGCTTAAGGCTTGTAATTGACTCTAATGACTGATCATCTAATTTTTTATTACCTTCAAATGCCACTTGGTTAATTAGGTAATTTTCTGAAACCTCAATTGTTAAAATTGAATTGCTATATTTTATTTCAACATTTGAAAATAAATCCGTTTCATATAATTTTTTTAACGAAGCATCTACCTGTGTTTCATTATATGAGTCACCTAATAAAATACCGGAATAATTTATAACTGTTTCAGCATCGATCCTATTATTGCCTTCTACAAAAATCTTATTAATAATATGATCTTCCGCGTGGACAATTATAGAATCAAATGCTGCAAAAATTGCAGTGTAAAGAATAAAAAAGTTAAGAATTAGTTTCTTCATAATCTCGTATTATAATTTATCAACATAATTATCATATTACAGCTAATAATGTTAAAATATATTTAAGAAATTTAAATCATTCCACAAAGCGAATATCATTAATAGAACAATGAAGCCAAGCCCCACTCTATGGAAAATTTCATTATATAACTCGCTCATTTGCTTTCCACGAATTGCCTCTATAAAATACATTAATAAGTGCCCCCCATCTAGCATAGGTATTGGGAATAGATTTATAAGACCAATACTTACAGACAATAGTGCTGTAAGATGCAATAAAGGAAGTATCCCATTTTGTGCGATTTCTCCGGAGATTTGAGCAATACGAATTGGACCGCCTAGATTTTTAGAGGATTCTTTCCCTATAAATATATTACCTATGTAATTAAGAGATAAAGAAATAATATTATATGTGTCATTTATCCCCTCTTTCAAAGAAAGATGTAATGGCAATTTTTCATTAATTATATTTTCTTTTAAACTACCCGAACTGATTCCAATATAATAAATAGCGTCAATTGGTTTATCAGGGTCATTGAATTTTATATCTGGTTTTATCTCAAGGGTAATTAGAGTATTGTTTCTATCAATTACAAAATTGATTGTTTCCATTTTTCTTACCTGCAAGACATTTGATATATCATTAAATGACCTTATCTGCTCTCCATCAATTTCAACAATTTTATCATTAATTAACAAGCCTCCTTCCATTGCAGGACTATCTTGTTCTATAGCCTCTACAATTGGCAAGATATAGCTTTTACCATTCAATGAATATAATCCAGCAAAGATAAATATAGCTAATATAAAATTGGCAATTGGACCAGCAGATACAATTAAAGACTTTGCAAATAATGACTTTGTATGAAAACCATTATTTGAAATATTTAAGTTTTTTTCTTTGCTTGTAGGATCAGCGTCATCAATGAATTTTACATATCCTCCAAGTGGAATCCAACAAAATTTCCATCTCGTACCTTTTTTGTCGAAAAAGCCAAATATCTCTTTACCGAAACCAACTGAAAAACTTTCCACATCAACTTTATTAATTCGAGCAACAAGAAAGTGTCCTAGCTCATGAAAAAAAACAACTGTAGTCAAGACAAAGAGAAAAGGTATTGTATAAATAATAACATTATTAATCAACTTTACTTCCTTTATCTATGAGCAGTTCTTTAACTAGATTCTCAGCTACATTTTTGGCTTTTGAGTTAATCTTCAAAATACTCAAAATATTATCGACATTTTGAATGTGTACATTTTTATGAATATTTGCAACAGAATTTTCAATTATACCAAATATTTCTGTAAACTTTATTTTTCCTAAAATAAAGCTTTGAACAGCTACTTCACTAGATGCATTATATGAGATTACGCCTATTGGACCAATGTCAAGAGCCTGCCTTGCAAGCTTAACTGATGGGAATTTATCATTATCCAATGACTTAAATGTCAATTTACCCACCTTCTCTAGAGACAGATTACCATATTTTGGTGAGTTAAGCTCCGTAAATAGTGCATTACTGATTGGAATCCTCATGTCTGCATCAGCCATCATGGCCATACTTGTTCCATCTTTTAATGATATAATTCCATGAATTAATGATTCAGGATGAACTAATATATCAATTAATTCATGCTTAATTTCAAATAAGTATGTTGCTTCTATTAACTCAAGCCCTTTATTGATAAGGGTTGCGGAGTCAATTGTAATCTTATTCCCCATCTTCCATGTTGGATGTTTCAGCGACTCTTCAACACTAACAAACTCAAGTTCGTCATTTTTTTTATCTAAAAAAGGACCACCAGAAGCTGTAATTACTAATTTTCTGATATTCTTTTTTTTTACTGACCCTAAAAGCTTACTTAAAGCACTGTGTTCTGAATCAACGGGAAGTATTTTTGTCGACTTATTTAAATTTTTATCAAATAATAAATTCCCTGCCGTGACAATCGACTCCTTATTTGCAATAGCAAGGACTGCAGTATTATTTATACAGTTATAAGTGGGTAATATACCATCTGATCCAGATATTGCAGATAACACAACATCTACAGTGTCAGATGTAATATCCATGACACCCTCTTGTCCTATTTTTATTTTTATCCCAGATCCAAAAAGATTTGATTTTAAATATTCATAATAATCTTCGTTAAATAGCACGGCATATTTTGGTTTAAACTTTATTGCTTGTTTAATTAATAAATTGTAATCATTACCGGCAACAAGTGCATGTATTGAGAAATGCTCATTGATGTTTTCGATTGATAATGCCGTGGTCCCTATTGAACCAGTTGATCCCAAAATTGTTAATTCTTTTTTCATACTTATATTATTGCAAATAACGCATAGAAATTTATTAAGAATGTGTATATGATTGTTACGCCAATTACACTATCAAATCTATCTAGAAATCCTCCATGCCCTGGTAATAAATTACTCGCATTCTTAATGTGGAAGTTTCTTTTAATTAGTGAAGCAAATAAATCACCTAAAATTGCTCCAAATGATAACAATACTAGAGTGAATATGAGTAATGATTTATCAACTTGGTAATTCAAGAAATATAGCAATGAATAATTTATGATAGTCGGAAATAAGATAGCAATGATTGTACCTTCAACTGTTTTATTTGGTGAAATTTTTGGGAAAGCCTTATTCTTTCCAATAAGTTGACCACCAACATACCCTCCAATATCGGATAATAATGCTACACCAATTATAAATAGCATTACATATTTTGCTTGCCCTTGACTCTGATTGTTCATCAATGAGTAAAAAAAGACAAAAAATAAAAATGTATAATTGAGAAAGTAAAAAGTCCAAAAATTATTTTTTTTTATAATTAGTAAATTACATAGAGAAACAAATGACATTAAAACAAGTAAAATAAATACTAAGGGCCAAATAATGTCCCATGAGATGATTATTAGTAGAAGGTATAAAAAATATATAACTGAAAGTATTTCTTTTTTCTGCTGATCTGATATTGTTATCAATTCATGAAATAAGACTGTTACAAAAAAAACAAGTCCAAGAGAAAAATACCACCCCCCCAGATATATTGGAAAAAAAACCAGCGGTAATAAAACTAGAGAGGTATAAATCCTTAACTTAAGATTATAAATATCCATCATAAGCATTCCATATTTAAATCCCGCCACCATATCGTCGTTCTCTGTTAGCGTATTCTTTTAGTGCGCACATAAATGTATCTGGTTTAAAATCTGGCCAATAATCATCAACAAAAACGTACTCCGAATATACGCTTTGCCATATTAGAAAATTACTTATCCTCTTCTCGCCACCTGTTCTAATTATAAGATCTGGATCTGGGATCTCTCTTGTATCAAGATATTTGGTAACTGTACTTTCATCAACGTCTTTCCTTAATAGATTTCCCTCACCAATTTCATTAATAATTTCTCTAATTGCTCTAACCAATTCATCTCGACCACTATAATTAAAAGCTGTAATGAGATTCATTCCATCGTTTTGTTTTGTTTTTTGCTCAACATTATTAATAATTTTTTTTTGTTCATTTGATAGTGTCTCAATATCTCCTATAACTTTTATTTTTATATTTTTTCGGATAATTTTATCTAAATACTGACTTTCAAAATTTGCCATCAACTCCATTAGATATGTTATTTCATTTTTACCCCTGTTCCAATTCTCCTTACTAAAACTATAAAATGTCAGGTATTCTATTCCAATTTCAGATGCAATTTTTGCAATATTAACTAAAGTGTCAATGCCATTGCTATGACCACTTTCATTGCTAAGGTTGTTTAAGCGGGCCCACCTTCTATTGCCATCCATAATCACAGCAACATGTCTGGGAAGATTTAGTTTTGAATTCATAAGAATAAATGTATTGTTTTATTTATATACTCATGATCTCTTTAGTTTTGTTTTGAAGTAATTCATCAATTATTTTTATTGAGAGGTCGGTAATTTTTTGCACTTCATTGCTAAGGTTCTTTTGATCATCTTGACTGAGGTCACTATTCTTTTCTAATTTTTTTAATGTCTCCATACCATCTCTTCTTACATTGCGAACTGCAACTCTAGCATTTTCTGCATATTTACTTGCTACCTTACATAGTTCTTCACGTCTTTCAGAATTAAGCTCTGGAATAGGAACTCTTATTAATTGTCCATCCAAATTGGGGTTCAACCCCAAACCAGACTCTCTTATTGCCTTATCTACAGCTTCTGCTTGTCCCTTGTCCCAGACCTGGACTGATATTGTTCTTGGGTCAGGAACACTAATTGTACCAACTTGATTAATTGGCATTTTAGAACCATAAACATCAACAATTATTGGATCAAGAAGACTCGCTGATGCACGTCCTGTCCTTAGTCCAGAAAACTCGTTCTTTAAGGAGGTCACTGCCCCATCCATTCTTTTTGAATAATCATCAATATTAAATTCGTTTCCCATAATTAAATCCCCCCTCATAATTACTGACAAGTGTAAATTCACCCTCGTTTTTAATAACTTTTTGCATTGAACCTTTTTCCATTATAGAAAATACTATAATTGGTAAATCATTTTCTTCAGCAATGGCAACTGAAGCCATATCCATCACATTAAGGTTATTTTTTAAAATATAATTATAGGATAGATTTTGAAACTTTTCAGCATCAATATATTTTTTCGGATCTTTATTATAAACACCATCAACTTTCGTTCCTTTTAAGACTGCATCACAATTTAATTCTAGTGCCCTTAATACTGCAGATGTGTCGGTTGTAAAATATGGATTTCCCGTACCGCCAGCAAGAACTAGTATATTACCTTTATTTAAATTTTCTTCAGCTTCTTCATAGGAAAAAACTTCTATGATACCTGCAATTGAAAATGAAGAAT
>JADHLM010000065.1 GCA_016780665.1 Hyphomicrobiales bacterium | reverse complement strand
AATAGGTTGATCTTTCATGCAAAACAACCCGTTTCTTATTTTAGGGACATTTATTTGAGAAATACAAAACCTATATCACATTTAAATAGTTTAAAATGGCTATATAATTATGAAATCTGATTGGTGCGGACGGCCGGACTCGAACCGGCACGGAGTAACCTCCGAGAGATTTTAAGTCTCTTGTGTCTACCTATTCCACCACGTCCGCTCATAATTATTAATCATCACCTTTAAACCCCCTCAGGATTTATTGGTGGGACAAATTGCAATTCAGTATCCCATGGAAAATAGATCCATGTATCTTGACTAACTTCAGTAATATATGTGTCTACATTATCAAGCCCTTCAGGCTTTGCATAAACTGTAGCTACATGTGCATCTGGTATCATTTTTTTAACAACTGCCATAGTTGTACCTGTATCTACTAAGTCATCTATACACAAAACAGAACCAGAATGAATATTTTCATCTTTCAGTAAGTTTTCACTAATCTTTTTTAAAACTTTAATTTCGCCTCTCAAATTTTCAGTTGAGTAAGAGCTAAGACATACTGTTTCAATTACCCTTACGTTCAACTCCCTAGCAACAATAGCAGCAGGCACTAACCCGCCTCTCGTTACAGCGATAATAGCTGACCAGCTACCTTTATCTGCAAGTCTCCAAGCTAGAGCTTTAGAGTCTCTATGAAACTGATCCCATGATACGGGGAATAATTTTGTACTAGTGTCAGAATTCATGCTAAATAATTTCTCCAATTTCAACATTACCAATGTTTGACAATTTCTCTTTAATTATAGTTGCTACAGATTTAATATCATCTATATTTTTACCCCTACACACAACATTCGCTCCATATCCACTCTCGTTATAGTATGGATAAGAACCAATAATCACAGAAGTTGTTTCCTTCTGAATGTCTCTCAAAATCTCTGCAAGATCACCTTCCTTTATATTTGTATGTATATTACAGCTTAAAAGCTTTTGACCTGTCTCCATTCTTGTGATCACCACATCCAACATTGCTTGCATAACAGAAGGAACACCAGCCATGACGAAAACATTACCAATATTGAAACCCGGTGCTTTTGATACACTATTCTCGATTAAGGTTGCGCCATGAGGTATTCTAGCCATTCTTCTTCTGGACTCGTTTAAATCTTCGAGAGGAATTCTTTCCAGAAGCATATCAATTGCTTCTTTATTCTCAGATATTTCCACACCAAATGCCTTTGCAACACAGTCAGCTGTTATATCATCATGAGTTGGACCAATACCACCTGTTGTTAAAACATATGTATATTCATTTCTTAGGGAATCGAGGGCTTGAATTATCTTTTCTTCTTTATCAGGCACTATACGAACTTCAGATAAATATACACCAACATTTGTAAGGCAATCTGCAATATAACCAATGTTCTTGTCTTTGGTTCTACCTGATAAGATTTCATCACCAATGACTAAAATAGCGGCAGTGATATCATTCATAATCCATTCCTTACTAATTATAACTCTTGTAATTGTTTATATATTATATTGAGTATAATAAAAATATTTTTTAATATACAAAAATATTAAGTAATCAAATACAAATCAGATAATTTTATTATGCACTCATATATCAAAGCAAATCTTGCACCAAACAAGAATATCGGACTCATAAAGTTACATGAAAAAGAGTCATTCAAAAAAATGAGAGAAGCAGGACAACTTGCTGCAAAATGCCTCGAATATATTGAAAAATTTATCAAAGAAGATGTAACAACTGAATACATTGATGATTTGATATATAATTTTGCGCTGGAGCATGATGCAACCCCCGCCACGTTATATTACAGAGGCTACCCTGCATCCTCATGTATATCGTTAAATAATGTTATTTGCCATGGTATTCCAAGCAAAAAGAAACTGAAGAATGGTGACATCTTAAATGTTGATGTCACCCTGATATTAGATGGATGGTATGGTGATACAAGTAAGATGTTTAAGGTCGGTAATATTAGTAGAAAGGCCGAAATTTTGGTTGAAATTACTCAACAATGCTTGGATGAAGCCATAAAAATATTAAGGCCAGGTATCTTTACTGGTGATATTGGAGCAACCATCCAAGAAATAGCTGAAGGAAAAGGCTTTTCAGTTGTTGAAGATTTATGTGGACATGGTATCGGAATGATATTTCATGATCATCCAAATATACTCCATTTTGGAAAAAAAGGTCATGGCTACGAGCTCAAAGAAGGGATGATATTTACCATTGAACCAATGATAAATGCTGGAAAAAAAGATATTAAATTGTTGTCAGATGGATGGACTATAGTAACAAAAGATAAGTCATTATCAGCTCAATTTGAACATACTGTCGGTATTACTGAAAATGGTTGTGAGATTTTCACTCTTTTATAATCATTAATTATTTTAGAGCTGCTACTTTAGCGAATTATAGCTGCTCTTTGTATCAACATCAAATGACACAGCTTCACCTAAATTAACCTCAACTGATTTTTCTTCGTATTGAGAAAGAAGGTGCCTACCACCTTTATCACCTTTAATATCCGATAATTCATTAAAATATTTTTTATCCCAAAGGACTGGATTTCCTCTTTGCTCATTTGAAGTTGCAATGCAAATTTCATTTCCAATTTTTGGGTTATAATAATCAATTAGTTTGTTAATTTCATAAATACCAATCAATGGCATATCAGGCAAACATATCATCGCAGCATCTATATTAGCGCTCAGAGCATTTATGCCAGCCCTTAAAGAAGTCGACATCCCATCTTTATAATCAGGATTATAGATAAAATTGACATCATATTTTTCTAATTCACCTTGAATTAAATCTGACTGATGACCGGTTACAACAAGTATTTCTGATACATTTGATTTTGATATATTTTCTATATAGTTTGCAATAATTGTTTTTCCATTAACCTTTAATAATAATTTATTATCTTCACCCATCCTTTTTGATTCACCCGCTGATAAAACAATCGCGGCTATGTTGGCTTTTTTAGTATTTATATTCTTAGAAATTCTTTTTCTACGAACAGCAAAATCAATATCTTTTAAAAGCCCCCCTACTCCTAAGGAGTCAATTATATCCTGATCAATTTCAATACCAGCATGGAGTGAGTTCAGGTGCCAATCTAGTCCATTTAATGCATCACTCCTGGCTGAGCCGGCTGCTACCAAAATTTTATGATTATTGATATATCCACTTAATGTAAGGTTTCCAGGATCAAGCGGCATTCCATATGATGTTATCTTTCCTCCTAATTCACTAATAATTGACGGAAGGATATCACTGACATCAGCAACAGATGAAGATAAGAAAAATAGGACACAATCGATATCCATCGTTAGTTGTTTTTCAAGTGCTAGCTTGATTGCTTCTATATCATGATTAACTATAATCTCATCCATAATAGTCGAATTATAGTCACTAACACGAGATTTAATTGATTTCTTTGTTTTTTCAATTATATTTTTTTTCTCATTCACACTTTCAGTATAAATTATTCCAAATTTTAGCGATTTGAATGGCTTTAATTGTATGATCTTATTTGTATTGAGAAAGTTAATGATTTTTTCAAGATCAGCCTTATTTATTGCGTATGAGATAATCTTAACACTAAGAATATGATCCCCATTGTAAACAATATCATGATTATTGAGTGTTGAAACCGCAATATTGGTTGATAATCGATTTAACTCAAAAACTTTTTCTTTATCTATTTCAATTAAACCATCATATTTAGATGTAATATTGGTTTTCCCTGAATATGTTGGTGACCGTGTAACTCCATCCACACAAATTGCTTCTGCAATTTTCTTTGATGCATAGTTTTCATCGAGATCGTCATTATCAAATACACCCACATATATATTTTCAATACCATCTTGTAGCATTAAATTGATATCTTCTTGTGAGATGATTTTTCCTTTTCTAATACGACCAACTTTTAAGAAAATAGAATGCGCCAATATGTCGCCGAGTGTTTCAGCACTATTTTTCTTTACAATTTTCATGACAGATTTTTTATTTTCTTAATGATAAAATAATTTCACTAATTATTGAAAGGGCAATCTCTGATGGAGATCGAGCGCCAATATCAATGCCTATTGGACCATGTATTTTTTGAATATCTTCATCAGAAAACTTAGCAGACATTCTCTCAATTCTGGCTGCATGTGTTTTCTTTGAACCTAAAGAACCAATATAAAAACAATCCTTCTTTAAAACAAAATCTAATGCAACATCATCAATTTTAGGGTCATGTGTTAGTGTAACAATTGCTGTTCTATTATCTATATCCATACTCTCCATGACTTCATCTGGCCAATTATTATAGATTTCCGTGTTTGGAAAACGCTCTTTGTTCGCGAATCCCTCTCTTGGATCTATTAATTTACAATCAAAGCTCAGATTTTGAGCGAAATCGACAAGATATTGAGCTATATGAACTGCGCCAATAATAATTAACTTTAAAGGAGGGTTATAAACATCAATGAAATAGTTTTTACTGTTTATGGTGACAAGTTTACTAATATCAAACCTTATGCATTGAGAAATCTCTAGATCAAGATTTTCGATTTTAGAACTCTCTCCTTTAAGCAAAATAATTTCTTCTGCTGTATCGATATTCGTTAAACAAACGACTGATTTTCTTAATTTCTGATTTTCTAATATTTTTTCTAGATTAGATTCTTGCATAGCTTAATTTAATTCACTTATGTAAATTTTTATCGTACCACCACAGGCCAAACCAACTTCCCAAGCCATCTCATTTGAAACTCCGAATTCAAGAACTTTTGGAGTTCCTCCATCAAACAGTTCCATGGCCTCATTAATTACAGCTCCTTCTACACAACCACCAGAAACAGAACCTTCAAAATTTCCATCTTGATCAATAACTAATTTACTACCAACTCCTCTTGGAGCTGACCCCCAAGTTTGAATGACAGTTGCTAATGCAACTTTTTTACCATTCTTCTTCCAGTTATTAGCTATGTTAATTACATCTATATCATCAGAAAGCATGATTCCCTCATTTATGTATTATAGGCCTTGTGTGTTTTTAAAAAATAGGATAAAAGCACTACACAAGCTCTGATATTGCCTCTTCCAACAACACCTTGACGAGATTACCTCTATATTTTGCTGAAGCATGAATATCACTATTGTAGTTAGTAGTATCAGCATTGAAATCATTTAATACATCCACACTAAAATTATTTTCTAGTTTCTTTTCTAGGTCATGCAATCTGAAAGCAGTTGTTGATGCACCAGTTATGGCAACTCTTATTCCTTCTTCAAATATTGCTATGAATACTCCAGCCATGGCATAACCTGATGCAGGGTTTCTGAATTTCTTGTAAACAGATTTTTTTGGAATTTTAAAATCAATACTAGTAATAATTTCATCAGAATTTATTGCTGTTTCAAACATATCGATAAAAAAATCATCAGAATTATATGAATTTGATGAAGTAGTAATTTTAGCGTCTAAAGCAAGAACAGCTGCAGGATAATCAGCTGCGGGATCAGCATTAGCAATTGACCCACCTATCGTTCCACGATGCCTAACTTGAGGATCACCTATTTGTGAAGCCATTGAAGCTAAACCAACTATTTCACTTTGTACATCCATAGATGTGGCAACTTGGCTATGAGTACATAATGCGCCGATGGTGATCAAATCACCATTATTTTTGATTGATTTCAAACTATCAATATTAGATATGTCTATTACATCAGTTGGCTGGGAAAGCCTTTGTTTAAGTGTTGGTATTAATGTATGTCCACCTGATAGTATTTTGGGATCTTCGGCTGAGGATAATATCGCAACGGCATCCTCTATTTTATCAACTTTGTGAAATTTAAAATTATACATTTTTTGTCCTATCTATATTGTTTTAGGCAATTGCTTCTTGAACCGCTTTGATAATATTTTTGTAACCAGTGCATCTACAT
>JADHLM010000064.1 GCA_016780665.1 Hyphomicrobiales bacterium | reverse complement strand
TTAGGAAGGGATTTGATAATGAAAAAGAGGTCGGGCGCTCATGTGTTAGTTGAGTCACTAGTCAATGAAGGTTTAACAACTATTTTTGGAATACCCGGTGTTGACACATTAAGCGTTTATGATGCATTTCTAGATCACCCCTCCGTTAGAGCAATCAATGTTAGACATGAACAGAGCGCCGTATTTATGGCGGATGGATATTACCGAGCATCTGGCAGCGTTGGTGTTGCACTTACAAGTGGTGGTCCAGGAGCCCTAAATACACTAACAGCAATGGGTACAGCACATAATGACTCATCAGCTATCCTTCATATACTCAATGATAACCCTGCCCATGTTAGGGCAAAGGGTAGAGGTTACTTTCATGATGTAAGGGATCAATATGGAATATTTAGGCCAGTTATTGATTTTGGTTACCAAGCAACGATGCCTCATGAAATTCCTGATTCAATCAGAACAGCAATGACAGCTTTAAAAAGTAGAAGACCAAAACCAGCGCTTGTAGAAATTGGCGGTGATGCCTTTAAAATACCAAGTGACATTAATATTGGTAACAAGTCATCCAGCCATAGAAGAGCAGCAACTGATGATGAGTTGAACCAAGTTATCGAAGCATTATCCGAGTCAAAGAAGCCCCTTATTTGGTCGGGTGGTGGTGTTGTGCATGGTGATGCATCAAAAGATTTAATTGCATTTGCAGAAAAACTTAATGCTCCTGTTATTACCTCTCAAACCGGAAAAGGCTCTATTCCTTTTGATCATCCCCTACATGTTGGGAATTGGAGCAATGAAAAACCAGTTCGGGAATTTATAGATGATACAGACCTAGTTATAATACTTGGCAGCCGTTTATCTTATTTTCCAACAGGTGGCTGGACTCTCAAATTCCCTGGTAAAGTCATTCAAATTGATATTGATCCAGCAGAACTGGGAAGAAACCATCCTGTTCATATCGGTATTGTTGGGGATTTGAGTGATGCGTTGACTAGAATTAATAAACTCATCAATGCAAAGAAACTAACTTTTAATACAGCTGAGAGAAAACCTGAAATCAAAGCACTACTTGATAAGATTCACTCTGCCTTAGGTAAACCTTTAGAAGTTGATGTTCTCGACCAATTAAGAGCAGCATTGCCGCATGAAACAATTGTCTTTAACGATCCAACTACAATCGTTTTTTGGATGCGCTCTTACTGGAAAACATACCTTCCAAGAACCTGGTTTGTACCTTCAGGATTTGGAACATTAGGGTTCGCTCTTCCTTCTGCTATTGGCGCAAAAGTTGCACGCCCAGATGTACCTGTTGTTGCAATGCATGGTGATGCTGGTGTTATGTTCACCATCCAAGATCTTATGACTGCTGTAGAACATAATATTCCTGTAATTTTATTTGTTTTTAATGACCAAGGATACGGTGTAGAAAGAAGACATCAAGATCATCTTTATGGGCGCAGAAGTGGCGTCGATATCCAATCACCCGATTTTGTCGGGCTTGCTAAATCATTTGGTGCCCATGGGGTAAGGGTCGATGATATATCAAAAGTAGGGGAGACAGTATCGGAAGTACTTAATATCAACAAACCTACTTTAATTGAAGTACCGTGTGACTTTAAACATCCTGGTTATGGATCATTTATTGACTGGTCAAAGTATTAAAACCCACTAATTAGATTTACCGATGACATTACTTTTATTTTCTCGTCACAGAATACTGAATAATAGGGAAGTTTAAACTTTTTGAGCCTATTTGATTAATCTACCCTGAGTGTTTGTAGCATAATTGTAATAATCACTTTATAGTCTTAAGCATATCGATTCGTTATATATTAAAATTTATAAAAGGAATAATGCTATGGAAAAAGAAATGCTTGCAATTGCCTACTTTAAAGAAGGAGAAGGATTATTCGAGAAATTCATGGGCTTCATGCAATCTGAAGAGGGTATGGGTGCAAGAAGACAAATCGCTCATGTTGAGAAGACCCTCCCATCAATATCACCAATGAAGAATTATGTTATGTTCAAAGTTCACGTTCATGACGAGCAGGGTATGATTGATTTTTGTGCTGGACGTAACCCTGTGACAAGAGCTACATGGGAAGAATGCATAGATAAAGTGGATCTTTATGAACTAAACGAAATTCCCCTTTAAAAATTGAATTTATGAATACACTTATCATTTGTAAAATGAAAAAAATTAATTTCCAAGCATGGAGGTTACTCTTTGACTCGGATAGAGAAATTCATGAAAAAATGATGAAAAATACGATGATAGGTATGGTTGATGACTACACAGGAATTATTGTGACCGAGGTGACCAATCATATCATGTTAAGTCAATTTATGAATTCTGATGATTTTAAAGATATGGAAAAAACATTTGGAATAACACATGAGATATATCGGCTTAATGATTTAATATTAACGAGTAAAGGATTCTCATAATTATGAATCTACTCTCCATTGTAAAATTAAAAAATATAGATTATGATGAATGGATTTATATAAAAGACATATATTTACAAGACCTCTCACTGATGATGGAAAATATTCAAATTAGTAAAGTAAATAAAGATACAGTCATAATTACGTCACAAGTATCTAACCATAAAACATTCAAGGAATTTAAGGCTGAAAAATTACTAGAAAGAGTGGGTGAGGAATATGGCTTCAAATGTGAGACTTATTCTTTGGAGATACTTAACTAAACTTTCTATTAAGTAAAATTATGTTCGAACAAAGACAAATAAATAAAATTCTTGATTTGCTTAATTCTCTGAATAACAGAACAAAAATTTATTTTGGTTGCGATAGTGTTCGAAAATGGAATAAAGGGCATTGGTGCGCAACCTATGCAACAATTGTAATTATTCATAAAAATTCAAAAAATGGGTGTTCTGTTTTCTACACAAAAACCCATGAAATTGATTATGACAATAATGCAAGTAAACCAAGGATGAGACTTATGAATGAGACTTATAAAGTCTGTGAGGTTTATTTGCAGCTTTATCCTTACATCAGCCAATATGATATAGAAATACATTTAGATATAAATACCCAGCCTAAATATGGAAGCAGCTGTGTTTCAAAAGAAGCAGCGGGTTATGTTTATGGACTAACCGGAAGAAAGCCTAAACTTAAACCAAATAGCTTTGCTGCAAGTAGGGGGGCACACGGAATAGTACATGGGAAATGTGAATCCTATTTTTCAAATGATGATTATGTTTAGATAAACTTAAAAAGCCACTATCTCGTAATATTTTTTAAATATATATGTAAAGTCATTTACATGTTTGTTTCATAAAATCCAAGCAACTAATGCGTATAATAGGAGTTTATGAAATGAATATAAAAAGAATACAAAAATTTATTATTTGTCTAGTTTTTACTGGTGTTTCATTTAATGCTAATGCTGAAGAACTTACAATAATTCATATTAATGATCATCACTCCCATCTTGAAGCGAATGGGGGAATGGATATAGATCTTGATGGTGAAAGCACCCGAGTAAAATCAGGTGGCTTTGCCTCAATGGTAAGCAAAATAAATGAATTGAGAAAATCTCACCCGAATAGTCTTACTCTTCATGCTGGTGATGCAACAAATGGAACACTCTATCATACTATGTTTGAAGGTGAAGCTGATGCAGCATTAATGAATCTTGTATGTTTTGACGCTTTTGTAGTTGGGAACCATGAATTCAATAATGGTGACAGTGGACTAGTAAAATTTCTTGATTTTTTGAATGACGATGAGTGTAAAACACCTGTTCTGGGTGCAAATGTAGTCCCGAAGAAAGGCGTTTCGGCTCTCTCTCCAAAAAACAATACTGATTATATTAAACCTTATACAATTATCGAAAAAAATGGGCAGAAAATTGGTATTATTGGTATAGTTATCTCCAAAAAAACAAAAATGTCTTCAAACCCGGACAAATCCACCCTTTTCCTTGATGAAATGGAAACAGCTCAAGATTACGCTACGAAATTAAGAAATCAGGGCATCGACAGGATTATACTTTTATCTCATTTTGGATATGATAATGAGATAGAATTAGCGGGAAAAACTTCAGGAATTGATGTTATAGTTGGTGGTGACTCACATAGCTTACTTGGTGATTTCAGCAGTATTGGAATGAAGTCATCTGGACCTTACCCAACAATAATTGATAACAGAGATGGCGAAAAGGTATGTGTTGTTAGCGCATGGGAGTACTCTCAAATAGTAGGCGAACTTAATATTGAGTTCGATAATGCTGGGAACGTAATATCTTGTGCTGGAACACCTCATATGATGCTGCAGGACTCATTCAAAAGAAAAAATTCTGATGGGGAAAGAGTTGAAATTGAGGATGGATACAGAGATGCTGTTTATAGCTCAATAAAAGTGAATCCAATTGTGTCAATTGTTGAGCCAAATAATGAGGCCAACCAACTTATTGCTAAATTTTCCTCTGAAATAGAAAAAATTGGTTCAACTGTGATTGGTGAAGTTTCTGAAAATCTATGTTTGGAAAGAATACCAGGGCAAGGAAAATCAGCAATCTGTAATGTTAGTAAAACAGAAAATAATGGTTCTGATATATCAAATATTGTAGCTCAAGCATTTAGAGATATGTCAAATTTATCTGATATTGCAATCCAAAATGGAGGAGGAACTAGGGTAGATGTTGTTTCTGGTGATTATACTCTTGCTGATGCATATACCTTACTACCATTTAATAATACAATCGTAGAACTGTCTATGAGTGGATTAGAAATCAAAAATGTACTAGAAGATGCTCTAGATTATGCACTATCTCCAGATGGATCAACAGGGGCATATCCTTATGCAGCTGGTTTAAGATGGGAAATTGATTCCTCAAAACCAAAAGGGGAGAGATTTATGAACCTAGAGTATAAAGGGAAATCTGATATGTCATGGTCTAGCCTTAATCTTGATGCCACCTATACTGTTGCAACTAATAATTACATTGCTTCAGGACGTGATGGATATCAAACATTCGGAGAGATATCTGAGGTAGGAAGAGTAACCGATACTTATCTTGGATATGCTCAGTCGTTTGTTGATTATGTTAAAAAAGTAAAAGTGATTAATAAGCTTCCATTATCTGAGTACTCAACTCAATCCTTTAAATAAATCTATTCTTATAGATTTTATAGAGATAAACCCCTTGCCTCTGTTTGGCGAGGGGTTTATTTTTTTTGATCCCATCTACCCATTTAAGACGTTATAAAAAAAATGAATACAAGTAGAAATATTTTTCACTTAAGGTATGGGGATAGCTACCTATTAACCCCATCTATCAAATTTTTTTTCTTGCTCCTATTATTAATCATTTCGGATACTGCAAAAACACATGCCATGCACAATGATAACTTGATTGTTAAAGATGGCATTTTCTATAAAGCAGACACCCTTCAAAAATTTAATGGTGTTACAACAGGAAAAGAGCAATTCACAATTCAAAATGGTATCTTGGAAGGCCCATACTCACGTTTTTATGATAATGGAAGACTAAGGGAAGAAGGAAGCTTCTCAAAAGGTAAAATGCAAGGCATAATTTATTCCTATTACCCAAATGGACAGCTAAAGAGGATCGCAAATTATCAATTTGGTTCCAAGGATGGAGAGATGGTCGAATATTGGTCTAATGGAATGATGTTCGCTCAATTCCTCTTCAAGAATGATCTTGAAAACGGCAAGCAAATCATCTATAGCAGATCTGGCACAATAAATTATGTTCTTTCTGGCATTTATGTTGATGGCACAAAAGTTGCTTCATTCACAAATTGATCTTATAAAATATCTATGACGATTATATTTATAGGATTAGCTTTATACATACTTCCAATTGTTATATTCAATTACGTTTTAAATAAAAACGATAATATTCTTGATAAAATGCCCTACACTGCAGAAGAGTTTGGAAGAACTATTCTTGATGAATTAGGAATAAAGGGTGTTGAGATTGAGTCAACAAGTGCTGGCGATCATTATGACCCTGATAAAAAGAAAATACGTATAAAAAATTTCCGACTAAACAGAAAAAGTATTACAGCACTATCAATCATAACACATGAAATAGGACACGCTATTCAAGATCACGAAGATTATGCGCCACTAAATAGACGCCAAAAAATCCTGAAGGGCACCACTTGGATCTCAAGATTAGCTGG
>JADHLM010000006.1 GCA_016780665.1 Hyphomicrobiales bacterium | reverse complement strand
CCAGGAAATAAAAACATTACTATCAAATGGGAAACAAGTTAAAATTCTTTGTATTGGTAAAAAGGGGTATGATTTACTAAGAAGAAATCATAGTGATAAGATCATTGATTTTATAAGTCTCAAAGAAGTTAAAAATGTATCATTCAATGAAGCTGAGCTGATAGGTAGCAATATCTTGAAAAGATTTGAAGAAGGTGAGTTTGATATTTGTAAATTATTCTACTCAAATTTTAAATCTGTAATATCTCAAATCCCACTAGCACAACAGTTAATTCCATTGGCATTTGAGGCTGAACAACATTCAGACGAGGCATTATTATCAGATAATTCAATATATGATTATGAGCCAGAAGAAAGCGATGTAATTGAAGAATTATTACCTCTAAACCTGAAGGTTCAAATATTTCAAGGGCTTCTTGAAAATGCAGCAAGTGAACAAGGATCCAGAATGTCTGCAATGGATAATGCCACAAGAAATGCTGGTGAGATGATTAACAAACTTACCTTGCAATATAATAGAACACGACAAGCAATAATAACTAAAGAATTAATTGAAATTATATCAGGTGCAGAAGCGCTATAATAATACGAGGAAAAAAAATGGCTAAATCAAAAACAAATGGAAAAATAACACAAGTTACTGGTGCTGTAGTTGATGTGCAATTCGAGGGAGATTTGCCAGAGATTTTGAATGCTCTAGAAACTGACAATAATGGTGTGAAGCTTATACTAGAAGTTGCATCTCATTTAGGTGAAAAGATTGTTAGAACAATTGCTATGGACTCAACAGAAGGTTTAGTAAGAGGGCAAGCAGTTGTTGATACAGGGAGCCCTATAAACGTTCCAGTTGGTGAGGCTACATTAGGACGTATCATGAACGTTGTTGGTGAGCCAATTGATGATGGTGGTGCGGTTGAGTCTAAGGAATCAAGACCAATTCATGCTTCAGCTCCACCATACGTTGAACAATCCACGGAAACTGAAATCCTTGTAACAGGTATTAAAGTTGTTGATTTATTAGCCCCTTATTCAAAAGGTGGTAAAATTGGACTTTTCGGTGGTGCTGGTGTAGGTAAAACAGTTCTTATTCAAGAATTGATTAATAACGTCGCCCAAGCACACGGTGGTTATTCTGTGTTTGCTGGTGTGGGAGAAAGAACAAGAGAAGGTAATGACCTATATCACGAAATGATTGAAGCTGGTGTTAATAAAGAAGGAGGTGGAAATGGATCAAAATGCGCACTCGTATTTGGTCAAATGAATGAACCTCCAGGAGCTAGAGCTAGAATTGGATTAACTGGCTTAACTATCGCAGAACATTTTAGAGATGAAGGGCAAGATGTATTATTTTTTGTCGATAATATTTTCAGATTCACACAAGCTGGTTCTGAGGTGTCAGCTTTATTGGGTAGGATTCCATCAGCAGTTGGATATCAACCAACACTTGCAACGGACATGGGTGCACTACAAGAGAGAATTACTACAACAACTAAAGGATCTATCACATCAGTGCAGGCGATTTATGTACCAGCTGATGACCTGACGGACCCTGCGCCTGCAACTTCATTTGCTCACTTGGATGCGACAACAACACTTAATAGGTCGATTGCTGAAAAAGGTATTTATCCTGCGGTGGATCCTTTAGACTCAAACAGTAGGATTCTTGATCCAAGAATAGTTGGTGAAGAACATTATGAAGTTGCTAGACAAGTACAAGAGATTCTACAAAGATACAAATCATTACAAGATATTATCGCAATTCTTGGTATGGATGAGCTATCTGAAGACGATAAACTAATCGTTGCAAGAGCAAGGAAAATTGAAAGATTCTTGTCACAACCGTTCCATGTTGCTGAAGTTTTCACAGGGAGTCCTGGTGTATTCGTATCACTAGAAGATACAATTAAAGGCTTTAAAGAGGTCTGTGAAGGTAAACACGATGACCTACCAGAAGCAGCATTCTATATGTGTGGTACTATTGAGCAAGTTATCGAAAAAGCTAATAAGCTTAAAAGCGAAGCTGCATAGTACCAGGACTGACCATGGATAAATTTAAATTAGAATTTGTTACGCCAGAAAAATCATTGCTCTCAAGTGAAGTTGAGCAAGTTATTATTCCTGGATCTGAAGGTGAATTTACAATTTTAGCTGATCATTCACCTATGATTTCTTCCCTAAAACCGGGCTTGATTAGCATATATGAAGAGTCTTCTTCCGAGGCCGTGATATATTTTGTTACTGATGGTTTTATAGACATGGCCTCAAATAATTTAACAATCTTAGCTCAAAGTGTTATTGAGAAGAGCGAAATAACAAGTGACAAGTTAGATGAAATTATTGAATCATTTCAAAAAGAAATCGACTCTACAGAGAATTTGGAGAGAAAAAATAGATTTAATTTAAAAATTGATAATGTTCGTGCTGTGCAAAGTCAAATCTGATTAATAAATATATTATAATCTTTGAATTCTTCTAATACTTTCAGATATGTTTCTCTTTTAAAGTTAATCACTTGATGGACTATATTCTCTCTAAGTTCCCATTTCCATTCTGAAAATTCTTGATGTAGCTCGTTGTTGTTTTCAGGAATAAGATTAATCTCGTCATCATCACCATCATGAAAGAGTAAGAACCATTTCTGTCTTTGTCCAATATATTTGCCTTTAACTTTTTCATACATCGCACTCGGTATGTCGTAATAATACCAATAGTCAGACATGCAAATTGTTTTTAGGTTCTTTATACCCGTTTCTTCATAGACCTCACGGTACACTGCCTCTTCTGGTGATTCACCAGGATCAATACCACCTTGTGGCATTTGCCATAATAAATTTGCTTCGGGATGGACGATATTTATTCTTTTACCTAACCAGACTTTATTGTCTTCGTTGATAATCATAGCACCCACGCAAGGTCTATATAATTCATCATCCTTCATTGATCCATATCCATTCTACGGTTATACCTCCCATTGATGAGTTTTTCAGCATAAATCAACTGAACGTCTTCAGCATCTGGGTTATTTTTATCAATCTCAATCAGATATGTTGGTTTAATTCCAATTTTATCTATGGATATATCATTTGGGGTATAATATTTTGCTGTTGTCATACGTACGGCTCCATCGCCATGTCCAAGCGGAATAATTGTTTGTACAGAGCCTTTCCCATAAGTCTTTGTACCAACAACTGTACCTCTTTTATTATCTCCAATTGCACCTGCAAATATTTCAGAGGCTGAAGCTGAACCGCCGTTGGTTAGTACAATAAGTTCTGCTCCATTTATGATATCACCTTTCTTGGCAAAATATCTCTGTTTGCGAAGTTGATTCCGAGATTTTGTAGATACAATTTCACCTTTATCAAGGAAAAGATCAGTTACTTTGATTGCTTGATCCAGTAGCCCACCTGGATTGTTTCTAACATCAACTACATAACCCCTAGTCTTATTATTAGTTTCTCGATTTATATTTCGAATAGCATCTACGATTTTTTTATCTGCAATTTCACTAAAAGTAGAAATTCTGATATACGCAATATTATTATCTAATACCTTGTATTTGACAGGTGTTATTTGAATAATTTCTCTTATAATTTTGATATCGAATGGAGCGTCTGACCCTTCTCTAAATATGGTGAGAGTGATCGGTGTGTTAGCCAAACCACGCATTCGATCTACAGCATCATTTAGAGAGATGCCATACACATCTTCGCCATCAATGCCTGTTATGTAATCGCCTGACTGCAATCCCGACCTTTCCCCAGGAGTATCATCAATTGGAGACACGATTCTAACGAATCCATTCTCATCAAGGGTTACTTCCAGACCAAGCCCTCCATAAAAACCACGGGTATCAACTTCCATTTCTTGGAAATCATCCTCTGTCATATATGTTGAATATGGATCGAGAGAGTTTAACATCCCTTTTAATGCAGAGTCCATTAATTCATTCTTATCAATTTCCTCAACATATTTATCTTCAACCTCTCCAAACACACGCAGGAATAATTTAAATAATTCTAAGTCTTCCTCATGGTAGTTTGCATACGTTGATGTTGAAGTTAAAAATATTGATAGAGCTATAATTATAGCAATAAACAATTTATTTACTTGTTTGATTTGGTTATAAATTATCATGATAAGTTCATTCTCTGTGATAGGGATGATTTATTAGTATTGTAAGCGACCTAAAAATTTGTTCAAGTAATAAGACTCTCGCTAATAAATGAGGTAACGTCATATTACTTAATGAAATCTTTTCGCTAATTATTTCTGAAAAAAAATCAGACGCACCATCTGGACCACCTATAATAAAATTTAATTCTTTCTTTGATCCTTGAATATATTTTTCTATCATCAATTTCATATCGGTTGTTGATAATGACTTACCATTTTCATCAAGAAGTATGTTTACCGAATTATCAATATTGATTTTATTTTTTATGACTTCGAATTCTTTTTGCTTTCGAAGCTCAGTATTTTTTTCACCTGATTTATTAAATTCACATACAGTGAATTCAGTGATACCAGTTTGTTTTGATATAGATTGTATGTTTTTTATGTAGTGATTAGAAATTGTTTCATAGGGGCTTTTTGAGATTTTGCCAATGGAGAGGATTTTTAGTTTCAATCTCTTAGCCCAAACTCTGTTCTTTGCCTACTATTAGGTTTTCTGACCAAATCTTTTCTATCATATAAAATTCTCGGACTTCAGGTTTAAAGATATTGACTATTACATCTAATGCATCAATTAAAACCCAGTCACAATTTTGTAATCCTTCTACTTGAACATTTTTATAGGAGTTATTTTTAAGTGATCTTTGTATTTTATCAGCTATCGAGCTCACGTGTCTGGAGGACGTTCCACTTGCTACAACCATATAATCAGCTATTGAACTTTTATTTCTAATATCAAGGACTACAGTGTCCTGTGCTTTCATCTCGTCTAAACATTCACTGATTATATTTATTATTTTCTTTTTTGACATATTCTTATTTTACCCTAGTGTTTCTCAATTGAGAAGAAGATTGATCATTTAATTTATTATGTAAAAAAACCCAAGCAAGTTTCTTTTTATCGGCAAGATTTTTTGAGTCAGCTTCGTCAACTCGGTATTTACGATACTTATTTGCAAAAAGAGATGAGGTCACATCTAAGGACGAACTCGGTCTATCAATTATTGCTATTGGAACTGAAAGAGTAAGTTTATTCCATTCTCTCCATTTATGGAATTCTCTGATATTATCTGCACCCATTATCCAGACAAACTTTGTTCCGATATAACGAGTTTTAAGGTATTCCACTGTTCCAATTGTGTATCTTATTTGTGCATTCTTCTCTAATTTACTTATAGAAATATGATTTGTATCAATTATTTTTTCTGCAGATGATACTCGATCTTCAAAATCATATAAGATATCATATTTTTTAAGTGGGTTTCTTGGGCTTATAACCCACCAAACCTCATCTAAGTTTAGCCTTTGTAAAGCAATCTTACTTATACTTAAATGGCCTTCATGAGCCGGGTTAAAAGAGCCACCTAATATTCCTATTTTTTGATTTGGTGATACTGTTTCTCTATCACCAATAATCCATTTTGATATTTTTGGAGTACTATTCATATAATTAGTTAAGGTCTGATTTGCCCATTGCCATATACAATATATTTAAATGTAGTTAGCTGCTCAAGTCCAATAGGTCCTCTTGCATGCATTCTACCTGTTGATATACCAATTTCAGCGCCAAAACCGAATTCTCCACCATCTGCAAATTGCGTAGATGCATTTAATAATATTATTGAGCTATCAACATGTTTGAAAAAATATTCTGCTGAATTCTCATTTTCTGTAATAATTGCTTCTGTATGCCCAGTTCCATATTTCTTTATATGAGATATTGCCTCATCAATGTTTTCGACAACTTTAACTGAAATGATTGCATCAAGATATTCAGTCGACCAGTCTTCTTCTGAAATATCTTTTGCATCAGCAAATAAGCCATTCACATATTGATCCCCTCTGACTTCACAACCAAGGCTATCAAGTTTTGCTAATATCTTTGGCAAGTATTCTTTGTAGATTGATTTATCTATCAGTAATGTCTCTGCAGCGCCGCAAATAGATGTACGTCTCATTTTAGCATTTGCAGTAACATCTATTGCTTTTTCGATATCAGCATCCGCATTAACATAGACATGGCAGATGCCTTCTAAATGACCAAATACAGGAACTTTTGCTTCATTTTGAACCCTTGAAACGAGACTTTTTCCTCCTCTTGGTACAATCACATCTATATTAGAGTTTAATCCACCAAGCATTAACCCTACAGCTTCCCTGTCTTTCGTCGGAACAAATTGGATTGAATTATCATCAAGGGAAGTTGTTTTAAGTCCGTTTTTAATTGACTCGTATATAGCAAAACTTGAGTGAAAACTATCAGAGCCACTTCTCAGTATAGATGCATTACCAGATTTTAGGCACAAACTTGCTGCATCTGCAGTGACATTTGGTCTTGCTTCATAAATTATCCCGATAACCCCAATTGGTATACTAACTCTTTTTATAATGAGTCCATTTGGTCTATCCCAGCTATCTAATACTCGCCCAACTGGGTCGTTAAGTTTGGCAACATTGCGTATACTAGAGGCAATATTTTTAATACCTGTTTCATCTAGAGATAATCTATCAATCATTGCGCTCGAAATATTATTAGATTTGGCTAACTCAATATCTCTCTTATTTTCTAATAAGATCATGGATTGATCTTTTTCAATCTGATCGGCCATGGAATTGAGCGCAACATTTTTTTCTTCATTTGATGCTGTTGATAGCTTAGTGTTTGCTAAACTAGCTTTTAAGCCAATATCATTCATTATTTCAGTAATATTTTGTACCATTTTTAATTGCCTGTATCCGAAATTACTAAATCATCTCTATGAACCAGAGCTGTCCTACCTCTATACCCAAGAATCTGCTCAATTTCTTCTGAGTTTTTTCCTTTAATACTTAATGTATCACCTATTGAATAAGCTGATAGGCCTCTTGCAATCTCGTTTTGGTCTTTATCAAATATAATTATTGCATCTCCTCTTTCGAAATTACCTTCAGCATTAACAATTCCAGCAGGAAGAAGACTTCTTCCTTTAAAAAGTGCCGCTTTAGCTCCATCATCTATATAAATTTTTCCATTAGGTGTTAGCATTCCTGATATCCATTTCTTCCTTGCTAAATGTGGCGATATTTTTGCGATGAAATGTGAGTTTTTCCCACCATTCATTAATGCTTTTATAGGATTTTGTTCTTTTCCACTGGCTATAATCATATTTGCACCACCATCCATTGCAATGCGTGCAGCTTCAATTTTTGTGATCATGCCTCCCGATCCATAATCATTTTTCGTAGTTTTTGCCATACTTTGAATCTCTTTTGTAATATTTGTTATCTCTGGTATGTGAACAGCATTTGCGTTATCAGGAGGTAACGTGTAGATGCCATTTACATCAGATAAGATAATTAAACAATCAAAACTTGCCATTGTCGTAACTCGTGCAGCAAGTCTGTCATTGTCACCATAACGTATTTCTGAAGTGGCAACGGTATCATTCTCATTTATTATTGGAACAACACCATTATCAATTAACATTGAGATAGTGTTTCTTGCATTGAGATATCTTCTTCTTCTCTCAGTATCTTCGATTGTAAGCAGAAGTTGAGCAACTTTAATATTTTCTTCTGAGAATGCATTCTTTATAGCGCTAATTAATTCGATTTGACCAACAGCCGCTGTCCCTTGAGCCATGTCTAATTTTAATTTCTCATTTTTCTTTAGATTAAGGATTTTTTTTCCGAGTGCAATTGCTCCGGATGTGACAATTATTATATTTGTCGAATTTTTTTTTAGTTCTGAAATATCCCTTACAAGACTTCTTAGCCATTCTGTTCGAACTGATCCTGTTTCGTCTACGATGAGACTTGAACCAATTTTAATGACAATATTTTTATAACCTTTAATTTGTTCTAGGGTAGCCATTTCTCTTTCTTTATCTCTTCATTTTTTTTATTGCCAATAAAATTTGTTAGTACATCTTTGAAGCTATCAATTCCGATATTTTCTTCTGCAGATATCACCAGGACTTTTTTTCCAAGTTTATCACTAAAATCATTAATTTTTTCTTGAATCTCTTCTTCATCAAATAAATCGAGTTTATTTAAAATAATTATCTCTGGTTTTTCATAAATATCATTTCCATATTGCTTGATCTCTTCCCTAACAATTTTATATGTTTTATATAGGTCAATTTCCTCTAGTGAGATTAGATGAATTAGTATTGGACATCTTTCAATATGAGATAAAAATTTATGACCCAAACCAGTGCCAGTATGTGCTCCTTCAATTAATCCTGGTATGTCAGCTATTACAAAATTTTCATCATGATGATATACTACTCCGAGAACAGGGTTTAAGGTCGTAAATGGATAATCAGATACTTTTGGATTTGCGTGGCTGATCTTACTTAATAGTGTCGATTTTCCAGCATTAGGTAACCCAATGATTCCACAATCTGCTATCAGTTTCATTCTTAACCAGATTGTAATTTCTTCACCTGGTGTTCCTTTATTGGCATTCCTAGGTGCTCTATTCGTTGAGGATTTAAATCTAGTATTACCAAATCCTCCACTTCCACCAGACGCAATCATAAATACTTGGTCAACTTCTGTAAGGTCGGCAATAATTTCTTCTTTTAACTCATCATAAATTTGAGTTCCTAGAGGTACAGGAAGGGTAAGATCTTTACCACCATGTCCTGTCTTGTTTTTCCCAGCACCATCTTTTCCTCTCTCGGCTTTGAAATGTTGACGAAATCTATAATCAATGAGGGTATTCAGCCCATCAACGGCTCTTATATATACATTTCCACCATTTCCACCATCCCCACCATCAGGACCACCATATTCAATATATTTTTCACGTCTGAAACTAACAGCACCGTTGCCACCACCGCCTGCTTTTATATGTATTTTTGCTTCATCTAAAAATTTCATAACAATATCTTACCATTATTTATAGATAAAGGTATCAAATCAATTTAATTGTAATATGGGTTTTAAAAAAGAGTCTGTGCTTAGTTTGCTTCAATAACATTAATGGTTCTTCGACCATTTCTCTTATCTGTGAATTTCACAGCACCGGTTTTGGTTGCAAAAATTGTATGATCTTTTCCCATTCCAACATTTTCACCGGGGTGCCATGTAGTTCCTCTTTGTCTTATAATAATATTACCAGGAATCACTTGTTCACCTCCGAACTTTTTTACACCTAATCTTCTACCAGCTGAGTCGCGTCCGTTCTTCGATGATCCGCCTGCTTTTTTATGTGCCATGATTTCCTCTTTTAAATATTCTTAAATCTATACTATTAATTAATCTTTTTTTGTAGCTTTTTTTGTAGGTGCTTTTTTTGCTGGAGCTTTCTTTTCAGCTACAGCGGCTTTTGGAGCTGCTTTTTTAGCTGGAGTTTTTTTGGAAGCTTCTTTTTTTACTTCAGTTTTAACTACTTTTTCTGCTTTTGGAGCCGCTACCTTTTCAGGTTTCTTCTTACCAGTAGCAGAGATATCTAATATTTTCAGTTTTGTTTGGAACTGCCGATGACCAATTGTTCTTCTAGAGTTTTGTCGTCTTCTCTTTTTGAAAACAATAATCTTTTTTGCTCTGTCTTGTTCAACTACTTCTGCAGTCACAGTAGCATTTTCAATAAGTGGGGTACCAATAATGGTTTTATCCCCTTCGGTGATCATAAGGACTTCATTGAATGTAATAGTATTTCCTTTTTCATCAGGAAGTTTTTCTACAATAATGATATCGTCTTTATTTACAGAGTATTGCTTCCCACCTGTTTTTATAACCGCAGTCATGTGAGTTCTTTCAATTTATGTTATGTTATCGATAGTTTTTTTAAATCAATAACATTATTTAATATTTTAAATAGTGTAAGTCAACTTTTCTTTGTTAAATATAAAAAAAACTTGCTACCCTATGAGTTTATTTGAAATACCTGAATATTAGGGAGAACTGAAAATGAAAACAAGAGCTATAGTATTATACCAAAGTGGTGCTGCAGATCAAATGGTGTGGGAAGATGTTGATCTTCCAAATCCAATTGATAACCAAGTTCTAGTAAAACATGAATTTGTTGGCTTTAATATGGTTGACACTTATCATCGATCCGGTATTTATCCATCACCTCCAAAGCCCTGTAGGTTGGGAACAGAGGGTGCTGGGGTAGTTGTAGAGGTTGGCTCAAAAGTTATAGATTTTTCCATTGGTGACCGGGTTGCATATGCGGGAAGTGGGAGTGGACTTGGCTCATATTCCTATTCACGTCTTATGAATGCAAATGATTTAATCAAAGTTCCAGATTGGATGGGTTTAGAAATTGCAGCTGCTATATTAACGAAGGGCAGGACTGTAGAATATCTCTTTAACAGGACTCATAAACTACAAAAGGGAGATTCAATATTATTTAATGCTGCTGCGGGGGGAGTTGGTCAGATTGCAGGTCAGTGGGCAAATTCTCTGGGAGCCTTTGCAATTGGAATAGTTGGGTCCAAAGACAAAGAAGAATTTGCTCTGAAGTCAGGATACAAAAATGTTTTTAACATGCAGGATCATGACATAGTAAATGAAGTTATGGCAATTACTGATGGTAAAGGGGTTGATGTTGTTTATGACTCAATAGGTAAGACAACTTGGGATATTTCATTGGCTTCAGTTAGAAAATTGGGTCTGGTTGTTAGTTATGGAAGTGCTTCAGGCAATCCTCCTTTATATGATGTTGCAAAGGATGGGGTTAAAAATTCAGCATACATACATAGAGCAACAATGGTTAATTATATGACCTCGCCAGAAATTGCTAGAAAGAGTGCTCAAAGTGTTTTTGAAATGATAAAAAACGGAAGCATTAAGCTCAGTTTAAATATGGATTATCATCTTGATGATATTGTGACAGTCCATAAAGATGCTGAGGCGAGGAAAACAGTTGGACAGATTGTAATGAAGGTTTAGAGATGCTTTGTTAAGAAGTTCAAATTATCAAGAGATGGAGATAATTTACCTAAATGGATATCTTTAGTCACATTTACAATTTCAGTATTTATGGGCGTATCAATTCCATACTCTCTGCCTAAATCAGAGACCAAACCGTTAATTTCATCTACTTCACTATATCTACCTTTGAGATGATCATGGAATACTGCGTCTCTTGCATTTGGACCAATATCCTTAATTAATTTATCCAACATCAGCTCAATTGGGTTATTAGAATTGTTAATTTGTTCTTCTGATAAGCCGAATATGGGGACTATCTTATAGCCATGTTTTTGTCCAACACTTAGAGCTTCTGTTCCAATTTTCATAACCGCTTCTTTCATTTTTGGTATCTTAAAACCTTCATAAAGATTCGACCCTAACATTGCGAAGGGTCCCATACACATTGCGTTAATGATTAGTTTCATCCATTTTGCTGAAATGATATCTTCTACAATATTAACTTTGCCAACTGATGAGAGTATTTCTTTTATTTCATCTAATCTATTTTTCATCACTTCTGTATTTGTACCAATACCAAACCAAGTTTTTTCATTTATCGTATCTCTTTGAATAATTCCTGGAGTGAATAATTCTGATGAGCATTCAACAACACATGCAATTGTTCTCTCAGGTCCCACAATCGAAGAGATTCTCTCTGCAGTCATAGCGTTTTGAACACCAACTAAAATTCCATCAGATGCCAAATATGGTTCGATTAATTTTGTTATCCATTGTGTATCATAGGCTTTTACAAATAAAAAAACATAATCAAATTTATGATTAAATTCAGCCAGATAACATAAGTGCTTAGCTTTAACGGGGACATTTCTTGTTTCATTTGGGAGATTAATGGTTAACCCATCTTTATTCATTGCATTAACATGATCAGGCCACTGATCAATCAGTGTCACATCGTAACCAGCTGCTGTGATGTCGGCGGCTGCGCAAGACCCATTCGCTCCAGTTCCCAAAATTACGATCTTTTTACCTTTCAATGCCATAGAAGTATTATATCACTGCAGTAACATGTGCGCAATCTGCTATAATCAGTATGGGTATAATCTGACAATATCTAGGAGTTTCTATAATTTGAGGTGTTCGCTACCTCTGGAATGGTTAAACTATAAAACTATAGTGAACCAAGATGTGTAAACGTTCGTTATAACATTGTAAATTAGTTAAAATTCAAAAATTGTGTGGTAAGGTTTTCATTAGTTTCACACAAAATAATAAGAAATATTTACTTACAAACATGGCAGATTTGAATCTGCACATATAAATATAATGATTTAAGAGGTATTAAAATGAGAGAATATATTTACAACACATGGAATGGCGTGATGGATGCAAGGCACAATCCCCTAAAAAACATACCAGACTTACATGTACAACACATGATAATGCAAGTGCTCGCTTTTATGTGGAGCATTGTATTTGGCCTAATGATTGTTGAAAGTGTTTTTGCCTTTGGTATTAGTGCAATTGCTCATACAACGCTCTTAGCAGCTATCATAGTAACCGTTACGACATTTGATATTGCTGAGAATTCACCATATAGTTTTTTAAATGGATACCATTCTGTTAACAGGACAAGAAATTACATTTGGTCTAATGGTGTTAAGATCAAGCTAGACAAAAGAGATCCGGGTGGAGAACACGAGTAATAGTAGGAATCAAGTAGGAAAATACAAACATTAGTAATCATGCCCAACTTATCTCCAAACTTACCCTGATCGGTATAAGCGTATTTCAACAATATCGTTAGCTCTAGTTGATAAGTTTTTTTATTTATAATATTGGTAGGCTGAACTACTTTTTTTTCCCAGGTTTTCCTGTTCTATTGTCTATTCTGCCTTTTCTCTTTTTAACATGAAATGCTCGCCTTTTCTCTCTCCGGTACTCTCTAACAATACTTTTTGTGATGTCTGGTTCCATGTCTGATCCTTCTCAATGAAAATTAGTAGGGAATTACATCGCCTTTCCAGTCAATTAATTTACCACTAAATGTTTGGTCAACACGATTAATTTGATTAACAAGATAATCAATAGACTCTTCTTTAGAAAATACTTTATATGCTTTAATTTTCTCAGAAAATGGATCTGATAAATTTGTTTTCACAGTACCAGGATGAAGACCTATACAGATAGCGTTTTTATTCTTATATGAAAGTTCTATTGATAAAGTTTTTATCAGCATATTGAGAGCTGCTTTTGAAGCTCTGTAACTATACCACCCGCCTAGGTTGTTGTCTGATATACTTCCTATTCTGGCGGACATGAATGCTATCAAGGAGGTATTTTCTTTTGATAGAAGTGGTATAAAATATTTAGAAACCATGAACGGTATGAAGGTATTTGCTTCGAAAGTCTTTTGAAGGAAATCTTGGGTTATTTCTTTTAGAGCTCTTTCAGGCATTACACCATCTGAATGAAGTAAACCAACGGTATTAAGTATAATATCGATAGACCCATGTTGATTGTGAATTTCTTGAGCACATTGCGTCATGGATTGTTCATCAAGCATATCAACTTCAATTTGGTGATTATGTTGTTTTTTACGAACCACTTCTATGACAACATTATTGTTATCTAACTGTTTAATTTTTTCAACAAATGCTGAACCAATACCTCCGGTCGCACCTACAACCAATACTTTTGCTTTTTGAAATTTATTTTTATCATCTGTTTTCATAAGGATCTCATACTTATACTACGTTACTGGTAAAAAGTTAGATTAATCATGGTAATGAATGATCTTTTTTCTAGAAAAAAACGTTTAAATTCTGTTACATATGAAATGTAATAAAAAAATAAAAAATAATGTTGGAAGTAAACAAGGACTTAGTAAAAAAATTTCAAGCTGAAAAGAATACAAAAGACTTTGAGGTTATATTTAATTATTTTGCACCAAGAATAAAATCTTTATTGATGAAAAGCGGTGCTGATGGAGCTCAGGCTGAAGATATTATGCATGATACAATGATAAATATTTGGGAGAAAATCCATATGTACAATCCTGATAAAGGATCCTTCAGTTCATGGGTTTATACCATCGCAAGGAATAATAGGATTGATTTACTAAGAAAAAAATCTTCACAACCCTATACAGATATTTCAGAAGTTGAAATTGCTTCAGACAATGAAAGTGGTTTAGAAATTGTCGAGCAAAAATCAATTTCTGCCCGTGTTAAAAAGGCAATTGAATTGTTGCCCTTAAAACAAAGAAAAGTCATTGAGTTATCTTTTGTTAATGACTTAACTCAAGAAGAAATAGCTGGTGAGTTGAATATCCCAATCGGAACAGTCAAGTCACGTATGAGGCTAGCTTATCAAAAGATGAAACATAATCTTAAGGAATTACAGGCATGAAACAACATCCAGATCTATCAACATTAATGTCATATTCAAGCGGAACTTTGAGCTTGGCTTTCAGTACTCTTGTTACATCACACATAGAAAATTGTGACCATTGTAAAGAAATTGTGCAAATTGGAAATGAGCTTGGCGCATCAATGATGGAGAATGATATCGAAAACAAAGATAAGACAGAAGATTTCAATGAATTTTTAAATAAACTCAACAATAAAAATAACAATTCTGAAATTAAAGAGATCGATTTTGATCTTAACTCTGAAGTTCCAGCTTCCTTGCAGAGATATATCGGAACAGATCTAGATGAAATTCAGTGGTCATTCTTTGCTCCTGGAATCCAAAAAAGCCAAGTTAAAATCAGCGATAAATCCAATTGTCACTTAACTTTTTTAAAGATTAAGCCTAATAAGAAAATTCCTGAGCATGGACATAAGGGTGGCGAATTAACTCTTGTGTTAAAGGGTGCTTTTGAAGATGCAAATGGCACTTATGCTGCTGGAGACATTGCCGACCATGACACATCAACACACCATGAACCAGTTGTAAGCTCAAAAGAAGATTGTATTTGTGTGATTGCAACTGATGGCCCAATGGTCTTTAAGAGTATGATTGCAAATATGTATCAATCAATTGTACGTATTTAAATAAATGCCCCAAAAATGGAAGTCAGCTTGGATTACTGGTGCAAGCTCTGGCATCGGTAAAAACCTTGCAATAGAACTAGCAAAAAAAGACGTTAAAGTTTTCGCTTCAGCTCGCCGTGAAGATAGGTTATCTGAAATTAGTAAAGTGTCTGAAAACATAATACCGTTAGTTATGGATGTAACGGATGAGAAAAAGCTTACAGAAGATACAAAAATCTTTACAGAGGACACAAACAAACTTCCAGATTTAGTAATACTCAATGCTGGTATAAGTAGATTATTCACGTTAGATAATTTGGATCAAAATTATAATCTTGTGAAAAAGTCCATGGATATAAACTATTTTGGCGTGATGAATTGCCTTAAAATTATTATTCCTCATTTCATAAAAAGAAAAAGTGGCCATATAGCAATTATGGCTTCTGTAGCTGGTTATAGAGGACTCCCAAATTCAATAGCGTATAGCCCAACCAAAGCTGCTTTAATAAATTTAGCGGAGGTACTCAAATCAGAACTGCGTCAGTACGGCATTACCGTTTCATTGATTAATCCCGGTTTTGTTGATACCGATGCGACTAAGGTAAATAAGTTTCCGATGCCAAGTATGGTATCTATGGAATATGCTACCAAGAAAATAATAACAGGATTAGAAAAATCAAAGTATGAAATTATATTCCCATTTTTCTTTGGTTTAGCTCTCAAGATGATGAAAATTATGCCGAATAGACTTTATTTTTATTTCGTTAATAAGATGGTTTGGAAAAAGTAACCTAATTTTTTGGTTTAAATTTAAATACATTTACAAAAATTGATTTCTCAATAAAGCCTGCCTCACAATATGATAGGTAATAATTCCAAATTCTTTTAAATTTATCATCATACCCCATCGTCTTTATTTTCGACCATTTAGTGTTAAATCGTTCTCTCCATATTTTTAGTGTTTTTGCATAAGAGAGATTGAGTTCATCTAAGGTCTCAATTTCTAATCCACTCGAGATTGTAATATCTTTTAAGTATTTTTGACTTGGTAAAAACCCTCCAGGGAAAATATATTTTTGAATGAAGTCTACTTGGTTACTATACTCATCAAATTTATCATCTGCTATTGTAATACCCTGGATAATAGCGTGGCCGTCACTTTTTAGACATTTTTTTATTGTATTGAGATAAATGGGTAAATATTTTTTCCCGACTGCCTCAATCATTTCTACAGAGACGATCTTATTATATTGAGAGTCAGTATTGCGATAATCTTGTAACTTAAAGTCACATTTCTTATTTGATGATTTAAGTTTCAGTGTACGTGCAAACTTTAGCTGTTCATCAGAGATCGTAATAGCATCAATATTGATATTATTTTTATTAAATAAATATTGTGACAATGTGCCCCATCCGCAGCCTATTTCAAGTAGGGTATCATCATCTTTAATATCTAGGTATGCGTTCAATTTTTGTAGTTTATTATTTTGGGCTTCTTCCAATGTTTTGTTGTCTTCATTAAAATGAGCACTCGAATATTGCATGCTTTCGTCAAGCCATTCAGCAAAAAAGTCATTACCCATATCATAATGAGCTCTTATATTCTTTCTTGCCCCGCTGATACTATTCCATCTGAGCACATGACTGAGGTAGGATAAATTGAGTTTTAAGATTTTAAACGGAGCCATATTATCAAACTTTTCTTTATTTCTGAGGTAAAATATAAAGAAACTTGTTAAATCAGAGCATTCAATATCACCATTTACATAGCAATCACTGAATGCATTTGCCCTACTTGTGAAGAAATTCCAGGCAATCTTATAATTATTGAATTTCATATAAAGATCAGTTTCTTCTGATCCTAGCAAGTGCTCTGAACCATCAGGAAAAATAATTCTTATTGATCCTTCTGGCTCCCAACTAAATAATTCCTTGATATATTTCTTCATCATTTAACTTATGTCTTCTGCGCTAATGTAACATATTTGAATTTTCTCTGCTTGGGGTTTCTTTTTGAATTTCATCCCCTTAAAATATAATTTTAGGGCTTCATAGTGTATAGCGATAATTACTTTAAATGTTAGGAATAAATTACTTCTGAATGTTTTTATAAGATTTTTATGATTTAGCTCAAATTTTTGAGCAAAGAAGTAAGCATTTATGATTGGTTCATCATCTACTTTCAAATTAATTCCAATTTGGAAAGATTGCTCATTATCTTTTATATGAAAAGTATACACTCCATTATCTCCATTAAATGGTGAGATAAATAACTTCTTGTCGCACCTCTGATAGATTATTTCTTCCTTATTATTGTTTGGTAATACATAAATCACTCTCTGTCCAAATGTGTTATTTACCTCATAAATGATTAGTTCAATTTTATTAGACTCATCAAATCCTAGATAGATTGTTATTGGATTAAATACATACCCCAATACCCTTGGGTAAGAAATTATTGAAAACCTTGAAATAGGATTATTTGTTTTTGTATTTTCAATAATCTCAGATAGAAAATCATTTAAAGATTTCCCATTCCCATGATCAGTATCAAAAAAACTAAAGAGATTAAATTTATTGTAGGATAAAAACCTAGAGTTTTTGCCAATATCCTCAAGGTTGTTGGAGTCAACCTCTAGCGCAAAAACATTATAATGAAGTTTGTGCTTAATTGGGTTTATTCGCTTATGTACCACTTTGCCAACGAGGATATTGTTATTCATCATAGTATTATCATAATAAATTTCTGATTAAACCGCTATTCTATTTGAGCCTTCTTTTACCTTCCATGGTCTTGCTTTTTTTATTATGTCTTCTGAAACTATGAGTCCACTCTGTATTCCATCTTCGTGAAAACCAAAACCTAAATAGCTACCACATACCCAAATATTATTTTTACCCTGTCTTTTCATAATTTCTTTTTTTGTATTTTTATTGTCTAAATCAAAAATTGGATGGGAGAAATAAATTTGTTTGTGTATTTGATTTTCTCGAATCTGATTTTCAGGATTTAGAGTAAGAAAATAATTTGTTTGACTATCAATTTTTTGGATACTGTTTAGCCAGTAGGTTACAGATAATTTTGAACTATCTTTATTGGAACGTATGTAGTTCCAACTCGCCCATATATTTTTTGAGTTAGGCATTAAATTTGAGTCAGAGTGTAATATGCCTAAATTTTCCTGATATTTAAACTTATTCAATAGAACCGCTAATTGCTGATCAACTGACTCAATTAGTTTTTTACTTTCATTTGCAGGTGAAGCAAAGATTAATTTGTCGCATATATCTTTTTCACCATTATCTAAAATAATCTCAAATTTTTCTTCTTTTTTTTCTATCTTTATAATGTTTGTATTTAGTTTGATTTTGATTTTATTAGATTTTTTGATTGCTTCGACATATTCTCTACTCCCGCCAGCCACGGATTTCCATTTGGGTCTGTTCTTTAGCTTGAATAATCCGTGATTAATGAAGAAGCTTACAAAATCATGAGCAGGGTAGGATAACATTTCATTATGATCACAAGACCATATTGCACTGCACATGGGGATTATATGGTTTTCTATAAAGAAGTATGATAGTTTTTCGGCCCTCAAAAACTCTAATAAAGTTGTATCAGTTGCATATTTCTTGATATTTATCTGAGCTTTTGAATAAAATCTCACTATCGATAATAATTGTCCCCAATGCTTTACACTTAATAAATTTTTTCTTTGCCCAAAGTAACCACCTAATCCTGAACCGGAATATTCGTAACCTTTTATTTTGTCTGAAACTGAAAAACTCATATCAGAGTCATGTGAATGAACATCTAGCTTTTGGAATAGCTGAATAAGATTTGGATATGAAAGCTCGTTAAAGACCATGAAGCCTACATCAACTGGGACAACTTTATTGTGTTTTTCATCTACAAGTATTGTATTTGCGTGACCCCCCAGATAATTATTTTTTTCAAATAACGTGACATTATGGGTTTGAGATATATGCCATGCAGAAGATAATCCTGATATTCCACCACCAATTATTGCAATTTTTTCAGACAAGATATTTCTCAATAGTTATTACTGTTGTGATCTATGCAATATTTGTAAACGTTATATACTCATCATTCAAATGGTAATGCTATGACAAAATACTTAATAACATATATTATTGTTTTAACAATATTTCTGATAATAGACGTAATATGGTTAGGGTTTATTGCTAAAAAATTCTACTTTGGAAATCTTGGATACATTCTTGCTGATAAACCAAACATGCAAGCTGCAGCCATCTTTTATTCACTATATGTGGTTGGTATATTAATCTTTTCTACAATACCTGCTTTGAGAGATGGAAGTGCAAATACAGCCCTCATTTATGGAGCATTATTTGGATTTTTTGCATACCTTACATATGATATGACAAATTACTCAACGTTGAAGGATTGGCCACTACAAGTATCCATTGTTGATACTATATGGGGTACAGTATTAACGGGATTATCGTCATATATCGGGTATCATATCTCAAAATTATTTGTAAATTTTTCATAAGATAAAACATAGAAAATTTATATATTCTTTTGCTAAGTTTGATTGTCACATCAAATAAGTTATGGAATAATGATAACTTATTAAAATCAAAGTATTTAAGATAAAGGATTTATAAATGCAACACGATATACCAATGAGGCCTTATGGTCCTACTGCTGGGAGGGAGCACCTCAACGATAAGCCTAGACCAAAGACAAAAACAGTCGATTTTCATATTCACATGAGAATTCTTGAAGCAGATAAACTCATTGGTGATAGAATTCCCGATGACTCAAATGTTCAACTCAGATTTGCAAGTCAGGCATCAAAAGAACAAACTTTGAAACATCATTCTGAAAGAGCCCCTTATTTGACAGATATGAACTATAGACTTCCTGATATGGAAAAAATGCAAGTTGATATTGCTGCATTATCTTGCGCACCAAGACAATTTTATTACTCAACTGAGCCTTCTCTTGGTCATGAGTCAAGCCAAATAGTAAATGATGGAATTTATAAGGCCGTTAATGAAAATAAGTCGACACATGTGGGTTTGGGAACTGTGCCATTACAAGATACTGATTTAGCAATAAAAGAACTAAAAAGGTGTATCAATGAACTTGGATTTAAGGGTATACAAATTGGAGCAAGAGTTAAAGAGGATGAAGAGTTATCATCTGAAAGGCTCTATCCTTTTTGGGAAGCAGTACAAGAGCTCAATATCCCAATGCTGATACACCCATCATCATTCTCAAGTCCACGATTATCAAAATACCATATGATGAACATTATCGGGAATCCATTAGATACAACAGTCGGGGTCCATTATTTGATATTTGGTGGTGTATTAGAAAAATTCCCTAACTTAAAATTTGTTTTAAGTCATGGGGGTGCATTTGCATCGCATTACTTTGCGAGAATGGATCATGCATATGGTGCGCGCCCGGATTGTAGGGAAGACATTCACATGAAGCCAAGCTACTATCTCTCCAAATTTTATTTTGATACTCTTATTTTTTCTAATGAACAATTAAGTTTCTTAATAAAGCAATATGGTGTAGATCGTATCTTACTTGGAACAGACTATCCATTTGATATGGCTGAATTTAATCCAGTTGAACATGTTTACCAAATACCAGAACTGACTGAGTCAGATAGGGAAAAGATTTGTGGTTTAAATGCGTTAGAGCTTATGGGAATCGATGAGCGATTTTTTGAGTAACTAATTGGCGTTAAATTGAAGACTGTATATTTACTTCGTCACGCCAAATCCAATTGGTCTGATCCATATCAAATTGATAAAGATAGAGTGCTTGCTGATAGAGGGGTCAATGATGCCTTCCTCCTTGGGAGTTATGTTAAAAGAAATAATCTAAACCCAAATATAATCTATTGTTCAACCGCTCAGAGATGTAAACAGACTTTGAGTTTAATGAATTTGGGCTCCGATACAGGAAAAAAGGACATAATATATGATGATGATCTATATGGGTGCCATGTATCTTTTCTACTAAACATCCTGTTCCATCAAGATAAAAGAGTTGACTCTATATTATTAGTCAACCATGAGCCCACTCTATCAGATTTGGTAAGCTTCTTAGTTCCAAGAAATAAAATTCTTCGAACAGATTATCAAAAATATAATACGTGCGGGTTTTCTATACTGAAATATAAAGCGAATGATTGGTCAAATATTAATCAAGAGAGTTTAGCTAGTTTTGAATTTGTGATACCGAAAAATTTATAACCAATCTTTCTCAAAAATCTTATCACCATTTTCATCAATGATAATCTTGGCTTTTCTGATAATACAGTCTACAGCATCCTCTTTTTTACTGAATGTGTCAGTCCTGATAAAGTATGCCTCTTGATATTCGTCTGTATCTTTTATAATTTTCCCCTCTGTTGTAAAGGAACCACCGTTTCTTTTTGGTTTAGGGATAATCTTATATTCTTTGTAATTATGGCTTTCATCATTTTTAGGAGAGCCACCTATTATATTTTTAATTAAATTGAACATTTTTTATCTCCCAGTAATGAATTATTAGTTATTTAATAAATACAAAATATGAAATATACTATATGTAATAAGATTATGTGTCTAAATAAAAGTCATTTAGTCTGTAAAACAAGTAAATATTTTTTGAGTAATTCAGTAACTTAGTAAATTAGTTTCAGAATATATTCAAAATAAAACAATAAAAACAGTAAGTTGTATAGGAGTTAATTATGGGAATATCTGGTTTTTGGCAGTGGGTAGTAATTGGTTTAATTGTACTATTGCTATTTTCAAGGCCAGGAAAGATCTCTAAAATGCTTGGCGATCTTGGGGTTGGTCTAAGAAGTTTCAGAGACGGTGTAAAAGGTGAAATTAAAGAAACTGATGATGACACTGAAGATTCTAATAAGGATTCAAAGTAAAAGTGTAGTTGATGTTTAATATTGGCTGGCAAGAACTTCTAATTATTTCGGTTGTTATAGTTTTAATACTTGGTCCCAAAGAGCTACCGACAGCTCTGAATAAATTCTTAAAATTTTCTAGAAAAATAAAACGCATCTCAAGAGATTTTCTCGAAGAAACTGAGAGTATTCTTAGTAAGGAAGATCTTGATAAGGTGAAAGAAACTATGAGAGATATTAATTATAACAATGATCTCATAAAAGAAATTGATGAAATTAAAAAAATTAAAGAATAAAAAAGCAACACTAAAAGTTTGGATATAATGAGCGATACCGAAGAATTAGATGATAAAAAAATGTCAATTTTAGATCATATTGCTGAGTTAAGATCTAGATTGATATACTCATTTGCATTATTTATCTTCATTTTTTGTGTATCAATAATAAATTTAAAATTTATAAATCTTGATACAAGCATTTCGGCGCAAGTATATATTTTTTTACAGCAACCACTCGCAGATTTAATAAACGAGCGAGGAGGACGAATGATATTTACAGCTTTGCATGAAGGTTTTTTTACACAAATCAAAGTAGCTTTTTATTTGGCATTATTTATTTCTTTACCTCTAATTCTCATCCAGATCTGGAAATATATTTCACCGGGCCTATATAAAAATGAGAAAAATATCTTTCTACCATTCATGCTTGCCACACCATTCCTTTTTTTACTAAGTTTTATCATGGTTTATTATGTTGTAATGCCCATCGCATGGAATTTCTTTCTGTCATTCGAACTCCCATCCAACGGCTCAGGATTGCCAATTGAAGTTGAACCTAGGATTTCTGAATATTTATCCCTTGTTATGAGACTAATCCTTGCTTTTGGAATCTGTTTCCAATTACCAATTTTAATACTGCTTTTAGTTAGAATTGGGTTAATTGATGTAAAATGGTTAACTTCAAAGAGGAAATATTGCATACTTTTTTCATTTGTAATTGCTGCAATTTTAACTCCACCAGATGTAATAAGCCAATTTTTATTAGCATTACCATTAATACTACTTTACGAAATTTCGATAATACTTGCCATTTTTATGAAAAAAAAGAATAAGAATTAACATACCAATTGAATATATGACTTATGCAAATTATATTAATATTAGATACAAAAATTAGGATTAATTAATATGGTCTTTATGCATACATTAATGTTTATTCAATGGATTGCGGGTCTGATTGTTTGGTTGCTAATACTAAATGTTTTAACTGAGTGGTTGTTACATTTCGGTATATTGAATTCCAGGCATTATATAGTTTCAGTAATATCTGACTTTCTTTATAAAATGACTACACCTATTTTGAGCCCAATCAGAAGATATATTCCATCATATAATGGTCTTGATTTTAGCCCCCTGATTGCAATCTTTATATTATTTATCATTAAAGATCTCATCAATATCTTGATAATCAATATTTAATAGTATTGGAGAAACACATTGGTAGTTCATCCAGACCATCATCATAAATTAATTGATGGAAGAGTTATCTCAGCCAGAGTGCTTGATGAGGTGACAGCATCGATAAATGATATTAAAAAAAACGGAATTACACCAGCTTTAGCTGTAGTACTAGTTGGAGATGATCCTGCAAGTGCCGTATACGTTAGAAACAAAAAGCTTATGTGTGACAAAGTTGGTATTAACTCACTTGAATATAAGTTGGAGAATACTACAACAGAAACCGAATTGTTAGAACTGATCGATAGGCTAAATAAGGACGATGATGTTAATGGTATTTTGGTACAGTTTCCACTTCCTGAGCACATAAACAAACAAACTATCATTAATTTCATTAACCCAAATAAAGATGTTGATGGATTACATCCTATCAATGCGGGCAAATTAATGAATGGAATCGAAAGCTTAGTTCCCTGTACACCACAGGGCTCTCATATAATGTTAAAATCTAAAGTAGATGATTTATCTGGGATGAATGCTGTTGTGATTGGTAGATCTAATTTAGTAGGAAAACCAATGTGTCAATTGTTAACAAACTCTAATTGTACAGTTACACAGGTTCATTCGAAAACGAGGAATATTGAGTCATACACGAAGAATGCAGATATACTTATTGCTGCCATTGGTATACCTAAATTTGTCAATGCTGATTGGGTTAGAGAAGGTTCTATAGTTATAGATGTTGGGATAAATAGAATAACTTATGAACGAGATGGGGAAACAAAAACTAAATTAGTCGGCGATGTCGATTTTAATGGGGTAATAGAAAAAGTTGCATATATTACACCTGTTCCAGGTGGAGTTGGTTTGATGACAGTAGCATGCCTAATGAATAACACGCTTAAGGCTACAAAATTTCAGATGGAATTGTGACTAACTGTTTTTTTTGTTTCTTTTTGCAAGTAATCTAAGCCTTAGAGCGTTGATTTTTATGAATCCACCAGCATCTGATTGATCGTAATCTGTATCACTATCTTCAAAGCTAACAAGATCAGTATCATAGAGTGAATGATTACTTTGCCTATTAGATATAAGTATATTACCTTTATATAATTTAAGAGTAATCTCTCCAGTGACGTATTTCTGGGATACGTCAATTGCTTTTTGAAGCATCTCTCTTTCTGGCGAGAACCATAGCCCATTGTATATTAACGTTGCATACTTTGGCATTAATTCATCTTTCAAATGCATTGTACCTGAGTCCAGAGTTAATTCTTCTATTGCTCTATGCGCCTTCAATAATATTGTTCCGCCTGGTGTTTCATAGATACCTCTACTTTTCATACCAACAAATCTATTTTCAATTAGATCTAATCTTCCAATTCCATTGTTTTTACCTAAGTCATTTAATTTTTCAAAAAGTGTAGCTGGGGATAGTTTTACACCATCAATTGATATTGGATCTCCACATTCAAAACCTATTCTAACTGTTGTTGGTGTATTATTTGCATCATCAATTGATAAGGTTCTTTGAAAAATATATTCTGGAGCTTCATTTTCTGGATTTTCAATTAATTTACCTTCTGATGAAGTGTGAAGAAGGTTAGCGTCAACCGAAAAAGGAGCTTCACCTTTTTTATCTTTTGGAATTGGGATCTGGTTTTGTTCAGCAAATTCAATTAATTTAGATCTTGATGTTAGTTCCCAATCTCTCCATGGAGCAATGACTTTTATTGATGGGTTCAAAGAATAATAACCAAGCTCAAATCTGACTTGGTCATTACCTTTTCCTGTAGCTCCGTGACATACAGCATCTGCACCAGTTTCTTCTGCAATTTCTATTTGCCTTTTTGCAATTAATGGCCTCGCAATAGCTGTTCCCAGTAGATATTGACCTTCATAAAGAGTGTTTGCTCTAAACATTGGAAAAATATAATTTTTAACAAAATCTTCTCTAAGATCTTCTATGTAGATTTGTTTAACACCAAACATCTCCGCTTTTTTTCGAGCAGGTTCAATTTCTTCCCCTTGACCCAGGTCGGCAGTAAATGTTACCACTTCACAATTATATTGATTTTGTAACCATTTAAGTATTATCGACGTATCTAGACCGCCGGAATATGCTAACACTACTTTTTTTATATTATTTGTCATAACTGTAGATATAAAATATTAATTAATTAAAGTATATTACTTTTTATCTCGTAATCTTAATGTTTCAGACTTCAATTGACCACAAGCTGCTAAAATATCTTGTCCTCTTGGTTTCCTTATTGGAGCTGATAATCCTGCATTATTTATTACGGCTGAAAACTTCTTTATTTGTTCCATATCTGAACAAATATAGTTAGAACCTGGCCATGGGTTAAATGGAATAAGATTAATTTTTGCTGGTATATTTCTAAGTAATTTTATTAGTGCCTTTGCGTCTGTCAAACTATCGTTAACATCCTTCAGCATTACATATTCAAAAGTAATTTTACTTGAGTTTTTCAGTCTTGGATAATTTTCGCATGCATTAATCAACTCTTTAATGGGATATTTCTTGTTTATTGGAACCAGGATATCTCTTACTTCGTCATTTGTAGCGTGTAAAGATACCGCAAGTGATACACCAATTTCATTACCAACCCTTTCAATAAATGGAACTATACCTGATGTAGAGAGTGTGACTCGTCTCTTAGAAAAAGCTAAACCGTCACAATCAGTCATTATTAATAATGCTTTCTTTACATTATCAAAATTGTAAAGTGGCTCACCCATTCCCATCAGTACAACATTTGTAATCTTCCTTATGTTATTAGGGTTATTTCGATGCCAGTCATCTAGCCTATCTTTTGCAATTAACAATTGAGAAACAATCTCATCGGCTGTAAGATTTCTAACGAGTTTTTGCGTTCCAGTATGACAAAAAGAACAATTTAGCGTGCACCCAATTTGGCTAGATATACACAGAGTTCCTCTGTTTTTCTCGGGAATAAATACAGTTTCAATTTGATTATTGGTAGAGTTGTTTTTAGATGCAAGATCTATTAACCATTTTATTGTACCATCACTCGATTCCTGCTCCAGTGCTATTGAGTCGCGCGTAAAGGTATATTTTTTAGATAGCTCATTTAGAAGCTCTTTGGGCATATTTTTTATCTCAGAAAATTCTTTTACACCCCCTAGGAATGTCCAATTCCATAGTTGTTTTGTTCGCATGGAATTATGCTTTGTTGGGATGTTATAATTTTTGAGATCTTCGAGAAGTTCAGATTGTAATTTACCATATACTGTCTGTAAATTACTTTTATCACCGCCCTGTGGCGCTAATTTTTCATGAACGGTGATCATCATTAAATCTTATAATGCTTTCACTTTGGAATTCAAGGACATATTGAGTCTAGTTCTTGAAGACTTCTAATTACGCCTTTGAGTGAGTAGTGATCAGTTGTATTTGTTCCAAATTCTGATGTACCTTTAATAATCATTTGATAGCCTTTTTTCATTGCCTCAATGATTTTTTGCTCTTCATCTTCAGTAACTAACCAAGCTCGCTCTCGCGCTTCATCTGTTGCTAATCTGAATGTACTATTTAATATTTTAATTGATACAGAAGTCTCCCCTTTTAATTTATATCCAATATATAAGCTTGGCTGATTATAATTTTTTCCATTTAGTTTAATTTTTGATATAAAAAAATTTGGGGTCCAATTTCTATCGTTTGGATCTTGTTTAATGGGTGTGCTGGCAATATAGCAGAGTTTTTCGCCATTAATTTCATGTGCAAAGACTCGCCAATCACCAAATCTACTTTTTAATTGTGGCTCATTTACACTTGCAGCATATAAGTTTGTGACTAATAAAAAAGATATGAGTATAATACTGGAGTGTATTAGATTTTTTCTAGATATGCGCATAAATAAATAATCCCATAAACGTTATTAGAATAAAAAAAAATTATTTATTTTTAGTAAACAAATCTAATTATTGAGTGTTTCTATTTTGTTTTTTTTCCAATTGTTTTTAATCTATCGTACATTACGATTGCACCAGCTATTGCCACATTTAGTGAAAATTTTGTAGGTATTTTTATTATAAAATCACATTTTTGCAATGTATCTGGAGATAAAGAGCCTTTTTCTGGGCCCAAAATATACATAGCTTGTATTGGGTGGACAAAATTTGGCAAATCATCGGCATCATCAGTAATCTCAATACCAACCAATTTACATCCCTTGGGTATCATCATATCATCAATCTTTTGCCATTCGAAGTAGGGCAAATGCAAACCAGACTTCGACGTATCTGATTTATTTAATTTTGTAATATTTTCTTTTACTCTTTGATGCGGATTTACCGTGAAAACAGAGTTGGCTCCAAATGCATGAGCCGATCTAATCAAATTTCCAAGATTCATTGGTTTAGAGATATTCTGGACTCCAATTGAAAAATATCCACGTGCAATGATTGTTATATCTGTCATTTTTTTTCTGATCTGATATTATCTTCAATGTAGTCAATTTGATTTGCAAGATTGATATCTTTCTCCGTAATCATTCCTTCATCATGTGTTGTTAGCTCAATATGAACCATGTTATAACTATTTGACCAATTCGGATGATGGTCTATTTTTTCTGCTTCAATTGCTACTTTATTCATGAATAACCAAGCAGTTTTGAAATCTTGAAACTTGAAATCTTTTACAAATTTAGTTTGTTCTGGATTTGTGGGCCAAGGCAATCTTTTTGATTTAACAGTCATAATTTACCTCAATTGTAATTTAATTTGATTATAAACATTCTCAAAATTGTTAGTTTGATTATATAATAATCATATAATGTACTTGATTTCCAGTTCTATAATCACTTATATATATAGTATAAGAAATTTTATGGAGACAAAAATGGAACCAAACACTTATAGTAAATCCACTCACGCTGCTGCCGAAATTGATCAAGGGTTACGAACGTACATGTTGCGAGTATATAATTACATGGCTATTGGTCTTTTAATCACTGCTTTGGTAGCTTATTTTGCAGCTGTATCTGGTGTCTACATTGCTCTAGCACAAACTCCACTAATTTGGATAATCATGCTTGCACCTCTCGGGATGGTATTCTATCTTAGTGCGAGAATTTCAAGAATGTCTTTCAGTGCAGCACAAACATCTTTCTGGGTTTTCTCAGGTCTAATGGGATTATCATTGTCATATATTTTCCTTGCATATACAGGGAACAGTATCTCTCGCGTATTTTTAATAACTTCAGGTGCCTTTGGAGCTCTTAGTATCTATGGATATACTACGAAAAAAGATTTATCAGCATGGGGTGCTTTCTTATTTATGGGACTTATAGGGATTATTCTGGCTTCCATCGTAAATATATTTATTGGTTCAAGTGGAATGCAATTTGGAATATCTGTGTTAGGTGTTCTAATTTTTGCAGGGTTCACAGCATATGACACACAGCAAATAAAAGAAATCTATTATCAAGGCGATAGTCACGATATATCAGGTCGAAAAGCAATTATGGGTGCATTAAGATTGTATCTTGATTTTATCAACCTGTTTATATTGTTGCTTCAATTATTTGGACAAAGAAGATAGTAATTTAAATAATTCTATAGTTACTCTTATCTTTTTCTAAGATTTTTAAAACAAGGGGAAGTTCACTTCCCCTTTTTAATATCCGACCATCTGTACTTTTGATTTGATATATTCCTTGGGAGTTTTTTAGCTTTGGTATTTTACAAATACTAAACTGAGGTAATTCGTTTGTTTTCTTATACACAGAAAAAATGGCCTGATCATTTAAAGTATCAATTGTATAATCCTTCCATTCTCCTGACACGACTTTCCGTCCATAT